>DATCUN010000194.1:0-27436 GCA_036561825.1 Pseudomonas sp.
GGGGTACCCGCCTTGCACTGGCTGGGCGGCGAGCGCCTGCGCGAATTCGCCCGGCGCCTGCAGGAATTGCCGCAACAGCCGGTGGCCACGCCGGCCGGCCTGCACGCCGAGCTGCGCGACTATCAGCAGCACGGCCTGGCCTGGATGCAGGCGCTGCGCGAACTCAAGGTCGGCGGCATCCTCGCCGACGACATGGGCCTGGGCAAGACGCTGCAGACCTTGGCGCACATCCTCGCTGAGAAGCAGGCCGGGCGCCTGACCCGCCCGGCGCTGATCGTCATGCCCACCAGCCTGATCCCCAACTGGCAGGACGAGGCGGCGCGCTTCGCCCCGCAGCTGCGCGTACTGGCCCTGCACGGTGCCAAGCGCAAGGCGCTGTTCGAACAGATCGGCGAGCACGATCTGGTGCTGACCACCTACGCCCTGCTGCCGCGCGACCTCAAGCAGTTCGTCGGCCGCGGCTGGCATCTGCTGATCCTCGACGAGGCGCAGAACATCAAGAATCCGCGCAGCCGCGCGGCCCAGGCCGCCGGCCAGCTCAGCGCCGACCAGCGCCTGTGCCTGACCGGCACGCCGCTGGAAAACCACCTCGGCGAACTGTGGTCGCTGTTCAACTTCCTGATGCCCGGCTGGCTCGGCGACAGCAAGGCCTTCACCCGCACCTACCGCACGCCGATCGAAAAGAAGGCTGACGCCCTGCGCCTGGCCCATCTGGTCGCGCGGGTCAGACCCTTCCTGCTGCGCCGCACCAAGGAGCAGGTGGCGCGCGAACTGCCGCCGAAGACCGAGATCACCCAGCGCATCGAGCTGACCGACGTGCAGCGTGATCGCTACGAGGCCCTGCGCCTGGCCATGGACCAGAAGGTCCGCGCCGAGATCCAGCGCCTGGGCATCGGCCGCAGCCAGATCGTCATCCTCGAGGCCCTGCTGCGCCTGCGCCAGGCCTGCTGCGACCTGCGCCTGCTCGGTGACGAAGGCGCCGAGCACGGCAGCGCCGACTCCGGCAAGCTGAGCGCCCTGCTGGAGATGCTCGAGGAGCTGACCAGCGAGGGCCGCCGCGTACTGCTGTTCTCCCAGTTCACCAGCATGCTCGGCCTGATCGAAGGCGAGCTGAAGGCCCGCAAGATCGCCTATGCCAAGCTCACCGGCGCCACCCAGGACCGCCGTGCGCCGGTGCAGGCGTTCCAGAGCGGTGCGGTGCCGGTGTTCCTGATCAGCCTCAAGGCAGGCGGCGCCGGCCTCAACCTGACCGCCGCCGACACCGTGATTCACTTCGACCCCTGGTGGAACCCGGCCGCCGAAGCCCAGGCCAGCGACCGCGCCTACCGCATCGGCCAGGACAAGCCGGTGTTCGTCTACAAGCTGATCGCCCGCGGCAGCGTCGAGGAGAAGATCCAGCAGCTGCAGCAGAGCAAGGCCAGCCTCGCGCGCAGCGTGCTGGAGGGCGGCGGCCAGGGCGACTGGGCCCTCAGCGAGGCCGACCTGAACGCCCTGCTGGCGCCACTGGCCTAGGTGCGGGCCTGAGTGCGGTTCTCCGACACCGGCAATGCCCCCGCGCAGAGCATCGCCTGCGAGCAGCGCGATTACCCGGAATGGCACCGCGGCCGCGCCCGCTACGGCGTGTGGACACTGCCGGTGGAGTGTCCGCAGGTCCTGGCTCGAGTGGCGCGGGCGCAGGCCCATCTGGGCGACTGGCTGCATCAAGGCTACCGGCGCCAGGCGCATATCACCCTGTTCGTCTGCGGCTTCCCCGCCGAGCAGGCGCTGCTGGACGATGACTTCCCCCTTGCGCGACTCGCGGCCCAGCAACAGGCGTTGCGCGAGCTGGGTGCCGCCCCGTTCGAGCTGCACATCAGCGGCCTGGACAGCTTCGCCAGCGCGCCCTTCCTCAGCGTGACCGATCCCGCAGGCCGGCTGGAAGCGCTGCGGACGGTACTGGCTGGGCACAGCGCAGAGATCCGCCAGAGCCCCTACCACGCCCATCTCACCGTGGGACTCTACGGCCGCACCGTACTGCGCGCCGACCTGCAGCAGCGCCTGGCGGCCTTCGACGAAGATGAGCCGCTAGCACTAGGCGTGGACGAGCTGCATTACAGCACCTATGCCGCCACCGAGCTGTTCGGCCCGCTGCACACCGAGCGCTGCCTCGACCTCCGCCGGTGGAGCTAGCCCCAGACGGTCTGGCTGCTACGCCGGCTACTGGCTGAACGACTCGCCATTGAGAGCTGCTTCGCCATGCTCCTCGCCGGGACGGTATCATCCGCCCCGAACTTGCCACGCAGCAGAACTCATGCTGGCCCGCAGACCACTCGAAATCGGCTGGCGATCTCCCATTGCGGGTCGCCCAGCCTCGGCAAGAAATCAGGATAGGAAATCCTCATGGCAAAGAAGTCCGGCATCATCAGCGGTATCGGCAACGCCAGCGTATTCGTGGATCTGGACGGCGATGGCGTTCGGGACAGCAACGAAATTGGCACTGTCGCCGATGCCAGCGGCAAGTTCATCCTGATCGGCGCCGGCAAGGCGCTGAAAGGCCCTCTGGTGGTCGAGGGCGGCTTCAACCTCGCAACCGACTTGGCCAACACCCTGACGCTCACTGCTGCCAGCAACGCCAAGGTGGTGAACTCGCTGACCACCCTGATCCAGTCGATCGCCCACGCAACCGGTACCGCCCCGAGCGTCGCAGCCAAGAGTCTGCTGCTATCGCTGGGACTCAAGGGAATCAGCCTGCTGACGCTCGACCCAGCCAAAACTGCCGACCTCGGCAAGGCCGGCAGTCCAAAGGTGACCAACGCCCTCAAGGCCCTGCAGGTACAGGAGCAATTGGATGCTCTGCTGAAAATGGGCGGCGCCGTGCTGGCCGGAGCATCCGGCACAAATAGCGGCACCCTGCAGACAGGTCTGCTCGATGCCATTGCCCGACAGATTGCCGATGGCAAACAACTGCGTCTCGACGATGCGACGCAGATCGCCGAGATCCTCGCGACGGCCGCCGATTCCGCCGGTCTCAGTACCGAACAGCGCGATCTTGTCGTCAGCGTGGCCGCTGACGCAGCCAGCGTGATCGTCATGACCACCGGCAGCATCACCCAGCTAATCGGCACCGTACTGGCGAAGGGAAAGAGCGCGACGGCGGCGACGGTCGATGGCGTGCTCGCAACCTTGGGGCATCTCGAAAAATCCAGCAACAGCATTGCCGGCTCGCTGAAAACCGCCGTTAGCGAAAGCCTGGTTGCTGCTCTGCTTGATGAACAATTGAAGAGCAATACGCCTGAACAACAGGCCATATCGAAAAGCCAGACCATTTCTGGCGTACAAACCAGCGAGTTGCTGGATACCAGCAGCTACATCGTCCAGGCGCTGGACATAAGCCTGGAGTCGAGCTTCTCGAAGTGGGGCAAGACCGACCTCACCTACAGCTACGAGCAATCGCAACCGGCCGATCACAGCAACCAGGACGACATCGTCAACTGGCAGCCCGTTCCGGCGTTCGCACAGGGCCAGATCGACGCCTTGATGCAACATGCCGAAGCCATTAGCGGTCTCGACATCGGCAAGGTGGACAGCAACGGCGACATCCGGCTCGGCGTAGTCGATACACTCAGCACCACCTATGCATACGCCTACTTTCCAGAGGTTTCCGGGCAGCTTGCCATCGCTGGGGATCTGTTCCTCGGCAGCAACCTGATCAGCGATGCGACCGAAAGCTTCGCTGACGGTACCTACGCCTATTTTGGCGTCCTCCATGAACTAGGGCATGCACTGGGCCTGAAACACCCTTTCGAAGGGGTGTCAATCCTGCCTGAAAGCGAAGACGTTCATGCCAACACCGTGATGTCGTACACCGAAAGCCACGCGCTCGTGCCCATGCTTTCCTGGGCAGACGGCCCGGTATCCTTCAGCACGGAGAGCGTCTACCCGCACACCTTCATGGTGTACGACATTGCTGCCCTGCAAAGCCTTTATGGCGCCGACATGGCCACGGCAACCGGCAACGACACCTACGCCTACGGCGATGATCCCTTTTACGAAACCATCTGGGATGCCGGCGGCACGGATACGCTGGACTTTTCCCTCACCACGCACCAGAACGCCATCGACCTCACGCCCGGCAGCTATAGCACGGTCAACTACCGCAGTCTCGACACCCAGATCGCCGAGGCCCAGGCAACCCTCACCGCCGCGCTCGGCCACTCGTATTACGACCACTTTGTCGAAAAAACCTTCAATAGCCTGGCGGACGAGTTCTTCACCGGCGAAGGTGCACTGGGCATCGCCTACGGAGTCGTCATCGAGAACGCCATAGGCGGCGGCGCCAACGACACTTTCTTCGACAACGAAGTCGACAACGTCCTCTACGGCAATGCCGGCAACGACGTATTCAACCTGGGCACCGGAGGCTACGACACCGTCTACGGGGGGGATGGCGATGACCTGCTGGCTCTCTCCATGAGCGAATCCAGCGTATGGATCACCTCCTCCGCCAGCGAAGCCCTACTGATTGCCGACGCTTTCGCCGTGAAGCTGGTCGGGGTGGAGAGCATCCAGTTCTCCGATTCGGTTTATTACGTCTGAACGTCAGTCACAGCGGTGCCGACCCGACACCGCCGTGACTGCTGCGTTACTCCTTGACCACGTAGCCGTAGGCACGCTTGCGGCCGTCGGCTTCCCGCTGCAGGTAGACGCCCTGGATTTCCGGCTCGAAGCCGGGCAGCGCGTTGACGCCCTCCTCCATCGCCAGGAAGTACTTGAGCGCCGCACCACCCCATACCTCGCCGGGCACCACGCAGAGCACCCCGGGCGGATAGGGCAGCGCCCCTTCCGCAGCAATCCGTCCGTCGATCTCGGCCAGCGGCACCAGCTCGACGTTGTTGCGCAGCAGGTGCTGGTTGGCTTCCCACGGCGTCAGGGCCTGGCGGGGGAAGTGTTCCTTCCTGAACATCTGCTTCTGCAGCTTGTTCATCTCGTGGCGCTTGTAGAAGTCGTGCATTTCCTTGCACAGCCGGCGCAGCGTATAGCCGCTGTATTTTTCGTGCGCGGCATGGATGGCCGGCAGCACTTCGCTCAGCGGACTGTCGTGGTCGATATGGCGCTCGAACTGGGCAATATGGGCCACCAGGTGCTGCAGCTTGGCGAAGTTGTCCGAGGGTGTGAGCAGGAACAGGATGGAGTTGAGGTCCGCCTTCTCCGGCACTATGCCGTTGGCGCGCAGGTAGTGGGCGAGCACCGCGGCCGGAATGCCGAGCGAGGCATAGCCCCCGGTGGTCGGGTCGATGCCAAAGGTGGTCAATAGCATCTTGCACGGGTCGACGTAGTACTGGTCCCTGGCGTAGCCGGCGAAGTCGTGCCACTTGTCTTCCGGCTTGAATTTGAAGAAGCTCAGGTCGTCGATGATCATCTCGGTTTCGTGCTCGGCCCACGGCAGGCCGTCCACCAGCGTCGGGATGAATGGCTTGATGTACTTGCAGGTACGCAGCAGCAGCTTGCGCGCCTCCACGCCGTTCTTGATGCACTCGCGCCACAGGTTGCGCCCCGCCAGCCCGTCATGCATCTGCGCGTTGACATCCAGCGCCGCGAAGATCGGATAGAACGGACTGGTCGAGGCATGCATCATGTAGGCGTTGTTCAGCCGCTTGTGGTTGCAGTAGCGGGGCTGGCCCTTGATGTGGCGGTCCTTCTTGTGGATCTGCGACGACTGCGAGAAGCCCGCCTGCTGCTTGTGCACCGACTGGGTGACGAACAGCCCCGGATCGTCAGGGCCCAGGTCGAGCAGCAACGGCGAGCTGTCGTGCATCATCGGGATGAACTGTTCGTAGCCGACCCAGGCCGAGTCGAACAGGATGTAGTCGCACAGTTTGCCGATCCGGTCCACCACCTGTCGGGCGTCGTAGATGGTGCCGTCGTAGGTGCCGAGCTGGATCACCGCCAGGCGGAACGGCCGCTCCTGCTGCGCCGTGGCCGGATCGACCTCGGCAATCGCCGCGCGGATGTACTGTTCGTCGAAGCAGTGCGCGTCGATGCCGCCGATGAAGCCGTAGCAGTTGCGCGCCGTCTCCAGATACACCGGCCGGGCGCCGCAGAGGATCAGCGCGCCGAGGTGGATGGACTTGTGGTTGTTGCGGTCGAACAGTACCAGGTCGTCCTTGGCCAGCAGCGCGCTGGTCACCACCTTGTTCGAGGTCGAGGTGCCGTTGAGCACGAAGTAGGTCTTGTCGGCGTTGTAGATGCGCGCGGCGTTCATCTACGCGTCGCGGGCCGGCCCCTCGTGGATCAGCAGGTCGCCGAGCTTGACGTCGGCATTGCACAGGTCGGCGCGGAACACGTTCTCGCCGAAGAATTCGAAGAACGCCCGTCCCAGCGGATGGCCGCGGAAGAACTGCCCGCCCTGGTGCCCCGGGCAGTCGAAGGCCACGTTGCCGGTCTTGACGTACTCCTTCAGCGCCTTGAAGAACGGCGGGTAGAGCTTCTGTGTGTAGGTGTCGGCCGCCTGGGCGATGCGCTTGCCGTTGAAGTGGCGCTCGCCCTTGCCCACCTTCAGCGTGCCGGCAATGCGGGAAAGGATGTCTTCCGGCACCGTCTCGTCCGGCCGCAGGGCGACGAACAGCGGGATCGGGAACCCGGTATGGCCGATCCGGGTCAGCACCTCCCGCGCCTCGTCCGCCAGCGCCACCACAGCCGCCACATTGGTGAAGTCGGTGCTGGCCAGGTCGATCATCGGGTAGTCGAGGATGAAACTGTCGAACAGCGACGGCGGACAGGCGACCTTGAACGTGCTCATGCGGATCTCCGGGCGGAAAGCCAGTTGCGGCAATCACCTGAATCTAGCCTCGGCCGTGAGCTTTGCCAGCGCAGTGCGGCAGGGCGCCGGACGCGCCCGCTGCGCAGCGCTTGGCCTCTTTGCCGTGCTTGCCCTGGCGCTGCAAACGTCTATCCCGCTCGTTGCCGACCAGCGGCATGGCCTACACGGGGACAGCAACTAGGCTTCTGTGCCAAGTCAACAGCACAGGGCAGATACATGGACAAGGATTAGGACATCGCCGCCAGGCTGGCACGCAGCCAGGATATCGCAGCCAAGACCGGCAAGGTCTTGCAGAAACGCAGCAGCATCGCTCAGGAGAATTTCACGGCACGGGTGAGCAAGGCCTTCAAGGAGGAACTGGCCAGGTCGGTCAATCCCTGGGAGCTGTACAACGACTGGTATCGCTACGGCGTCGACGTTGCCGAGCGCTCGCTGCTGTTCTGGGACACCCTGCGCCAGCGCGGCAACGACTATCTGGAGCACCTGCAGCAGGGCCAGCCGCCGCTGCTGCATTTCGACTACGAGACCGTGCTGGACGGGCGCAGCTTCGAGCGCCCAGTCAACTACGCACTGTTGCGCATCCTGCCGCCGGCCGGGGTGCAGGTGGACCCGAAGCGGCGCCCCTACCTGATCCTCGATCCGCGCGCCGGGCATGGCCCTGGCATCGGCGGCTTCAAGGACGATTCCCAGGTCGGCGTGGCCCTGCGTGCGGGGCATCCGGTGTATTTCGTGAGCTTCTTCCGCGAGCCCGAGCCGGGCCAGACCCTGCTCGACGTGTGCGCCGCCGAGCAGCGCTTCGTGCGCAAGGTGCGCGAGCTGCACCCGGACAGCCACAAGCCGGCGCTGGTGGGCAACTGCCAGGGCGGCTGGGCGGCGATGATGCTCACCGCCTCGGTGCCGGACGAAGCCGGCCCGGTGGTGATCAACGGCGCGCCCATGTCCTACTGGGGCGGCGCCTGGCAGGAAGGCGAAGGCGACAACCCCATGCGCTATTCCGGCGGCCTGCTCGGCGGCACCTGGCTGGCCTCGCTCACCGCCGACCTAGGCAACGGCATCTTCGACGGCGCCTGGCTGGTGCAGAACTTCGAGAACCTCAACCCGGCCAACACCTTCTGGGACAAGTACTACCACCTGTTCGCCCACATCGACAGCGAGCCGCCGCGCTTCCTCGAGTTCGAGCGCTGGTGGGGCGGCTACTTCCTGATGAACCGCGAAGAGATCGAGTGGATCACCCGCAACCTGTTCGTCGGCAACCGCCTATGGTCCGGCGAGACCCGCAACGCCAGCGGCGAAGCGTTCGACCTGCGGGCGATCCAGTCGCCGATCATCCTGTTCGCCTCCCTGGGCGACAACATCACCCCGCCGCAGCAGGCCTTCAACTGGGTGGCGGACGTCTACGGCAGCACCGAGGAGATCAAGGCGCGCGGCCAGGTCATCGTCGGCCTGCTGCACGAGGAGATCGGCCATCTGGGCATCTTCGTGTCCGGCAAGGTGGCCCGCAAGGAACACGCCCAGCTCGTCTCGGTGATGCAGCACATCGAAATGCTGCCGCCCGGTCTGTACGGCATGGAGATCATCGAGCGGCGCAGTGCCGACGGGCAGATCGACTACGAGGTGGAGTTCCACGAGAAGCGCCTGGAGGAGATCGTCGCCCGCCTCAATCGCTTCCAGCGCGCCGACGAAAAACCCTTCGAGGCAGTGGCCGAGCTGTCCGAGTTCAACCAGCGCGCCTACCAGCTGTTCGCCCAGCCCTGGGTGCAGGCCATGAGCACCGCGGCCAGCGCCGAACTGTTGCGCGAGCTGCACCCCCTGCGCGTCCAGCACTGGGGCATTTCCGACCGCAATCCCTGGCTGTGGTGGCTGGCCCCGGCTGCCGCGGCGGTCAAGGCGCAACGCCAGAAGACGGATGCCGACGCCCTGCCCTGGCACTGGGAAAGGTTCGGCGCCGAACTGATCAGCGCCTCCCTCGACCACTACCGGGCGCTGCGCGATGCCACGAGCGAGGCGCAGTTCTTCCAGGTCTTCGGCAGCCTGTCCGGCCTCTACCTGGCCGACCGGGCCGAGGCGAAGACCGTTGCCGCACCCGGCACGATCGAGCCGCGGCAGCTCGCCTTTGTCGAGGAAGCCCTGGCCAGCATGCGCGAAGGCGGCTACAGCGAAGCCTTTGCCCGGGTGTCGGCCCTGCTCGCGCGGCGCGGCGAGCTGCCCTTGTCGCTGCTGGCCACCCGCCATGAACTCGCCCAGGACTATGCCGACCTGCTGCCCGCGCAATCCCCGGAGACTTGGCGACGTATCCGTGGCGAGCAGGAAATCATTGCCCACTATGAACCCGAGCAGGCCATCGCCAGCCTGCCGGATCTGCTGGCCGAAACAGCAGACCGCGAGCGCTTGCTGACCCTGCTGGAGCGTCTGCTGGAAGACGAGCGCCTGCAGCAGACCAGTCCGACCGCTGAACAGCTCGCCATGCTGGCGCGCATCCGCGGCGTGCTGTCCGGCAAGCCCGTCACCCGCCAGCGCGCCACCAGCAGGCGCGCGAAAGGCTGGAGCAACTCGGCGAAAACGGAGCATCACCATGACCGCCAAGCATGAGAAATATCGACGGCTGATCGAGTTCTGCCGCGAGTTGCCGCCCACCCCGACGGCGGTCGCCTGGCCCTGCGACCAGGGTTCCCTGCAGGGTGTGGTGGATGCGGCGCGCGAGGGCCTGATCGCGCCAATCCTGGTCGGCCCGCGCGAGCGGATCGAAGCCCTGGCCGCACAGCATGGCATCAACCTCGACGGACTGCCCATCGAGGACGCGCCCTACAGCCAGGCCGCCGCCGCCCGGGCGGTGGAACTGGTGCGCGAAGGCAAGGCCGAGGCACTGATGAAGGGCAGCCTGCACACCGACGAACTGATGGGCGCGGTGGTCAAGCGGGAAACCGGACTGCGCACGGCGCGGCGGGTCAGCCACTGCTTCGTGATGGACGTGCCGGGGCATGCAGACCCTCTGATCATCACCGATGCGGCGGTAAACATCGCGCCGACCCTGGCCGAGAAGATGGACATCACCCAGAACGCCATCGACCTGGCCCACGCCCTGCTGGTCGGCGAACAGGACGAGGACGTGCGGGTGGCGATCCTTTCGGCAACGGAAACCGTCAACCCCGCCGTGCCCTCCACGGTCGAGGCGGCCGCGCTGTGCAAGATGGCCGACCGCGGGCAGATCACCGGCGCCATCCTCGACGGTCCCCTGGCGCTGGACAACGCCATCAGCCTGGAAGCGGCGCAGATCAAGAGGATCGACTCGCCGGTGGCCGGGCGCGCCAACGTGCTGGTGGTGCCCGACCTGGAAGCCGGCAACATGCTCGCCAAGAGCCTGACGTTCCTCGCCGGGGCGGATGCCGCCGGCATCGTGCTGGGCGCGCGGGTGCCGATCATCCTCACCAGCCGCGCCGACTCGCTGCTCAGCCGCCTGGCCTCCTGCGCGGTGGCGGTCCTGGTGGCCAAAGCCCGGCGCGAGAGCGCCGGCAAGGCGATCGGGTGAGTCCATGGAGCAGGTCATCCTCGTCCTCAACGCCGGCTCGTCCAGCCTCAAGTTCTCCCTGTTCATTGCGCATCAAGCGGAGCCGGAACTGCGCCTGCGCGGGCAAATCGAGGGCATCAACGGCGCGCCGCACTTCATCGCCCGCGATACGGCGGGCGCCATCCTCGCCGAGCAGCGCTGGAGCGAAGACAGCCAGCTCGGCCACGCCGGTGCGGCCCTGCACCTGGTGGAATTCTTGCGCGGCTTCCGCGACCGCTACCAGCTGATCGCTGTGGGCCACCGCGTGGTGCACGGCGGCCAGGAATTCACCGGGCCGACCCTTGTCGATGGCGAGATCCTCGAGCGGCTCGCCCGCTTCAATCCACTGGCCCCGCTGCACCAGCCGCACAATCTGGCACCGATCCGCGCCATCGCCGAGCGGGCGCCGCAGCTGCCTCAGGTGGCCTGCTTCGATACCGCCTTCCATCGCCGGCAGCCGGAGCTCGCCCAAATGTTCGCCCTGCCGCCAGCCATTACCGAGCGCGGCGTGCGGCGCTACGGCTTCCACGGGCTGTCCTACGAGTACATCGCCAGCACCCTGCCGCAACTGGACCCCGCGGCGGCGGCCGGCCGGGTGGTTGTCGCTCACCTCGGCAACGGCGCCAGCCTGTGCGCCATGCTCGCCGGGCGCAGCATGGCCAGCACCATGGGCTTCACCGCGGTGGACGGCCTGCCGATGGGCACCCGCTGCGGCAATATCGACCCTGGGGTGATCCTCTATCTGCTGGACGAGCTGAAGATGGACGCCCGCGCCATCGAGCGGCTGATCTACAAGGAGTCCGGGCTGCTCGGGGTATCCGGCATCTCCAGCGACATGCGCGAACTGCTGGCCAGTGACGCGCCAAGCGCCGGCCTGGCGGTGGACCTGTTCGTCTACCGCATCGGCCGCGAACTCGGCTCGCTGGCCGCAGCCCTCGGCGGCCTGGACGCGCTGGTGTTCACCGGCGGCATCGGCGAGCATGCAGCGCCGATCCGCGAGCGCGTCTGCCGCGCTGCCGCCTGGCTGGGACTGCAGTTCGACGCCGCCGCCAATGCGGACGGCGGCCCGCGGATCAGCGCGCCTTCCAGCCCGGTGTCGGCCTGGGTGATTCCCACCAACGAAGAACTGATGATCGCCCGCCATACCCGGCAGGCGATTTTGCCAATCTGAAAACCCGAGGAAAAAGGACATGACTCCGGAAATCCCCCGCCCGGTACTCAAAGGCGCCAAGGCACTGGTGGTCGGCGTGGCCAACGAACACTCGATCGCCTACGGCTGTGCCAAGGCCTTCGCCGAACTCGGCGCCGAAGTGGCCATCACCTACGCCAACGACAAGACCCGCAGCTACGTCGAACCGCTGGCCAGGGAACTGAACGCGCCCATCTTCATGCCCCTGGATGTCAGCCAGCCCGGTCAGCTCGAAGCGGTATTCGCCGAGATCGAACGGCACTGGGGGCAACTGGACATCCTCGTCCACTCCATCGCCTGGGCGCCCAAGGAAGACCTGCAGGGTGGGCTGCTCGACTCCTCGGCAGAGGGCTTCGGCCTGGCCATGGACATCTCCTGCCACTCCTTCGTGCGCATGGCCCGCCTGGCGGCGCCGCTGATGCGCAATGGCGGCACGATGTTCGCCATGAGCTATTACGGGGCCAACAAGGTGGTGCCCAACTACAACCTGATGGGCCCGGTGAAGGCCGCGCTGGAAGCCTCCTGCCGCTACCTCGCCTACGAGCTCGGCCCCCAGGGCATCCGCGTGCACGCCATCTCCCCCGGCCCGCTGAAGACCCGCGCCGCCTCCGGCCTCAAGGATTTCGACCTGCTGCTCAACGAAGCCGCCCAGCGCGCACCGCTGGGCGAGCTGGTGGACATCATGGACGTCGGCTTCACCTGCGCCTGGCTGGCCACGCCCTATGCCCGGCGGCTGTCCGGCGAGACGCTGTACGTGGATGGCGGGGTGAACATCATGGCCTGAGGACCGGCCCCGGATGTCCGGGCGGCCAGGCATGCGGGTCGATCCGGCGCCTGGTTGCCTATGCCATGAGCTGTCCGGCTGGCCGATGCTCAGAGACATTCGACATGGGCCTGGTCACCGGCCGGGCGCTGGCCCCACGCACTACGACCACGCGCACTGCCCCTTCTGATCACTTGGTGGGGCATGGAGGGGAATGCCTATCCATCCAGTCTTCCAATTCATTATGTTCAATAGCGTACCATAAATATCATCCTCGCTCCGTACTCCGCCGGTCGGAGCAGCCGGCGTATCACTCGATGCCGGCCAATCGCCCCCACTGGCCGCACCCGGCCGTATAATCCCTCCACCTACCCTGCAGCCCGGACGGATGGAATCACCGGAACCATGCCCATCAAGTACGCGCGTCGCCTCACTGACCGTCGCCGCTCGAAGCAGAGCAATCGCCAGCTCGGCCTGTGCCTGGCGTTCATCGCCGGTGCCGCCAATGCCGGCGGCTTTCTGGCCGTCAGGCAGTACACCTCGCACATGACCGGCATCCTTTCCTCGGTGGCCGACAACCTGGTGCTGGGCAAGACCGATCTGGCACTGGGCGGGATTGGCGGCTTTCTGTCGTTCGTGTTCGGCGCCATCAGCTCCACCCTGCTGATCAACTTCTCGCGCCGACGACGCCTGCACAGCCAGTTCGCCCTGCCGCTGGCACTCGAAGCCGGATTGCTGCTGTGTTTCGGCGTGCTGGGTGCACGATTGATGGAGGTTCCCGGCTTCTTCGTGCCGCTCACCGTGATGCTGCTGTGCTTCATCATGGGCCTGCAGAACGCCATCATCACCAAGCTCTCCAACGCCGAGATCCGCACCACCCACATCACCGGAATGGTCACCGACATCGGCATCGAGCTGGGCAAGGCGCTCTACGTCAATCGCCACGACCGCGCCAACCAGATCCCCGTGCATGCCAACCGCGAACGCCTGCGTATCAACATCCTGCTGGTCGGCTGCTTCTTCGTCGGTGGGGTAAGCGGCGCGTTCGGCTTCCAGCACTTCGGCTTTCTCGCCACCGTACCGCTGGCCGCGCTGTTGCTGACCCTGGCGGCAGTGCCGATGGTGGACGATCTGCGCCTGAACTGGTGGTTGTGGCGCCGACGGCGATGACGCTGCGCGAGGCGCTACCCACGACAGCACGCGCAAGCGCTGCGGAAATAGCGCAACCAGCGAGTGCAGGCATCACCACCGGGCCAGGTACTTAATCCAGGTCTTTGATGGAGCGGACTTCGTCCTTGTTGAGGCGAGTCAACTTGCCGTCGGGCTGTTTGAACTCGTAGAACCCGCTGTCTTCGTCAAACTCCGGGGTGTCCAGGGACTGCAGCTCGCGCCCATCCTTTAGGGTGATGGCGGCAGGCGTGGAACAGCCCGCCAGCAGGCCGATGCACAGCATGAGGGTGGCGCCCATGACAGGATGCTTGCGCATGATGAGTTACCTTCTTGAGAGAGCATGAAAAGTGTAGTCAGCCTATGGCAGGCACACAGACTCGCCCGTGTGCCTGGGCGACAGCTGGCTTTGGTCATGAATCTCAGTGGGCGGCTCCTTGCTCCGGCGCCTTGCTGCCCGCGATGACAGACTGTTGATCCACCGGTCCAATCCAGCTCGCCACTCGCGCGCAGGCATCTCGGCACCCCATCCCGCTGGCGAATCATCCGTACACCGTCACTCCCCATGCTCCTTCAAATGCCTGACACCCGCGGACCATGACGTGGCGCGCCTTGCCACTGCCACAGGAGCAACCGCCCCATGTTTAGGTTTATTCTGACCTGAAGACTTCGTCATTCTGTACATTCTGCGTCGACCAAACTCTATGCTGTCAGCGGAATGCGCCTCTCTGATCGGGAAACAAGGGATGAAACAGCAACAGAAATGGATCGGCCGCGGCGTGTTGCTGGCGGCCCTGATCGGTGGCGGCTGGCTCGTCTGGCAGGGATTGCAACCCAAGGGGCTGGGTGATGGCTTCGTCAGCGGCAACGGGCGCATCGAGGCCACCGAGATCGACGTGGCCACCAAGCTGGCCGGGCGCATCGCGGAGATCGGCGTCGACGAGGGCGATTTTGTCCAGCCCGGACAGGTGCTCGCCCGCATGGACACCGAGGTACTGCAGGCCCAGCTGCGCCAGGCCGAGGCCCAGGTGCGCCAGGCGCAGAACGCCATCCTCACCGCCCGCGCCATGGTCGCGCAGCGCGAAAGCGAGAAGGCCACCGCCGAGGCGGTGGTGCTGCAGCGCCAGGCCGAGCTGACCGCCGCGCAGAAACGCCACCAGCGCACCGAGACGCTGGTCACGCGCAACGCCGCGTCGCGCCAGCAGCTCGACGACGATCTGGCCGCACGCCTCGGCGCCCAGGCGGCGGTGACGGCGGCGCGCGCCAAGGTGCTGTCCGACCAGGCCGCCATCGAGGCGGCCAAATCCCAGGTGATCGAAGCCGAATCCACCGTCGAGGCGGCGCAGGCGACCGCAGCTCGCCTGCAGGCCGACATCAACGACAGCGCGCTGAAGACCGACCGGGTAGCCCGCGTGCAGTACCGCATAGCGCAGGCCGGCGAGGTGCTCGGCGCCGGCGGCAAGCTGCTCAACCTGGTCGATCTGGCCGACGTCTACATGACCTTCTTCCTCCCCGAGCGCCAGGCCGGCCGCGTGGCGCTGGGCAGCGAGGTGCGCCTGGTTCTCGACGCCGCGCCGCAGTTCGTGATCCCGGCCAAGGTCAGCTACGTCGCCAGCGTCGCCCAGTTCACGCCGAAGACCGTGGAAACCGCCAGCGAGCGGGAGAAGATGATGTTCCGGGTCAAGGCACGCATCGATCCCGAACTGTTGCGCAAGTACCAGGATCAGGTGAAGACCGGCCTGCCGGGCATGGCCTACCTCAAGCTCGATCCTGAGGCCGAATGGCCCACCCACCTGCAGTTGAATGCCCAGCAATGAGTGAGGCACCCGTCGCCCGGCTGGACAACGTCAGTCTCAGCTACGGCAAGACCCAAGCCCTCGACGGTGTCAGCCTGGAGGTCCCGGCCCGGCGCATGGTCGGCCTGATCGGCCCGGACGGGGTCGGCAAGTCCAGCCTGCTGGCGCTGGTCGCCGGCGCCCGGCAGATCCAGCAAGGCAGCGTGCAGGTGCTGGATGGCGACATGGCTTCGCGTCATCACCGTCGCGTCGTGTGCCCGCGCATCGCCTACATGCCGCAGGGCCTGGGCAAGAACCTCTACCCGACGCTGACGGTGTTCGAGAACCTCGAGTTCTTCGGCCGCCTGTTCGGCCAGGCCCGTGAGGAGCGGCGCTGGCGGATCGACGGACTGACCCGCAGCACCGGCCTGCATCCCTTCCTCGACCGCCCGGCGGGCCAGTTGTCCGGCGGCATGAAACAGAAGCTCGGCCTGTGCTGCGCGCTGATCCACGATCCCGACCTGCTGATCCTCGACGAGCCGACCACCGGCGTCGATCCGCTGTCGCGCAACCAGTTCTGGGAGCTGATCGAGCACATCCGCGCCGACCGCCCACAGATGAGCGTGCTGGTGGCCACCGCCTACATGGACGAGGCGCAGCGCTTCGACCATCTGGTGGCGATGGACGCCGGCCGCGTGCTCGCCACCGGCACGCCGGCCGAACTGCTGGCACGCACCGCCAGCGCCAGCCTGGAGGAAGCCTTCATCCGCCTGCTGCCGGAGGAGAAACGCCGCCAGCACCGCGAGCTGGTGATCACGCCGCGCCAGCACAACGACAGCATCGCCATCGAGGCCCACGGTCTGACCATGCGCTTCGGCGATTTCGTCGCGGTCGACCAGGTGAACTTTCGCATCGAACGTGGGGAGATCTTCGGCTTTCTCGGCTCCAACGGCTGCGGCAAGTCGACCACCATGAAGATGCTCACCGGCCTGCTGCCGGCCAGCGAGGGCGAGGCCTTCCTGTTCGGCAAGCCGGTGGACCCGCACGACATGCAGACCCGCCAGCGGGTCGGCTATATGTCGCAGTCCTTCTCGCTGTACAGCGAACTGACGGTGCTGCAGAACCTCGACCTGCATGCCCGCCTGTTCCACATCCCTGCCGAGCGCCGCGCCGCGCGCATCGGCGAGATGCTCGAGCGCTTCGGTCTGAGCGCAGAGGCCGACAGCCTGCCCACCAGCCTGCCGCTGGGCGTGCGCCAGCGCCTGTCGCTGGCGGTGGCGGTGATCCACAACCCGGAAATCCTCATCCTCGACGAGCCCACCTCGGGGGTCGACCCCATCGCCCGCGACGGCTTCTGGGAACTGCTGGTGCAGCTGTCGAGACAGGATGGGGTGACCATCTTCATCTCCACCCACTTCATGAACGAGGCGCTGCGTTGCGACCGCATCTCGCTGATGCACGCAGGCCGGGTGCTGGACAGCGACACGCCGCAGGCGCTGATGGACAAGCGCGGCCTGCCGAGCCTGGAAGCCACCTTCATCGCCTATCTCGAGGAGGCTGCCGCGGAGAACGCGGCCAGCCTGCCGGCACCCGCCAGCTCGCCTGCCCCCGTGGCAGCGGCACCCGCGGCCCCCGGCCGCACGGCAGACCGGCAATCGCGTTTCAGCCTGCGCCGCCTGCTCAGCTACAGCCGCCGCGAGTCGATGGAACTGCGCCGCGACCCGATCCGCGCCACCATGGCCATGCTCGGCACGGTCATCCTGATGTTCATCATGGGCTACGGCATCAGCTTCGACGTGGAGAACCTGAGCTACGCGGTGCTCGACCGCGACCAGACCAGCACCAGCCAGAGCTATCTGCTCAACATGTCCGGCTCGCGCTATTTCATCGAGCAGGCGCCGCTGGCCAGCCATGCCGAGCTGGACCAGCGCCTGCGCAGCGGCGACATCAGCCTGGCGGTGGAGATCCCGCCGAACTTCGCCCGCGACCTCAAGCGCGGCAGCCCCCCGCAGGTGGCCTTCTGGATCGACGGCGCCATGCCGATGCGCGCCGACACCATCAAGGGCTACGTGCAGGGCATCCACCTCAGCTACCTGCAGCAACTGGCCCGCGAGGCCGGCGTCGACAATCTCGGCGCGCCCACCGAGGTCGCCGTGCGCTACCGCTACAACCCCGACGTGCAGAGCCTGCCGGCGATGATGCCGGCGATGATCCCGCTGCTGCTGATGATGATCCCGGCGATGCTCACCGCCCTCGGCGTGGTGCGCGAGAAGGAGCTGGGCTCGATCACCAACTTCTACGTCACCCCGACCACCCGCCTGGAGTTCCTGATCGGCAAGCAGCTGCCCTACATCGCCCTGGGCATGGTCAACTTCGCCATGATGGTGCTGCTGGCGGTGTACCTCTTCGGCATCCCGGTCAAGGGCAGCCTGCTGACCCTGACCTTCGGCGCCCTGCTCTATATCGCCTGCGCCACCGGCCTCGGCCTGCTGATGTCGTCGATCCTCAACAGCCAGATCGCCGCCATCTTCGGCACCACCATCGCCACCCTGCTGCCGGCCATCCAGTTCTCCGGACTGACCCACCCGGTATCGGCGCTGGAGGGCGCCAGCGCCTTCATCGGCCAGCTGTATCCCACCAGCCATTTCCTGATCATCAGCCGCGGGGTGTTCTCCAAGGCGCTGAACCTGGCCGATCTCTACCCGTACTTCATCCCCATGCTGCTGACCATTCCGGTGCTGACCCTGCTCAGCATCGCCGGGCTGCGCAAGCAGGAGAAATGAGATGAGCGCCAGCCGCCGCAAGCTCGCCAACATCTTCCAGCTCGGCCTCAAGGAGCTGCGCAGCCTGTACCGCGATCCGGCGCTGCTGATCCTGATCATCTGGTCGTTCACCATGGCGGTCTACTCCAGCGCCACGGCCATCCCGGAAGCTCCGCACCGCGCCAGCATCGCGGTGGTCGACGAGGACCAGTCGCAAGCCTCGCGGCGCATCATCAACGCCTTCCAGCTGCCCTACTTCATCCAGCCTGCCGCCATCGACCTGGCGCAGATGGACAGCGGCATGGATGCCGGCCTGTACACCTTCACCCTGAACATTCCGCCGGGCTTCCAAGAGGACCTGCTGGCCGGCCGCCAGCCGACCATCCAGCTCAACGTCGACGCCACCCAAGTCAGCCAGGCGTTCACCGGCGCCGGGCATATCCAGCAGATCATCGCCACCGAGACGGCCGAGTTCGCCCAGCGCTATCGCAGCAGCGAGGCCCTGCCCATCGAGGCGGTGGTGCGCACCGCGTTCAACCCCAACCTGACCCGCGCCTGGTTCGGCGCGGTGAACGAGGTGATCAACCAGATCACCATCCTGGCGATCATCCTCACCGGTGCGGCACTGATTCGCGAGCGCGAGCACGGCACCATCGAGCACCTGCTGGTGATGCCGGTCACCCCGTTCGAGATCATGCTCGGCAAGGTCTGGTCGATGGGCCTGGTGGTGCTGGCGGCGTCGGCCTTCGCCCTGCGCTTCGTGGTCGAGGGCTGGCTGGACATCCCGCTGCAGGGCTCGACGCTGCTGTTCACCGGCGGCGCCGCCCTGCACCTGTTCGCCGTCACCTCGATGGGCATCTTCTTCGCCACCGTGGCCCGCTCCATGCCGCAACTGGGCCTGCTGACCATCCTGACGCTGATGCCGCTGCAGATCCTCTCCGGCGGCACCACCCCGCGCGAGAGCATGCCCGAGCTGGTGCAGAACGTGATGCTGGCCGCCCCGACCACCCACTTCGTCGAACTGGCGCAGGCCATCCTGTTCCGCGGCGCCGACCTGAACATCGTCTGGCCGCAACTGCTGGCGCTGGCTACCATCGGCAGCATGTTCTTCATCGGCGCCCTGTCGCGCCTGCGCAAGTCGCTGCGCTAACGGATACTTCCAATGATGCGCTCCACCGCCAACACCACAAGGAGGCACGCCTTGAACAGGACCCCCGGTACGCTGCGCAAGCTTGCCCTGGCCATCGCGCTCAGCAGCGCCCCCACCCTGCTGCTGGCCGAACCAGCCGCACCGTCGCCGCGGGCCGACCTGATCGGCGTCTACCAGCAGGCGCTGGAGAACAATGCCGACCTCGCCGCGGCCCGCGCCGACTACCTGGCGCGCAAGGAAGTAGTCCCGCAGGCACGCTCGGGCCTGCTGCCGCAGCTCAACGGCGGCGCCAGCCTCGGCGATACGAAGACCGAACTGGACCAGCCCTCGGTCAGCCTCGAGCGCAGCGGCACCCTCTACCAGGCCAGCCTCAGCCAGGCGCTGTTCCGCGCCGACCGCTGGTTCCAGCTGCAGGCCGCCAAGGCGGTCAGCGAACAGGCGGCCCTGCAGTTCTCCTCCGTCGAGCAGAATCTGGTCCTGCAGAGCGCCGAAGCCTACTTCGCCGTCCTGCGCGCCCAGGATGGCTTGGCCGCGAGCCGAGCCGAGGAAGCGGCGCTCAAGCGCCACTACGACCAGGCCAACGATCGCTTCGAGGTCGGCCTGTCCGACCGCACCGAAGTGCTCGAGGCGCAGTCCAGCTACGACACCGCGCGCGCCAACCGCATCCTCGCCGAACGCCTGGTGGAAGACGCCTTCCAGGCGCTCGCCACCCTGACCAATCGCGACTACAGCTTCATCGAAGGCATCCGCCATACCCTGCCCGTCAGCCCGCCGGCGCCCAACGACGCCAAGGCCTGGGTCGATACCGCGATGCAGCGGAACCTCGACCTGCAGGCCAGCCAGTACGCGGTGACCGGTGCCGAGGAAACCCTGCGCCAGCGCAAGGCCGGCCACGCGCCGACCGTGGACCTGGTGGCGCAGTACCAGAAAGGCGACAACGACCGGCTGGGCTTCACCAATACCGCCCTGGCCGGGCGGATCGGCAGTACCATCAGCGGCGACGTCGAACAGCAGAGCATCGGCGTGGAGCTGAACATCCCGCTGTACAGCGGCGGCCTGACCAACTCGCAGGTGCGCGAGTCGTACCAGCGCCTGAACCAGACCGAGCAGCTGCGCGAAAGCCTGCGCCGCCAGGTGGTGCAGAACACCCGCGACTTCCACCGCGCGGTGAACACCGACGTGGCGCAGGTGGCGGCCCGCAGACAGGCCATCGTCTCCAGCCAGAGCGCCCTGGAGGCGACCGAGCTCGGCTACGAGGTCGGCACCCGCAACATCGTCGACGTACTCGACGCCCAGCGCCAGCTCTACCTGGCCGTGCGCCTGTACAACAACACGCGCTACGACTACATCCTCAACCACCTGCGCCTGAAGCGCTCCGCCGGCATTCTCAGCCCGGCCGACCTGCAGGACCTGGAGAGCTTCCTCAAGCCCGACTACAACCCCGACCAGGACTTCCTGCCCCCGGGCCTGGCGCCGAGCCTGAGCGGCCGCCAAGGCGAGTGAGCAAACGGCCGGCGCGTTACGCCCGGCCGAACAGCTCGGCGACGCCGGGTTGGCGAGACCCCTGCTTTGCGCAGCGGGGGCTGAGCCATCCGAGCAGCCCATTTCCCATCACTTGCCGCGGCTTTACGGGTGATAATGCGCCGATTGTTTCCCGCTCAATGACGGAGTCCCGCGGCGTGATGTTCGAGATCAAGCAGTTAGATCCAGAGACCTACCGGCGGCAGACGCGGCGCAGCACGCTGATCATCGTGATGATCTTCGCGCTGCTCGCCATGCTGCTGTCCAGCATGGCCGTGCTGCTGTTCGGCGAAGCCGGTGGCGATAATTTCCGCTGGAACATGGGCGGCGTGATTGCCGGCCTGCTACTGACCGGGGCGCTGGTGCGGCTGCACTTCTGGTCGCAGCCCTGGATGGCACCGGCCGTTTACGGCTGGCAGCTCAAGCGCAGCCTGATGAGCGTTACCAACGTCATGCACCACGTCACCGCCGGCGTGCAGGCCCGCGATCCGGCCGCCATGAAACTGCTGCGTTTCTATCATCTTGGACTGACCCAGATGCACCAGCTGGATGCCAACTCCAGCGCCCTCAGCCAGATGGTGCGGGAGATCAACCAGCACCGCGAGTGCATGGAGGCCTTGCACATGGACACCGACCAGTATCGATTGGACCCTGCCTGGCTCGAAGCGGTGAAGAAGGCCGGCGCATAGCGCCCGATACGGGCCGCATGCGCCGCAATGTCCCAAGTCCCGGTCAGTCGTATTCCGCTTCCTGGTGCTCGCCCAGCAGGCGCCGTTGCCGTGGCGTGGCCGCGGCCAGCACGGCGGGATTGAACTGCCAGTGCAGGTACGGCGAGAACTTCTGCGCCACCATGCGCCGGCCATAGTGCACCTGCAGCAGGTAGCGCGTGCGGTCTGGGGTCCGGTTGTCGCTACCGGCGTGCCACAGTTCGCTGCGAAACATCAGCACGTCGCCGGCCCGGCACAGCACCGGCTGCGCGGTGCGGCCCTGCCACTGGCTTTCGCCGGCCATGGGCGCTCGCCCGGCGCGGTGGCTGCCGGGGATCACTCGGGTGGGGCTGAGGTCGGCATCGATATCGTCGAGGTAGAGGTGTGCGGTGCAGATCTGCATCGGCAACGCGAAGGATGGGTCGGCCAACAGGCTCGGTGGCAGCTCCATCACCAGGTAGTCCAGATGCAGCTCGGCGCCGACGAAGCCGGGATGGCTGCGCCAGGCCGTCTGGCCGATGATGTGGCAATCGGCCCCAGGGCGGCCTCGGCCAGCTCGATGATCCCGCCCAGGTCGAGATACGGCAGCCAGAGCGGATCGCGGTTGAATACGCACTTGTAATGGTCGCACAGGCCGCTGTAGTCCCAGTGCATAGGCTGCAGGCTGTCGATCGCCTGGCGCAGCATGGCGATTTGCGCCGCAGCGAGAACCCCGGGGAGCAGGACGAAACCGTCCTGGTGCAAGGCCCGCAGACGGCTGGCGGTCAGGGCTGACAAGGGTTCGGTGCTGGCCATGCGGTGCTCCCGGCGGACGCTGATGACGCCACGTCATACTGGCATTGCGTGGGGGGCTCAGCCAGTGCGGCATCGCAAACAGCTTCAATCGTCGCGCGCCGCCCGCGCATGATCGGCAAATTCGCTGAACACCCCGTCCACCCCCAGCGTGTAGAACAGCCGGTATTCCGCCCCGGGGTCGCCCTTGAAGTCGGAGGCCAGCCGTTTGGCTTCGCTGCGGAAGGTATAGGCGTGCACGAACAGCCCGGCGGCATGGGCGTTCCTGACCACCTCGGTGGGCGGCATCATCACCCGGTCGCGCTCGTCGAGCTGGCCGTCGCCGTTTAGGTCGTCCGGCTGGCCATCGTGGTTATCATCCAGCAGCCGTGAAGGAATGAGATAGGGCTTCCAGGGGCCGATGCCGTCAGCGTAGGTCTTGACCTCTTTCAGGCCGGCAGGCGTCAGCAGGCTGGCGAAGGTGCGGGCATCGCCGGCCACCGCAAAGTCGTAGGGCTTGTCAAAGGGTGCGGCCAGCTGGATGCTGCCATCGGCATTGATATCGCTGGCGTCCACCAGTTGCACCAGGCGCAGCTGCGTCTTGCCGCGCAGGTACTGCAGATTCGACACCTCGAACGACTGCAGGATCACCGGCGAGGCCTTGCTGGTGTAGCCGTAGCGGGCCAGGGTATCGAGCAGGCGATCTTCGAGCTTGAGCCCCAGACGGGCGTGATAGGTCGGATGCTTGGTCTCGGCATACACGCCAATGCTGCGCCCCAGGCGCGCCCCTTCGCTTCTGGCCAGGTCGAGCACCTCATCGAAGGTGGGAATCTGCAACTTGCCGTTGTAGGACTGATCGCGGTCGGCAAAGGGCTGGATGGCGCGCAGGGTCTTGAGTTCGGCGAGCGTGAAGTCCGTGACGAACCAGCCTTCTTCCTCGACACCATCGACCGTCCGCCGCGTCTTGCGGCTGGCGAATTCGGGGCGACCCCTGACGTCGGTGGTGCTGGTGATGTTCGGCTCATGGCGCGCCACCAGCACGCCATCCCGGGTAGCCACCAGGTCGGGCTCGATGAAGTCGGCGCCCAGCTCGATGGCTTTCCGGTAGCCCTCCAGCGTGTGGTCCGGCAGGTAGCCGGCGGCGCCGCGGTGGCCGACCACCAGGGGCTTGTCGCCGTTCAGCGTGGGGTATTTCGCCCCGCCGCGATCACCGCCGTAGGCCGTCAGCGCCAGAGCGGCACCGAGGACCAGCGTCACCGTTTTTGCATCGCGCCGGGTCATATCTCACCTCGTTCTATCGCTGCGGGGGCAGACAACCGACCTTGGTTCCCAGGTTGGTGCCCTACAGCCTAGCCAGTATTCGGCCCATGGCTATTCAGAACATCGAGCCGACGATTCAGTGCATCAGCGGCGGTAGTCATCCCCTGGATGTCACCTCCGTGGAAGATGAGGATCAGCAGGAGCCATGGCCCCCCCAAAGGGCCCGTATGCTGGTTTGTCAGCTGCGAGTTAAGACGATCTGCTAATGCTGGATCTGGCGAATGAGCCCGAGGACTTCACGTCAGTTCGTGAAGTCGTGCACTCCAGGTGGTCTGGGTGTGCAGGTCGATCAAGCTGAGCGAGCCGTTCTCGAAGCAGTTACCGGTGTCGATGAACGTGGTGTTGCCGAGCTGGAGGATGGCCCGCACCCGGCTATGGCCGACGTAGATCTGGTCGATGCCCGTCACCAGCGAGGTGTCCTGCTGTTCCAGTCGCGCCTTGTTCCACATGGCGTCGCCGATGACGGTCATGCGCTCCAGCAGTCCATCGGTATTGCCGCGAGTGCGCTCGAGCGGGGCGCTGAGTACCTCGCGGAAGCGCTGCCAGTCGGACAACGGGCATTCGCCGTGCACGAGGCCGAAGCGGAGCTGGTTGCGCCCTTCGATCTCGAAGGCGATCGGCAGTTGCCGGAGCCGCTCGCTGACATCCTGCCGGTGCCGGCTCCCCAGCTGATAGAACCAGCCACCCCCATGCATCATGTGCTGCTCGGTGGAGAAGCCACTGGCGCCATCCACGCACATCTGGTCGTGATTGCCGCGCACGGAGTGGAACCAGGGCTCATCGAGCAGCGCCAGCACCTGCAGCGACTGCGGGCCGCGATCCACCAGGTCGCCGGCAGCGAAGACGCGATCCACCCGACGGTCGAAGCCGGCCTTGGTCAGCAGGTGCTCAAGCAGCGAGGCCTGGCCGTGGATGTCACCCACCAGCAGGTCGCGCCCCCGGTCATTGCGAGCGAAGGTGGCGAACAACCCGCTGGGTGCCAGGTCGAGATAGGGGATGGCCATGATGATGCTGTCCTTGGTTGGCGCCGGTTACAGGGTGGTCAGGGATGAATAATGAACCTCTACTGGCGAAAGGAGCCAGGCGGCTCGCGCGCCAGGGTATCGGTCCACCGAGGCACATCGGCCCGTCGACTTCTGGTAACTTCGCGGCTATCGCATCGCGAAGAAGACAGAAGAACAACAATGGCTTTCCCGTTAGTCAACCCGAGTCAGCTGCGCTCACCCTCGCTCACGGACAAGACCCTGGCGCGACCGCGCCTGCTGCAGCGCCTGCAAGAGTCCGCCAGCCGTGGCTGCCGCCTGACCTTGCTCAGCGCTCCGCTCGGCTACGGCAAGAGCACCCTGCTCGCCCAGTACGCGGCGAGCCTGCAGACGCCCTGGGCATGGTATCGGTTGGACAACGCCGACAACCAACCGTTGCACCTGCTGCTGCACCTGCATGCCGCCCTCGGCCTGGCCACACCCGAGCGCGACCTGGTGGCGGCCGACGAGCCGCGCCTGTGGAGCGCCATCCTCCAGCGACTGGAGCACGCGGCGGACCACTTCACCCTGATCCTCGACGACCTGCACCTGCTGCGCGCCGGCCGTGCCCGCCACTACCTCGAGCAGTTGCTGCGCTTCGGGCCGCCCGGCCTGCACCTGCTGGCCGCCTGCGAAGGCCAGCCGGAACTGGCCCTCAGCCACCTGCGTCGCGAGGAGCAGCTGACCGTCCTCGATGCCCGCGAGCTGGCCCTGGACAGCGAGGAAACCCGCCAGTTGGCCAACAGCCGCGGCGCCAAGCTGGGCACCGATGCCCTCTACTACGAGCTGCGCGCCAACAGCGAAGGCTGGATCAGCGGCCTGCTGCTCTGGCTCACCGCCTACCGCGAGCAGCCTCCGGCCAGCCAGTCGCGCAGGGACCTGCGCAACGTGACCCGGCAGGCCTACGCCTATGTGACGCGCTTCCTCGAAGAAGAGCTGCTCGCTCAGCTCCCTTCCGAGCTGCTGGCCTTCCTCGAAAGCACCGCGGTGGTGCAGACCTTCGACCCGACGCTGGCGGGCATCTTGAGCGGCCAGCCGAATGCCGAACGGCTGATTCGTCAACTGCTGCGCCGCGACCTGTTCATCGAGCAGCGCCCCGGCGAGCGCGTGGAATACCGCTACCATGCGGTCCTCCGCGGCGTGCTCTACCAGCGCCTGCAGCAGCGCGATCCGCAGTTGCTGCAGCAGTTGCACCAGCAGGCTGCCGCCTGGCTGCTGGAGCAGCGCCGCTACTCTGAGGCCATCCATCAATACGGCCGGGCCAGGGACTTCAACGCGGTGCTCGCCATCGCCGAACGGCACACCTTCGACCTGCTGCGCGATGGGCAGATCAACGCGCTGGTCGACCTGCTCAGCGAGGTTTCCGGGCAGAACAGCAGCGATCACTTCACCCTGGCCATCAGCGAAGCCTCCATCGTGTTGGCGACCAACGACATCGCCAGCGCGCAGGCATGCATCCGGCGCCTTCAGCGCCAAAATGTGCCGCGCCACCCCGAGCGGGTCCAACAGACCATCGCCTACCTGCGTACCCTTCTCGCGTTCCTCGGCGGCAACCTGCGCCATGGCCTGGAACTGGCGAGCCGGGCGCTGCAGAGATATCCGCAGCGCAACACCGCCGGCTCTGTGCTGCGCTTCAACCGAGCCCGATGCCTGTTCCACCTTGGCCTGCTTGGCGAGGCACGCCTCGACGTGACACAGACTCTGGAGGAGCTCAACGACTTCGGTTTCAGCGGCTTCGCCAACATTCCCCACCTGTTGCTGGGGCAGATCGAACTGGCTCAAGGTGACAGCGACGCGGCTATGAAGCGCTTCCTGGCGCTGGAGCGAGAATCGCCGGCCACCGCCTCGCGTAACTTCTACGAGCTGTTCCACCATCTGGGCCTGGGGCTAGTGTTCGTCCAGCACAATCGTTTGGAGCAGGCCCGGCAGTGTCTGGCAAAAGCCGAAGCTCTAGCGCTCAGCTTTCCCCATACGGCCGGACTGGTTCGGGTCCTCCATTACCAAGCTTGCCTGTTCGACGCACTGGGCGACAGCAACATGGCACAGGCCCGCTGGGACGAGGTCCGGCGCATGGCCCGCCAGTTCCGCCAGTTCGGTCTCTATCGCCTGGCTGGTGCCTGGCGTGTCCGCCTGGCCGTGCGCGAGCGCGACGAGGACTTCATCCTGCAATGGCTTCAGGAATGGCACTGGTGCCAGCGCCACTACGGCGAGGATCTCTTGCCGGAGGAATGGCTGGCCTATGCTTGGGTGCAGCGCCATCTCGGTCAACCGGCTGTGGCCGGACAGATCCTAGACAACTTGCGCGAGCAGGCCGAGAGCGAAGGCAACCGTCGTCTGCAGCTGGATCTGTGGCTACTCGACGCTACCCTGCGGCGCGACCATGGCGATCAAATGGCAGCCTTGGCGTGCCTGGACGATGCCCTGCATCTGGCCGTTAGCTACAGCCTCGGCCAGATGCTGCACCACGAGGGCCGCGAGCTGGCCGAGCTGTTCCGCCAGCTGCTGCTGCCACAGGTGCGCCGGCATGCGGGGCTAGAACGTCCACTACCGTCCCGCGATCTGCTGGCCGCAGCATTAACCGGACTCGTTAGCGATAGCACCATGCATATGCTGCTTGAACCCATCACCCGCCGCGAGTTGGACGTGCTGCGGCGTATGGCGCGTGGACAGAACAACCAGCAGCTTGCCGACGGTCTGTTCGTCAGCCTCAGTACGGTGAAGACCCACATCAACAACTTGTTCCGGAAGCTCGATGTCACCGATCGCGACGCTGCGCTGCGCGCTGCCCGAGAGCTGCAACTGCTCGACTGAGTAACCGTGTCCCGAGTCAAGCGGTTTTGAACTCGGGATTCCAAGGCAGTCCGCTCCTGGCCATGGCATTGAGCGTGGTCAGGAGCTTGCGCATGCAGGCAACGAGCGCGACCTTGGGCAGCTTGCCGGCGGCCA
>DATCUN010000195.1:0-4089 GCA_036561825.1 Pseudomonas sp.
CTCTCCGACAACTCCTCGCGCCACTCTTCCAGGGGCTTTTCGACCTTTTGCATGGAATTCACCTCGCCGTGGAAAAAAGCCCGCCCGTTCCCTTTAACCGGGCTCGAGGCGGTCGTATCATGCGTGCCTTTCAGTCTGTCACCCGTGTTTGCACCTCACAAGCCATCCACAGGGCTTGCGCCGGAAACGAATGCGGGCCGCTGGTTAGATCGGGGTCCCATCATGCAGGTCAGCAAATCCAACAAGCTCGCCAACGTCTGCTACGACATCCGCGGGCCGGTACTCAAGCACGCCAAGCGCCTCGAAGATGAAGGCCACCGCATCCTCAAACTGAACATCGGCAACCCCGCCCCGTTCGGTTTCGAGGCGCCGGAGGAAATCCTGCAGGACGTGATCCGCAACCTGCCGATCTCCCAGGGCTACAGTGACTCCAAGGGTCTGTTCAGTGCGCGCAAGGCGGTGATGCAGTACTGCCAGCAGAAGAACATCGAAGGCGTCACCATCGAGGACATCTACCTCGGCAACGGCGTGTCCGAGCTGATCGTCATGGCCCTGCAGGCGCTGCTCAACAACGGCGACGAGGTGCTGATCCCGGCACCCGACTACCCGCTGTGGACCGCGGCCACCAGCCTGGCCGGCGGCAAGGCGGTGCACTACCTGTGCGACGAGCAGTCGAACTGGTACCCCGACCTTGACGACATCAAGGCCAAGATCACCCGCAACACCAAGGCGCTGCTGCTGATCAACCCGAACAACCCCACCGGCGCGGTGTACCCGAAGGAAGTGCTGGAGCAGATCATCGAGGTCGCCCGCCAGCACAACCTGGTGATCTTCTCCGACGAGATCTACGACAAGATCCTCTACGACGGTGCCGAGCACATCTCCACCGCCTCGCTGGCGCCGGACGTGCTGTGTCTGACCTTCAACGGCCTGTCCAAGGCCTACCGGGTAGCCGGTTTCCGCTCCGGCTGGGTGATCATCTCCGGACCCAAGCACAAGGCGCGCGGCTACATCGAAGGCCTGGACATCCTCGCCAACATGCGCCTGTGCGCCAACGTGCCAGCCCAGCATGCGATCCAGACCGCACTCGGTGGCTACCAGAGTATCAACGACCTGGTCCTGCCCCATGGCCGCCTCTACGAGCAGCGCAACCGCACCTGGGAGCTGCTCAACGATATCCCCGGGGTCAGCTGTGTCAAGCCGATGGGCGCCCTCTATGCCTTCCCGAAGATCGACCCCAAGGTCTGCCCGATCCACAACGACGAGAAGTTCGTGCTCGACCTGCTGCTGCAGGAAAAGCTGCTGATTGTCCAGGGCACCGCCTTCAACTGGCCGTGGCCGGACCACTTCCGCGTGGTCACCCTGCCACGGGTCGACGACCTCGAGCTGGCCATCGGCCGCATCGGCAACTTCATCAAGGGCTACCGCCAGTAACCTGCCGATCTGCCGCCCTGTGGGGCGGCAGATGCGAGTCCCCAGCATGGATCTACAGATCGACGACTTCTACCAGGACGCCAGCCGCGCCCTGCTCGCCCTCTATCGGGCGTTTCCGCGCAAGACCACCCTCTACATCGACGACCTGATCGGCTACCACGAGCCCGACGAGTACGGCCTGCCCGCCGTCCGCCACCAGAGCTGCCTGGGCACCCTGCTGTGGCTCGGCGAGGAAGGCTACCTGCGCCATGCCGGCACCCTCAGCCACGAGGCCGTCGAGCAGGTCGTGCTGAGCGAGAAAGGCTTCCTGCGCCTGTCCACCCGCATTGCCGATGTGCAACTGCAACACGCCGACCTGCCCGAGAACGCGCTGCGGGTCCGCAGCACGCTGGCCCGCCAGCTGCAGGAAAGCCTCGCCAGCGGCGACGGCGAACGCCTGGCCAATCTGGCCCGCCAGCTGCTCAATCCCGACGCCTAGCCGGCAGGCGACACAGTTTGAAATAGCGCCTGGGTTGTAATAACCCCGCGCGCTCCCTTATATAGCCGCTCAGACTCATCGCGACTCTGCCGCAAGCAAGGAGACGGTTTTCATCATGATGCGTATTCTGCTGTTCCTGGCCACCAACCTGGCCGTACTGGTAATTGCCAGCATCACCCTCAAGCTGCTCGGAGTCGACCGTTTCACCGGCCAGAACTACGGCAGCCTGCTGGTCTACTGCGCCGTGTTCGGCTTTGCCGGCTCGCTGATCTCGCTGTTCATCTCCAAGTGGATGGCGAAGATGAGTACCGGCACCGAAATCATCAGCCAGCCACGCACCCGCCACGAACAGTGGCTGCTGCAGACCGTCGAGCAGCTGTCGCGCGATGCCGGGATCAAGATGCCCGAGGTCGGCATCTTCCCCGCCTACGAGGCCAACGCCTTCGCCACCGGCTGGAACAAGAACGATGCGCTGGTCGCGGTCAGCCAGGGCCTGCTCGAACGCTTCTCGCCGGACGAAGTGAAGGCCGTGCTGGCCCACGAGATCGGCCACGTGGCCAACGGCGACATGGTCACCCTGTCGCTGATCCAGGGCGTGGTGAACACCTTCGTGATGTTCTTCGCACGCATCTTCGGCAACTTCGTCGACAAGGTGATCCTCAAGAACGAGGAAGGCCCGGGCATCGGCTACTTCGTGGCGACCATCTTCGCCGAGCTGGTGCTGGGCATCCTCGCCAGCATCATCGTCATGTGGTTCTCGCGCAAACGCGAGTTCCGCGCCGACGAGTCCGGCGCCGACCTGGCGGGTACCGGGGCGATGATCGCCGCGCTGCAGCGCCTGCGTGCCGAACAGGGCGTGCCGGTACACATGCCGGAAAGCATGACCGCCTTCGGCATCAACGGCGGCCTCAAGCATGGCCTGGCCGGCCTGCTGATGACCCACCCGCCGCTGGAAGACCGCATCGAGGCCCTGCGCCAGCGCGGTCACTGATTGCCAAGCGGGTCGAAGTTTTACCCCGGGACAGGGCGACGCAAGTCGCCCTTTTCCTGTCCGCTGGTTACCATGCCCCCGTTATCCCTCGCGAGAAGCTGCCGATGCGCCCACCTCTGACCCTCGTGTTCGCCACCCTGCTCCTGCTGACCGGCTGCCAGAGCGCCTACTACAGCGCCATGGAAAAGGTCGGCGTACACAAGCGCGACATCCTCGCCGACCGTGTCGAGGAAGCGCGCGACGCCCAGGTGGAAGCCAAGGAGCAGTTCCGCGACGCGCTGGAGCGCTACCGCAGCGTGGTGCAGGTCAATGGCGGTGAGCTGGAGGAACGCTACAACGCGCTCAGCAGCGAATACGCTGCCAGCGAGGACAGCGCCAAGGCCGTGCATCAGCGCATCGCCGCCGTCGAGGACGTGGCCGAAGCGCTGTTCGACGAATGGGAAGGCGAGCTTGCGCAGTACAGCAACGCCAGCCTGCGCAGCGCCAGTGCCCGCGAGCTGGCCCGCACCCGCCAGGACTACCGTACGCTGCTCCAGCGCATGAAGACTGCCGAACGGCGCATCGAGCCGGTACTCAGCGTGCTGCACGACCAGGTGCTGTTCCTCAAGCACAACCTCAACGCCCGCGCGATCGGCTCGCTGCAGGGCGAGTACCGCACCCTGCAGGGCAACGTCGACCAGCTGCTGCGCGACATGCAGCGCGCCATCGACGAGTCCGATGCCTTCGTGCGGCGCCTGCAGAGCAGCAACTGACGACCAGCACGGCCCGTCGCGGCCCCGGCGCTCGCCAAAGCGACTAGCGACGCAGCAGCCGATACACCCGCTGGCGTAGCTCAGTCACCGCCTGCGCGCCGAACTTGGCGTTGTCCGCCAGCACATCGGTGTCCTCCAGCAGCTCGATCTGCCAGCCTTCGCCATACAGCGCGCGCACCTCGGCATCGCTGACCGCGAACGGCGGGCCGTCCTTCTGCTCCTGCGGATAATCGATGGTCACCAGCAGCCCACGGCAGCCACTCGGCAGCAGCGCCTGCAGCTGCGCCACGTAGCGACGGCGCATCTCCGGCGGCAGGGCGATCAGCGCCGCGCGGTCGTAATAGCCGGCACAACCCGCCGTCTGCGCCGGCGTGACGGCGAAGAAGTCGCCCTGCAGCACGGCAATGCCCTGCGCCTGATACCTGCGCAAGGCG
>DATCUN010000196.1:0-4583 GCA_036561825.1 Pseudomonas sp.
AGCCGGGCCGCCGCAAGCGCGGCGGGCAGCACGCCGTTCACCCCGCGCCGTTCGCCGGTCAGCGCCAGCTCGCCCAGAAATTCTTAGCGCGACAACACCTGCGTATCGATCTGCCCGCTGGCGGCGAAGATGCCCAGCGCGCCGCGCTACGGCGATGGCACTACGCCCACCCTTCGCCTTACGCCGTTTGCGGCAGCGGCGCATCCACCGCCACCAACCCGCGCGTGCGCAGTGCCTGCCAGAACGCAGCCGGAATCTCCGCATCCACCAGCGCCAGATTCTCGGCGATGCGGCTCGGCTGGCTGGCGCCGGGAATCACCGCCGCCACGGCCGGATGCGCCAGCGAGAACTGCAGGGCGGCCGCGCGGATGTCCACGTTGAACTCGGCGCACACCGCACGCAGGGCGTCCACGCGGGCGAGGATGTCGGGCGTGGCCTGCTGGTATTCGTAATGCGTGCCGCCGGCCAGGATGCCGGAGTTGTACGGGCCGCCCACCACGATGCCCAGGCCGCGCGCGGTGCTTGCCGGCATCAGGGTGCGCAGTGCGTCGGCGTGGTCCAGCAGGGTGTACCGGCCGGCGATCAGGAAGCCGTCCGGGTCGGCCTGCTGCAGCGCCATTTCGCACGGCTCGACGCGGTTGACGCCCAGCCCCCAGGCGCTGATGACGCCTTCCTCGCGTAGCCGGGTCAGCGCCTTGGTCGCGCCGTTCATGGCGATGTCGAATACGTCGCGCCAGCCTTCGCCGTGGAAGTCGCGGGCCGGGTCGTGAATCCACACGATGTCCAGGCGGTCGGTCTTCAGGCGCGCCAGGCTCGCCTCGATGGCGCGCAGCGTGCCGTCGGCGGTGTAGTCGTAGACGATCTTGTTGGGCAGGCCGTGCTCGAACAGGCCGCCCTTCTCGCCCAGGTCGCGCTGGGTGGTGTCTTCGCGCTCATCGAGGATCAAGCGCCCCACCTTCGTGCTGAGTACGTAGTCGTCGCGGCGGTGTTGCTGCAGCGCCGTGCCCAGCCGGATCTCGGCAAGGCCAGCGCCGTACATGGGGGCGGCGTCGAAGTAGCGGATGCCCTGTTGCCAGGCGGCCTCAACAGTGTCGAGGGCTTCCTGCTCGGGGATGTTGCGGTACATGTTGCCTAGCGGGGCGGTGCCAAAGCCCAGCCGGCCGGGAACGGAAATGCGCATGGGTGTCTCGATGAAGGGGGAGGGGGAAAGCGGTCGTGCTCAGGTGTCTGCGGTTGCGCGCGTTGCCGCGCCGGGCGCGTTGTCGGTGGCCGTGCAGGTGTGGAACAGCGGCAGGACGTACTGGGCGATTTCGTGGAAGGTGTCATCCAGCGGGCGCTGGTTGCGGCGCACGTGCAGGCCGATGTGGTCCACACCGGCAGCTCGCATGGCCTGCAGCTCCTGGATCAGCGCGGTGCGGCCGCCACTGAAGCCGAAGCGCCAGCGCTTCATGGGCGCGTCGGGGCGCGCGTCCAGCTCCAGGTGGATGAAGCTGGCATAGGGTTTGGCACCGGCCACCGCGCGCCACGCGGCCACGCGATGTGCGTGCTCTGCCGGCGTGCCGGGGAAGGCCAGGCTGCCATCCATGTGCTGGCCGATCCACGCAGGGGTTTGCTGCGACAGCCCGGCCACCAGCAGCGGCAGCGGCGTGGACGGGCGGGGCAGCAGGTCCAGCGGTTCGGGCAGGTGCGCGCGCGCGTGGTCGCGCAGCAGGTCAACCTGGTTGCGGAAGTTGGCGCCCCGACCGGGGAAGTCGCGGCCGAACAGGGGGTATTCCACCGGGCGGTCACCGCTGGCCACGCCCATCAGCAACCGGTTGCCGCTGAGCTGCTGCACGGTGGCGGCGGCTTTGAGGGTCAGCAGCGGCTCGCGGATGGGCAGCACCACGGCGGCGGTGCCCAGCAGGATGTCGTGGGTGATGCCGGCCAGGTAGCCAAGGTAGCTGAACACCTCGAACACCTGCGCGGCATCGCCGAAGGACGGGTCGTACACCGGCACGTCGCGCACCCACAACGCCCGGAAGCCGAGTTGGTCCACCAGCTTGGCCAGGGCCGCATGGCGCTGCATGTCCGGTTCGCCGGGCAGCCGGCCACTGTTCCGTCGGGCGAGCTCACCAGCGGGGGTCCAGTCGTTGTCCAGCGGCGCTTCCACACCGATGCTGAAGCCGCCGGCGGTGAGGCGGGAGAGGGCGCTGGCGTTGGATGCGTGCGAGGCGGGGGACATGGGGAGATCCAGTGAGAGGCCGGTGGTACGGGTGGCCGACAGTCTGGTGGCTGGATCTTTGCGGAGTAAACGGGGAATGCGGGAATTTCTTTTGCTTGGAGTTCAACAATCAACGAAGGGGGAAGCTGCGATCCAGCCGATGCGGTGGGGACGGGTATCGCTCGAACTAGCCGGCTGCGGCGAGCAAAAACTTACAAGAGAAAAGTGCGTGCCATGAGCCCGGAGGAGACTTCGCTTATGGCTGCCATCTGAAGGTGCCTTACTCCCTGACGTTCCTTTGGACTCTTGGCACGGGCCCTCGTCGCACTACCGTCGCAGACCTCGCTCTGACACAGTCCGAAGACCATCCTGAAGGTTAAGTATGTCGAGACGCGGGCAAAGGGTGGGAAGATCATCAACCTGGTGGTGACCTCCCGCTTGGCGCATCGTACGCTCGACTACTGCCAGACAACTAAAAACAAGGCTGCTGCAACGGCAGACGGGAAAACCGCTCGCGTTCTTCTGAACTCAAGGGGCAGGCCAGTCACATCCAAGTCTTACTCCCCAGCCTTTGAACGAGTTGCCGATCGTCTCGGTCTGAGCGCGACACCTCACATGTCGCGATACACCGTCGCTACGAACATGAAGAGTCGTCTTGAGCAGATGGAAAAGCAGAGCGCAAACATCAACCCGATCAAGGTAATCCAGCATCTTCTTGCACACAGTAGTGCAGAGCCAACTGAGCTTTACCTGGCCTCCGCCAACTCCATTGACGCAGGCACACTTAGGGCGATTCTAGAGACAGAAGAGGCGCTGGGATGACTGAGGTTTCAGTAGCCCAGTTCGCCGGCGACTTCCCCGGAGATCCTGTCGACAGCTACGACTTCTCCCCCTTAGGCCTTGGAACCAAGCCTACGTAGGCATTGCTGCTCGCTCTCACTGGAGTCACCTCTACCTACAGGCTGCAGAGTCGAAAGCAAGCTTGGGGGGCGCTTCGAAAGTTCGTGAAATTCCTAATCCAGTTGGATGGCGATGCTTGGAAGAATATGCCACCCTTTACTGGCGATCCTGCGCCGCATTCTCGGGCTGTCGCGCCGCTCGATGTGATCGAACAAATCTGCTGGTGCTCCATCCAACGTGAGGTGGTTGGGCCGACAGATCCGCTAACGCTTGAGCATTCCAAAGAATTCTTCGCAGGTAGCGTTGTCGCCACAATGGCCCACTGTGCTCATTGAGTGGAGAACCTGACCCGCGCGAACTCAGTGAACTTGCGGCGCTGATCGCCGACTGCCTGAGCAACGTAGCCTGTAGCCTCGTCCAAAGCACTGGCCGAGGCATCGGCGTTCATGCGACAGTCGATGGCGAATCATCGCATCGCCGACCTACAGGGGCGCCTGATGCGCGGATTGAACGAGGGCTTCGAGCAGGACTGAGCGGAGGTGTTTACTCCGCGTTAGCGGCTACCGCTGGACCATGCTTGCGTCGGGCGAATGCTTCGAGCGGGGCTGTCTAGAGCGAAGCAGCCTGAGTGCAGGCAGGCTGAGAGCAAGCAGTTCGCGAAGGGCGCGCCGCATGCAAGGCCACAACCGTATGTATTCCTACAGAAGGGAGGCAAGAAAAATGATCGATCGGATGAAGTTCGAACTACCCGGCAAGCCGGCCTACTGGATTGCCGCCGGCATACTCTGCGCTCTGACCGGCCTGGGCATGGACATGGGCATGAGCATGAGCGGGACCGTGCTGTCAGTGAGCGAGCCGGCCAAGTGGGGCGGTTTCGGAGCACTGATCGGAACCAGCGTCGGTCTGATGGCGGGGTTTGGCAAGGGTTCCGCGCAACGCTGACCGCACAACGCCTAGCCGCCGCGTGTGCGACGGGTGGCGTTGATTCGCAACGAGCATTGAGTCATGGTCGTCGCCAGTAAGTGGCGGCACCGCCTCGTCGGTGCTCAGCTGCTTGATGCTCAGCTCGTCGACCCGTATGTGCCGACGTACAAGCTGACCACCGCGCAGCTGGGCGCCCTCATTAGCGGTTCTTGCGCGCACATCGCCGGGTTGCAGCTGCATGGCGGACAAAATGATTCGCACGCAATCCTTCTGTGTTCGGATGGATGCGAGTCGGCTCGTTGGTCAGGCTGGGAGCCAGCTGAACAGATATGCAACTTTCTCGACGGCGCTGCTGACAGACAAATTTACGACCTAAAAGCGAGTTCACCTAGGACCAGCACGCCGTTGTGCGCCAGCGATATCTCGCCCGGGCGCGGAAACGAGCCGCCGCCCACCAGCGATACCGCGCTGGCGGTGTGGTGCGGTGAGCGGTACGGGCGCTGCCGCCAACGCGCGGTGTCGATGCCGCCGCCGGTGCAGGACGCCACCGTGGCGGTCT
>DATCUN010000197.1:0-6417 GCA_036561825.1 Pseudomonas sp.
CTGCAGCAGCGCCGGCAGCCCGGCCAGCTCGCCCAGCGCCTGGCCGTCCTGGGCGCGCACCGCGTAGGGCACCGGCAGGCCGGCGGCGTGCAGCACGTCGAGCAGGGCGATGAAGAAGCCCATGTCCTCCCGCGGCCCGCGCTCGATCAGGGTCAGCACATACTCGCCATGCTCCAGGCTGACGAAGAAATTGCTGTTCTCCGTGCCGGCGGCGATGCCCTCGAACTCCAGCAGGCGGCCGAGCCCGTAGGGCGCGAGGAAGGCTTCCAGTTCGTGGCGTTCCAGCGGGGTGAAGACGGACATGACGCCTCCTGCAGTACGATTGGTGCGGTCGGCAAAACCCAGCGTAGCGGTTCTGGCTAGGCGTGCAGGTGCAGACAGTACAAGTGGTACGGCAAGCCTGCCCAACAACGCCAGCAGGCGTTTTGCCGGCCGCGACTTACCAGCGGAAGATTTCCCACTGCGGAATCAGCATGTCCGGCTTGTCCGAACGAATGAAGTTGCTGTCGCCGTCGGCGCGCACCAGGAAGTACGGCTTGCCGACCTTCGGGGTGATCTTGATGGCGTAGAGGAAGCCGTTGACGCGGTATTCCTGGATGGTTTTGTCGCCCTCCTGGCGGATGGTCACGTCCGGCTCGGCGCTCGGCGCCTCGTCCTGGGCGATGGCGGCAAGCGGAGCGGCGGCCAGGAGGCCGGCGAGCAGCAGACGGTTGATTGCACGCATGATGGTAACCTTGTCCCTTTGAAGTGAATGACCCCGTCATCTTACCTCGGTCGCATTGCCCAAGAGTCGATTTCCCTATGAGTCTAGCCCCTCTCGTCCTGGTGGACGGTTCCTCCTACCTGTACCGCGCCTTCCACGCGCTGCCGCCGCTGCACACCTCGCGCGGCCTACCCACCGGGGCGGTGAAGGGCGTGCTGAACATGCTGCTGAGCCTGCGCCGGCAGTATCCGGACAGCCCCTTCGCGGTGGTGTTCGATGCCAAGGGGCCGACCTTCCGCGACGAGCTGTTCGAGCACTACAAGTCGCACCGCCCGCCGATGCCCGACGACCTGCGCGTGCAGATCGAGCCGCTGCACGCCTGCGTGCGCGCCCTGGGCCTGCCGCTGCTGTGCATCGAGGGCGTGGAGGCCGACGACGTGATCGGCACCCTGGCGCGCTCCAGCGCGGCGGCCGAGCGCCCGGTGGTGATCTCCACCGGCGACAAGGACATGGCGCAGCTGGTCAACGGCCACATCATCCTGGTCAACACCATGACCAACCCGCCGACCTATATGGACAGCGACGGCGTCACGGCCAAGTTCGGCATCGGCCCCGAACTGATCATCGACTACCTGGCGCTGATGGGCGACAAGGTCGACAACATCCCCGGCGTGCCGGGGGTCGGCGAGAAGACCGCGCTGGGCCTGCTGCAGGGCCTGGGCGGCGGCCTCGACGTGATCTACGCCAACCTCGAACAGGTGCCAGCGCTGCCGATCCGCGGCGCCAAGTCGCTGCCGGCCAAGCTCGAGGAACACCGCGAGATGGCCTACCTGTCCTACCAGCTGGCCACCATCAAGACCGACGTGGCGCTGGAGCTCAGCCTCGACCAGCTGCACCCGAGCGCGCCGGACCGCGAGACGCTGATCCCGCTGTACCGCGAGCTGGAATTCAAGAACTGGCTGGACGACCTGCTGCGCGAGGCCAAGGCCGCCGACCTCGCGGCCCCCGCCGCGAACGCCGCCGAGAACGCGGCGCCTACACCCGCCGCGCCCGAGCAGCACTACGAGACCGTGCTGGAGCCCGCGCAGTTCGACGCCTGGCTGGCCAAGCTGCAGGCCGCCGAGCTGTTCGCCTTCGACACCGAGACCACCGGCCTCGACGCCCAGCAGGCCGAGCTGGTCGGCATTTCCTTCGCCGTCAGCGCCCATGAGGCGGCCTATGTGCCGCTGGCGCACAGCTACATGGGCGTGCCCGAGCAGCTCGACCGCGACGCGGTGCTGGCCGCGCTCAAGCCGCTGCTGGAAGACCCGGCCAGGGCCAAGGTCGGCCAGCACGCCAAGTACGACATCAACATCCTCGCCCGCTACGGCATCGAGGTGCGCGGCGTGGCCTTCGACACCATGCTGGAATCCTACGTGCTGGACTCCACCGCGACCCGCCACGACATGGACAGCCTGGCGCTGAAGTACCTCGGCCAGTCGACGGTGAAGTTCGAGGACATCGCCGGCAAGGGCGCCAAGCAGCTGACCTTCGACCAGATCGCCCTCGAGCAGGCCGGTCCCTACGCCGCCGAGGACGCCGACGTCACCCTGCGCCTGCACCAGGCCCTGTGGAGCAAGCTGGAGGCCATTCCCTCGCTGGCGAAAGTGCTGACCGAGATCGAGATGCCGCTGGTGCCGGTGCTGGCGCGCATCGAGCGCCACGGCGCGCTGGTCGACGCCCGACTGCTCGGCCAGCAGAGCCTGGAGCTGGGCGAGAAGATGCAGCAGCTGCAGCGCGCGGCCTTCGAGCTGGCTGGCGAGGAGTTCAACCTCGCCTCGCCCAAGCAGCTCGGCGCCATCCTCTACGACAAGCTCGGCCTGCCGACCCTGTCGAAGACCGCCAAGGGCCAGGCCTCGACCGCGGAAAGCGTGCTCGCCGAGCTGGCCGAGCAGGGCTACGCGCTGCCACAGGTGCTGATGGACTACCGCAGCGTCAGCAAGCTCAAAAGCACCTACACCGACAAGCTGCCGGAGCAGATCAATCCGCACACCGGGCGCATCCACACCAGCTACCACCAGGCGGTGACCGCCACCGGCCGGCTGTCCTCCTCGGACCCGAACCTGCAGAACATCCCGATCCGCACCGCCGAGGGCCGGCGCATCCGCCAGGCCTTCATCGCCGCGCCGGGGTACCGGCTGGTGGCCGCCGACTACTCGCAGATCGAGCTGCGCATCATGGCCCACCTGGCCCAGGACGAGGGCCTGCTCGACGCCTTCCGCCACGACCGCGACGTGCACCGCGCCACCGCCGCCGAGGTGTTCGGCGTCGAGCTGGAACAGGTGACCACCGAGCAGCGGCGCAGCGCCAAGGCGATCAACTTCGGCCTGATCTACGGCATGAGCGCCTTCGGCCTGGCCAAGCAGATCGGCGTCGACCGCAAGCAGGCGCAGGCCTACATCGACCGCTACTTCGCCCGCTATCCCGGCGTGCTGGCCTATATGGAGCGCACCCGCGCCCAGGCCGCCGAGCAGGGCTACGTGGAGACGCTGTTCGGCCGCCGCCTGTACCTGCCGGAGATCCACGCCAAGAATGGCGCCATGCGCAAGGCTGCCGAGCGCACGGCGATCAACGCGCCGATGCAGGGCACCGCGGCGGACATCATCAAGCATGCGATGGTGGCGGTGGACGCCTGGCTGCCGGCGTCCGGGCTGGATGCGCGGATGATCCTCCAGGTGCACGACGAACTGGTGCTGGAGGTGCGCGAGGATCAGGTCGAGGCGCTCAAGGCCGGCCTGCTGCCGCTGATGAGCGGCGCCGCCCAGCTGGACGTGCCGCTGCTGGTGGAGGCCGGGGTGGGCAGCAACTGGGACGAGGCGCACTGACACGGCCGGCGCTGCTCGCCAGCGCCGCCAGAAAGCCGACCGACGGTTGAACTTTCGCCAGGACACCCACTCGAATTGCATGAGTGGTTGGCAGACCTCTCTGTGGATTGTTCTTGTTCTATTCACACTGAGAATCCGGATCCCCCGCCCTGGCGATCCGGTATTGAAACCCGGACTTCCATCCCCCCAACGGAAGTCCGGTTTTTTTTGCCCGCCAGAAGCCTCAGGCGTCCGCCGCTGCCTCGGCGTCTTCCGCCCCCAGCAAGCCCATCCAGTGGGCCAGCACCGCGTGCGCCTCCTCGATCCCCTGGCGCTTGGGCGCGGAGAACAGCTGCACGCTGGCCACCTCGCCCCAGCCCTGGCGGATGTCCTTCTGCACCTTGAGCAGCGCGTTCTTCGCCGCACCGTAGGTCAGCTTGTCGGCCTTGGTCAGCAGGATGTGCATGGGCAGGCAGCTGGCCTTGGTCCAGTCGAGCATCAGGCAGTCGAATTCGGTCAGCGGATGACGGATGTCCATCAGCAGGACCACGCCGACCAGGCTGTGGCGGCTGCCCAGATAGGCCTCCAGGTGGCGCTGCCAGTGCTGCTTGAGCGGGATCGGCACCTTGGCGTAGCCGTAGCCGGGCAGGTCGACCAGGCGGCGCTGGTCGTCGAGACGGAAGAAGTTGAGCAGCTGGGTCCGCCCCGGGGTCTTCGAGGTGCGCGCCAGGCGGGCATGGGTCAGGGTGTTCATCGCACTGGACTTGCCGGCGTTGGAACGCCCGGCGAAGGCCACTTCGCAGCCCTCGTCCGGCGGGCACTGGTCGACCTGCGCGGCGCTCTTGATGAAGGAGGCCTGCTGACACAGACCGAGGATGGGATTCTTGACGAACATGGCGTGGGCCTGTGCTGCGCCTGCACATAGGCATGGCAGGCTGGGACTGGGGGTGAACTGCGACCAAATGTCGCGAGCGGCGGTTCCGTTTCCGTTTTGACGTCGCCTGTATATAATGCCACGGATTTTGTGTGCGCTTTGTTCTCAAGTTAGTGCCCATGCGGACGGACCCCGCCAGCAGAATGCCGGGCCGTTTCCCCCTGATGAAATGAGGTCGACCATGAAGAAACTGTTGCTTGCTGTGTCGCTCGTCGCCGCCACCTTCTCGGTGCAGGCTGCCCAGGATCCGGAAGCGGTCTTCAATCGTGCTTGCGGCGTCTGCCATATGGGTGCCATCCCCACGGCACCGGTCAAGGGCGACAAGGCCGCCTGGGAACCGCGTCTGGCCAAGGGCATGGACGCACTGGTTGCAAGCGTCACCAATGGTTTCAATGCCATGCCGCCACGCGGCATGTGCATGGACTGCACCGCCGAGGACTACAAGGCCATCATCCAGTGGATGAGCACGCCCAAGTAAGCCCGACACACCCTTTTCCCCCCTTAGCCGTAGTTGGATTAGCTGATGAACAAACTACTCGTGAGTCTGCTGTTGACCCTGGGCGTGACTGGCCTGGCTCAAGCCGCTGGTGATGCCACTGCCGGACAAACCAAGGCAGCCGTCTGCGGCGCCTGCCACGGTCCTGACGGCAACAGCCCGGCACCGACCTTCCCGAAGCTGGCTGGCCAGGGTGAACGCTATCTGCTCAAGCAGATGAAGGACATCAAGAGTGGCGCGCGCCCGGTAGTGCCGATGACCGGCCTGCTGGACAACCTGAGCGATCAGGACCTGGCCGACATCTCCGCCTACTTCGCCAGCCAGAAGGGCAGCGTCGGTCAGGCCGATCCCAAGCTGGTGGCGCGCGGCGAAGCACTGTTCCGCGGCGGCAACCTCACCGCCGGCATGCCGGCCTGCAGCGGCTGCCACTCGCCGAACGGCGAAGGCAACGACCTGGCCGGCTTCCCGCAACTGGGCGGCCAGCACGCCGCCTACGTGGCCACGCAGCTGACCAACTTCCGCGAAGGCGTGCGTACCAACGACGGCGACACCATGATCATGCGCTCCATCGCCGCCAAGCTGAGCAACAAGGACATCGAAGCGGTGTCCAGCTATATCCAGGGCCTGCACTAAGCACCCCTGCAGTAGCCTGCAACACAAAAAAGGGTGGCCATGGCCACCCTTTTTTTTGCCCGCCTCGCCTACAATCGCGTGGAATCCGTCGACCGCCTCGCTGTCCAATCAGCCGTGCGGCAAACCACTTCATCCTGTTCAGGAGTCAAGCATGCGTAACCTGATTCTCTCGGCCGCGCTGGCCGGCATCAGCCTGTTCGGCGCCACCGCCCACGCCGAGGACATCCAGGCCGGCAAGCAGTACGTCGAACTGACCAGCGCGGTACCGGTAGCCAAGCCCGGCAAGATCGAAGTGGTCGAGCTGTTCTGGTACGGCTGCCCGCACTGCTACCAGCTCGAGCCGACCATCCAGCCGTGGGCCGCGAAGCTGCCGGAAGACGTCAACTTCGTGCGCATCCCGGCCATGTTCGGCGGCGTGTGGAACGTCCACGGCCAGATGTTCCTGACCCTCGAGGCGATGGGCGCGGAAGCCAAGGTGCATGAAGCCATCTTCTCGGCCATCCACCGCGAAGGCAAGAAGCTCGCTACCCCGGAGGAAATGGCTGAATTCCTCGCCGGCCAGGGCATCGACAAGGACAAGTTCCTCAGCACCTTCAACTCCTTTGCCATCAAGGGCCAGATGGAGAAGGCCAAGAAGCTGGCCATGGCCTACCAGATCACCGGCGTGCCGGTGCTGGTGGTCAACGGCAAGTACCGCTTCGACCTCGGCACCGCCGGCGGCCCGGGCGGCGCCATCCAGGTCGCCGACCACCTGATCGCCAAGGAGCGCGCCGCCCAGCCCGCCCCGGCCCAGTAAGCGGCGGCCGCC
>DATCUN010000198.1:0-3375 GCA_036561825.1 Pseudomonas sp.
AAACGAGCCTCGATTTCTGTTGGAGCGCCACGGCGCGCAAGGCTTCGCGCTGGCGATGGAGGTGGGTGCGCATGGCGGCCTCGGCGCCATCGCTGTCGTGCGCCTTCAGCGCAGCGAACACGGCCAGGTGCTCGGCCAGGCTCTGCTCGAGGCGGCCGGGCGCCTTCAGCTGCTGCAGGCGCGCGAGCTTCAATATCTTGCGCAGGTCGCCGATCACCTGCGCCAGCCAGCGGTTGTCGGCGAGCGTGATGATCGCCTCGTGGATGGCGAAGTTGGTGGCGTAGTAGGCGTTGATGCGATGCGCCTTGGCGTGCGCCTCGAGCTGCGCGTGCAGCGTGGCCAGCGCCTCGATGTCGGCGTCGCTCGCGTTGCGCGCGGCTTCCCAGGCGCAGCGCCCTTCGAGCAGCGCGATGACGGGAAAGATCTCGTCGAGGTCGCGCTGCGTGACCTCGGCCACGAAGCAGCCCCGGCGCGGCTCGTGGCGCAGCAGCCCTTCGGCCGTGAGCACCTTGAGCGCCTCGCGCAGGGGCGTTCGCGAGATTTCCAGCCGCTCGCACAGCGCGGCTTCGTCCAGGAAGCTGCCGGGCGTGAGCGACCCGGCGAATATCTGCTCCCGCAAGGTGGCGGCCACCTGGTCGTGCAGCGAATTCGGGACGAGGCGCATGAGGGCTCCGGTCGGACCTTGAGGCATCGGACAGCGGCCAGGCCGTCGGCGCCCGCCTCCGTAATTTCAGGTAATTACAGATAATTATGGGCAAGGTGCCCCGGACCGACAAGGGCGGAAAGGGGCGGAAGGGGGCGGACAAACCCGCTGTCGGCGTGGACGGCCCCGTCGCCGTGTGTGGCCGGAAAGCGCGCAAAAGAAGGCCCGCGCCAGGCGGGCCCGAAGGGTGGGTTCTTGATGCCCACCCTGGAGAAACAGAGTTCAGCGTAGTCGCGGTGCCCCTGCAGGGCAAGTCCGGTGCAAGTTCGCTTCCGGGTTCTTCGGTCTGGCGCGGGGGCGTGTTTTCTTCCCGCCGGATGGATGTTTCCTCAGCCCACCGTCGAAGCGCCGACCCGACGCGAAGGACGAAGGCAGAGATGGCTCGCCGCACTCTTCATGGCGACATACGCCTCGTTGGCGTAGAGCGCACCACGGGGGGCGCGCCGAAACGGATACACCTCCCGGTCGAACTTGGCGTGCCAGTCGGATGCCTGCGCCACCCAGCCGGTCATCCCGGTCCCGCGGAACTGGTCATGGGTCAGGTCGACGATGTAGCCACGCACCTCGAGCCACGCATGCGATTGCAGCGCCCCCAGGTCCGGATGACCCGTACCGCACACATGTGCGCCTTGCTCGCCGGTCATCTCATACAGCAGCCGCCCGGTCAGCGCCGTGACCACGCCACAGGTGCCGTGCGGAAAGGACTGGATGCCGATACCGCGCTGATGCGGCCCGAGCGACAGAAGGCTCCTGCGGCAGAGCGCACTGAAATCTTCGAGGTACGTTCTCATGAACCGTCTTCAGCGCAGGGCGTCCGGACCCGCCGAAGCAAAGGGAAAGGCGGGGCATTTTTCACAGCTGCGCATTATCACGTCGAGGCGCTGCCCCCTTCCTCGGAGGCCCCGCCGACGCGGCATCACCGCGTCGGCCTACCAAAATACCGATTCGTCACAATAACTTAGAAAGAATGTTGTACATTCCGCTTTAAGAGGGAACACTTAAGTTCGCGCTGCGGACAGACAGCGCGGATTTCCACGGAGGACAGGAATGTTCAATGGTTCGACGGTGGCGTCTCAAGATGCGGCGCGTTGGTATGAGTTGACGGACCAATACGCGGCGGCCGTGGTGGCGGTGCAGCGAGGCGACGCCGCGGCGCGAGTGCGGATGTTGGCCATGTATGCCGAACTCAAGCGCTTTGCGCAGAGCCAGGGGCAACCCTTTCCGAGAGGTCTCGGGACCTGACGAGGTCGCTTCGCGATCGCTGCCGGGCGCGATCGCCCTGCCACCCGACCGTGAGACGCTGGCGCGTGGCATCCGTGCATCCGTGCATGCGCGCCCGATGCGCCCCAGGCAGCACGCCACCGGTACATTCGGGGCACCGTGCGCCGTTCCCCATCTCCACCCTTTCCGCCCTCTCCGCGCCCTTCGCCCTCCCCACCGCCCTTGCCCACCCGCGATGGCGTCGGCCCCAGCACCGTCGGATTGCCGGCCGGCCACTGGCCGACCATGCTCGACTTCTTCGTCGAGCGCTTCCCGGCCGTGACCGAAGTGTCGTGGCGCGACCGCATGGCGGCGGGCGACGTGGTCGACGACGCCGGCCACCCGATCCGGCCCGACGCGCCGTACCGCGGCCATCAGCGCCTCTACTACTACCGCACGCTCGCCAACGAACCGCGCATCCCGTACGAAGCGCAGGTGCTGTTCCAGGACGCGCACCTGCTCGTCGCCGACAAGCCGCACTTCCTGCCCGTCACGCCCGGCGGCCAGTACGTGCAGGAAACGCTGCTGGTGCGCCTCAAACGCCAGTTGGGCATCGACACGCTGGTGCCGGTGCACCGCATCGACCGCAGCACCGCCGGCCTGGTGCTCTTCAGCCTCGATCCCGGGACACGGGGGGCCTACCAGGCGCTCTTCGCGGCGCGCCGCGTCGAGAAGTCGTACGAGGCGGTCGTGCACTGGCCGGCGGGGCACACGCTGGCCGCCGTCTACCGCAGCCGCCTCGAAAGCATCAAGGGCAAGATGCCGGTGTGGGAAGCGCCCGGCGAGCCGAACTCGGAAACGCGCTTCGAGCTGCTGGAAATGCTGGGCGCCGACCGCGCGCGGCTGCGCCTGTCGCCGGTGACCGGCCGCACGCACCAGTTGCGCGTGCACTGCGCCGCGCTGGGCATGCCCATCGTCAATGACCCAATCTACCCGACGTGGCTGCCGGTCGGCAGCGAGCGCTTCGACCAGCCGCTGCAACTGCTCGCCAGGACGCTGGAATTCACCGATCCGTTGAGCGGCGCGACACGCCGCTTCGCGTCGGAGCTGCGGCTGGCAGGCTGAACGGATCCGGGGCCGGACGCCGTTCCTTCACCGGCGGCGACCACCCGTCGGACCGACTGCGCCAGAATCGGCCGGATGAACCGAGCTCACGCCTTCTCCTTCCTCCCTCTTCTGCGCGTCCTGCCGCTCGCCTGCGTTCTCGCCGGCTGCGGCACGCCGGCTTACGAAGTCGTCACCTACCCCAATGGCGCGACGCGCACGCCGAGCACGGCCGATGCCGTGGGCTATTGCACGCAGAAAGGCCTGACGGCACAGATCCTGGAGCGGGCGCCCGGACAGACCGGCGTCATGTTCCGCTGCATCTGACCGGGCCTCTCCCACCGGGTATCGGAGACTCGGCCTCTCAG
>DATCUN010000199.1:0-4157 GCA_036561825.1 Pseudomonas sp.
TGTATCGCCAGGCATTGCTGCGTGAACCGAACAATACCGACCTGCAACTCGGCCTGGCGTTGACCCAGGCCGACGGCGGCCAAGCCAGCGAGGCCGTGCAGCGCACCCGCGCATTGGTCGCGGCCAAGCCCGACGACCCCAACCGGCGCATGGCCCTGGGCTACGCGCTGACTCGCGCCGGCTTGAATTACGACGCCCTGTTTGAGTTCGACCAAGCGTTTATCCGCGCCGGCGACAAGCCTGAAGTCGCCCGTGAATACATCGTCGCCCTGCAAAAGGCCCGCCTGCCGGAGCCGGCCTTGCGTCTGGCGACCCAGCGCCCGGGCCTGCTCGACCCCGTCACCCAGCGCCGCCTCGAAGGCGACCTGGCCGCCGAACGGGTACGCATGGCCGAGTTCGCCGCGCGCACCGAGAAAGAACGCTACGTGATCGCCGACCGCGCCCTGCAGGACTACGACAAATTGCTCACCCGCTGGACCCCCGATGCCAGCGCCCATGACGACGTGGTGCGCTGGCGCATCGACCGCCTGGGCGCACTCAAGGCCCGGGCGCGCACCGCCGAGGTGATTCGCGAGTACGAAACCCTCAGGGCCGAAGGCGTGCAATTGCCGACCTACGCAGTGCGCTGGGTGGCGGCGTCCTACCTCGACCAGCGCCAGCCGGAAAAGGCCGAGCCGCTGTATCGCCAGGCACTGAGCGCCACCGACGCCGAGCCCGATGACCGGGTCGAAGACAGCACGGCCTTGTTCTACGCCCTGCAGGAAAGCGACAAAGGTGTCGAAGCCCGCAAGGTCGCCACTACCCTCGCCGACAACCAGAAACCGCGGGTCGAACTCAAGGGTCTGCCCATCGGCAACCCCAACGATGCATGGATGGATGCCCAGCAACTGTCGGCGCAGTCCGGCGTGTACGGGGGCGATCTGCCGGGCAGCGAAGCCGGCCTGGAAGCCCTGGTGGCACGGGCTCCGGGCAACGTCGGCCTGCGCCTGGCCCAGGCGGACATGTACCGCGCCCGCGACCTGCCACGGCGCGCCGAAGCGACCCTCAAGGAAACCGAAGCCCAGGTACCGCGCGACATCAGCCTGGAAGTGTCCCAGGCCTACACCGCCATGGATCTGCAGGAGTGGCGCCAACTCGACGTGCTCGCCGATGACGTCATCGCCCGCAACCCCGACAGCCGCCAGGTGCAGCGTCTCCAGCGCCTGCGCAACGTCCACGACATGGCCGAAGTGCGCGTCGAGGCCTACACCGGCAAAAGCTATGGCGGCGGTAATAACGGCGACGTGGGCGCGGTCACCGGCAGCCGTGACTGGGGCATTGAAAGCGTGATCTACACGCCGCCCATCGATGAAGACTGGCGCCTGTTCGCCGGCGCTGGCTACGCCACCGCCGACTTTTCCGAAGGCACCGGCCAGCACCGTTGGCAGCGCGTGGGCGTGGAGCGGCGGACCCGCGACATGACCCTGGAAGCCGAGGTGTCCAACCACTCCTACGGCTTTGGCTCCAAACAAGGCGCGCGCGTGTCGATCGCCCGCGACATCAACGATAACTGGCAATACGGCGGCAGCCTCGATTACCTCTCGGCCACCACACCGTTGCGTGCGCTGAATGCCGACATCACGGCCAACGGCGGCAGCGGCTTCATCCGCTGGCGCGCCAATGAAAGCCGTGAGTGGAAGCTGTCCCTCAGCCCGTCCCACTTCAGCGACGGCAACGACCGCATCGAAACCTTGCTCACTGGCCGCGAGGGCATCTACAGCTCGCCGGGCGTGCAAGTGGACCTGGGCCTGGAAGTCAGCGCCAGCCACAACAGCAAGGCCGACACGGTGTACTTCAACCCGAAGTCGGACTTCAGCGTGTTGCCCACCGTCACCGTCAACCATGTGCTCTATCACCGCTACGAGACCCAGTGGAGTCAGCAGTTCCAAGTCGGAGCGGGTACGTATAGCCAGAGGGATTATTCCACCGGCGGTGTCGGCTTGATCGGTTACGGCCAACGCTTTCGCTGGAACGACGTTCTCGAAGCCGGCGCCAACCTGAGCCTGATCAGTCGACCCTATGACGGTGATCGCGAACGCGATCTGCGCCTGCTCGTCGACCTCACTTACCGTTTCTAGAAGAGCCTGACCATGACTGTCCTCAGCCGTTGCTTGCTGGTCCTGGGTGTATTGCTGGCCAGTGCCTGCGCCCAGCAGCCCGCCCCTTTCACTCCACCCGCCGAGCGGCCGACCCCGGCCAACGAAGTGCCGTGGCCGAAAAACCATTTCCTGGGCATTGCCTATCACGACGTCGAGGATCGCGACCCCGACCAGGCGGTGGTGGCGGTGCGTACCGAACGTTTGATCGAGCAGTTGGCCTGGCTGCGGGAGAACGGTTACCAGGCGGTCAGTGTCGACCAGGTCCTCGCGGCCCGCCGTGGCGGTCCGGCGCTGCCGCCAAAAGCCGTGATGCTCAGCTTCGATGATGGCTATTCGAGCTTCTATACCCGCGTGATGCCGATACTGCGGGCCTATCACTGGCCGGCCCTGCTTGCGCCGGTTGGCACCTGGATCGACACGCCGATGAACCAACCGGTGGACTTTGCCGGCTCACCGCGCCCGCGGGGTGAGTTCCTGACCTGGGCGCAGATCCGCGAAGTGTCTCGCTCGGGTCTGGTGGAAATCGCCGCGCACACCGATGCCAGTCACAAAGGGATATTGGCCAACCCCCAGGGCAACCTGGAGCCGGCAGCGACCTCCCTGCGCTTCGATCCGGCCACCGGCCGCTATGAAACCCAGGCGCAGTTCGAGGCGCGGATGCGCGCGGATGTCGTGGCGATCTCCAACAAGATCCGCAGCGTCACCGGCAAGGCACCGCGGGTGTGGGTATGGCCCTACGGCGCAGCCAAGGGCACCTCGCTGGCGATCGTCGGCGAGCAGGGCTATGAGATGGCCCTGACCCTGGAAGACGGCCTCGACAGCTCGTCCAACCTGATGAACAGCCCGCGCTTCCTGGTGGCGTCCGACCCGGACGGCGAACATTTCGCCAACAGCATCGTCGCGGTGCAAACCCAGGCACCGCTGCGGGTGCTGCATGTGGACCTGGACAACGTCTACGACCCGGACCCGGCCCAACAAGCGCGCAACCTCGACCAACTGGTGCAGCGCGTGGTGGACATGGGCGCGGGCACCGTGTTCCTGCAAGCCTTCGCCGACCCCAAGGGTGATGGCCTGGTGCATCAACTGTACTTCCCCAACCGCCACTTGCCGGTGCGTGCCGACCTGTTCAACCGTGTCGCCTGGCAGTTGCACACCCGTGCCCATGCCAGCGTGTATGCCTGGATGCCGGTGCTCAGTTTCGCCCTCGACCCCAAGCTGCCGCGCGTGACCCGCTGGGACCCGGAGACCGGCAAGGTCGGCCTCGACCCGGATCAATACCAGCGCCTGTCGCCGTTCGACCCGCAGGTGCGCAAGATCATTGGCGAGATCTATGAGGACCTGGCCCGCAACAATGCCATCGACGGCGTGCTGTACCACGACGATGCGCTGCTGTCCGACTTCGAAGACGCCAGCCCCGCCGCGCTCAAGGTCTATGCCGCCAACGGCCTGCCCGCCAGCATCGCGGCCCTGCGCGCCGACCCGGCGGTGATGCAGCGTTGGACGCGCTTCAAGAGTCGTTACCTGATCGACTTCACCCAGGAGCTGACCGCCAAGGTCCGCGCCATCGGTGGTCCGCAGGTGCAGACCGCGCGCAATATCTTCGCCGAGCCGATGCTCAACCCGCAGAGCGAAGCGTGGTTCGCGCAGAACCTCGACGACTTCCTCCAGACCTATGACTGGACCGCGCCGATGGCCATGCCGCTGATGGAAGGCGAGACGCTCAAGAATTCCAATGCCTGGCTGGAAAAACTGGTCGCCACGGTCAAGGCGCGCCCCGGCGCACTGGAACGCACCGTATTCGAACTGCAAGCCAAAGACTGGCGCACCAAGGCCGCGCCGGACCTGAACGGTGCACAATTGGCCGAATGGATGGGCGTGCTCAAACGCCAGGGGGTCACGAGTTTTGGCTACTACCCGGACAACTTCCTGGAAAATTCCCCGGACTTGAAAACCGTGCGTCCGGCCCTTTCCAACCAATGGAACCCTTGACCATGTTCGATAGAATCCTGGCTTTATTCG
>DATCUN010000200.1:0-3914 GCA_036561825.1 Pseudomonas sp.
AGCAGCTGCTCGACCTCGGCCTTGCTCATGCCGGCCTTGAGCCTGGAGAAGTTTTCCTGGTTGACCTTGTTGCAGGCGACCAGCAGCAGGCAGCAGGCGACCAGGGCGAGGGAACGCAGCGACATCGGGGGAACTCCTGAAAATGGAATGCGGCAAGCATGGCACAGGCGCCGACTGCCAACGTTGCGTTGGACGGCAAAAGCGCCGGCGCGTTCCCCGCAAAGCACGACGCCGGCCACAAGGGCCGGCGTCAGGGGACGGAGCGCGCGCTCCGTCCATGGCCGTGAGGCGAGGATCAGGCGTTCTGGTGATAGCCGCTGATGCGCTCGACCTCTTCCTTGGAGCCGAGGAACACCGGCACGCGCTGGTGCAGCGAGGTCGGCTGGATATCGAGGATGCGCTGGGTGCCGGTGGTGGCGGCGCCGCCGGCCTGCTCGACGATCATCGACATCGGGTTGGCCTCGTACATCAGGCGCAGCTTGCCGGGCATCGACGGATCGCGGCCGTCGCGCGGGTACATGAACACGCCGCCGCGGGTGAGGATGCGATGCACGTCGGCCACCATCGAGGCGATCCAGCGCATGTTGTAGTTCTTGCCCAGCGGGCCTTCCTTGCCGGCCAGCAGCTCGTCCACGTAGCGCTTGACCGGGGCTTCCCAGTGGCGCTGGTTGGACATGTTGATGGCGAACTCGGCGGTGCTTTCCGGCACGTGCATGTTGTCGTGGGTCAGCTCGAAGGAGCCCAGCTCGCGGTCGAGGGTGAAGCCCTTGACGCCGTTGCCGAGGGTCAGCACCAGCATGGTCTGCGGGCCGTAGATGGCATAGCCGGCGGCCACCTGGCGGGTACCCGGCTGGAGGAAGGCGTGCTCGCCGAGGTCGCAGCTGCTGTCGCAGTCGTCCGGGCAGCGCAGCACGGAGAAGATGGTGCCGACCGAGACGTTGACGTCGATGTTGGAAGAGCCGTCCAGCGGATCGAACACCAGCAGGTAGGCGCCCTTCGGGTACTGGCCGGGAATCTGGTAGGCCTGCTCCATTTCCTCGGAAGCCATGCCGGCCAGGTGGCCGCCCCACTCGTTGGCTTCCAGCAGGATATCGTTGGACAGCACGTCGAGTTTCTTCTGCACCTCGCCCTGCACGTTCTCGGTGCCCATGCTGCCCAGCACGCCGCCCAGCGCGCCCTTGGACACCGCATGGCTGATCTCCTTGCAGGCGCGCGCCACCACTTCGATGAGGAAGCGCAGATCGGCCGGGGTGTGGTTGCTGCGGGTCTCTTCGATCAGATAGCGACTGAGGGTAACGCGGGACATGGGCGGCTCCGGAGGGGGGCAGGAAAAAATCTGCGGCATTTTAACCCGAGTTGCAGCGCGCCGCCTCCTGCCGCGCATCAATAGCTCGGCATTCGGCCGACCGGTTGCCGGCAAAAACTGCTGCGCAACGGGCGCCGCTTGCTTATCATCGCGCGCCTTCCGCCCTTCACCCTGCGAACCCCGATGACCAAACACCTGCTGGTCGGCGCCGATCCCGAGCGCCTGGAAACCTGGATCAAGTTCCCCGGCAACAGCCTGTGCCGCGACTGCCGCGCCACCTGCTGCAGCCTGCCGGTGGAGGTGCGCCTCAAGGACCTGATCCGCCTCGGCGTGATCGACGAGTTCGAGGCCGGCGAGCCGCCCAAGCAGATCGCCAAGCGGCTGATGAAGGAAGGCACCGTCGGCCACTTCAACCAGAAGTCCGGCATCTTCACCCTGCAGCACCACTCCAGCGGCGACTGCCTGTACCTGGACCAGAAGACCCGTCTGTGCACGGTCTACGCCAACCGCCCGGACACCTGCCGCAACCATCCGCAGATCGGCCCGAAGCCCGGCTACTGCGCCTTCCAGCCCAAGCCCGGCCGCCGCTGAGGCGCCGGCACGCCCCGCGCCGAAGCTCAGGCCCAGTAGGCCGGATTGTCGAGATCCTTGGCGTCGCGCTCGAGGATGCGCGGCAGCTCGGCCTTGATGAACTCGACCCAGGTCTTGATCTTGGCATCGAGGAAGCGCCGCGACGAATACAGCGCGTAGATGTTGCGCTCGTGCAGCTGCCAGGCAGGCAGCAGGCGCACCAGGCTGCCCTCGCGCAGCGCCCGGGCGGCGACGAAGTTGGGCAGCAGACAGACGCCCATGCCGGCCGCGGCAGCCTCCACCATCGCCTCGGAGACGTTGACCTGGAAGCTCTGCCCGGGGTTGATCACCTGCATCGCGCCGAGGCGCTCGAACACCCAGTCGCCCGGATACACCGGATCGAGCAGGCGCAGGCAGCGGTGCTCGCGCAGCTCTTCGGGCGTCTGCGGCGTGCCGTACTGCTGCAGATAGGCCGGCGCGGCGCACACCACGCTGTACATGCAGCCGAGACGTTGGGCGATCAGGTCCGAATCGGGCAGTTCGCGGGAGTGGGTGATCACCACGTCGTGCCCTTCCTCGAGCAGGTCGGGCGTACGCTGCGACAGGGACAGATCCAGACTGACGTCCGGATACTGCTCGGCATAGCGCGCCGCCAGGGGCACCAGGTACTGGATGCCCACGCCGGTGAAGGAGTGCACGCGCAGGCGTCCGCTGGGGGTGAGATGGGCCCCACTGGCCTCGGCAGTGGCCTCGTCGACCTCGGCAAGGATCTGCCGGCAGCGCTGCAGATAGCGCTCGCCCACCTCGGTCAGGCGCAGGCGCCGGGTGGTGCGATGCAGCAGGCGGGCGCTCAGGCTGCCTTCCAGCTCGGACACCAGCCGCGACACCTGGGCAGTGGACAGCTCGAGGAGCTGGGCCGCGGCGGTGAAGCTGCCGCAGTCGACGACCCGGGCGAAGACGCGCATTGCCTGCAGGATATCCATCGCGAACCTTGCCTCCAGAGCGGCATGCCATCCAGCCGCATACCGACCAGAAAAATCCGCGCCAATATACGTCAGCAGCGGCTCATGACCAAAACGGCAGGCGTGCCCGGCGGCAAGACAGGCCGACGACGGCCACAGGATTGCAGCATTGCTGGGCGACAAGACGCCACGCAGCCGCACAGGGCTGCCATGCGTTGCCGCAGCAGTCGCTAGAGAAGGGGGAACCGCGGAGTCGTGCGGCGGAAGGGGCGGCCCTGACGGTCGATCAGGCCTGTTGTTGCGGGTCGGGCGCAGCAGGAAGGGCGATGTCGTCGTGCGGGCGCATCAACAACGTCCGCAGGCGCTGGCCACCGAAGCGGTAGCGCCTGCCGGGAGGACTCAGTAGCAGCCGACGTCCTGGCTCTGCTTGACGTAGCTGACCGTGTGGGTCTGACCCTTGGAGTCGCGATAGGTCATCTTGCTGTTGACCGGTTCGCACAGAGCGTGCGGCGCCTCTTCGATGGCCACCACTTCGGCGACATCCAGGTTCATGCCGTAGGCATATTCGCGGGCTTTTTCGCTCTGCGCCGAGGCATCGGCGGCGAACACACTGGCCGAAGCCAGCATGGCAGTCAGGAACAGGGCTTTGGTTTTCATGGCAACTCGATCTCCTGCGTGGAAAGGAATTACCCGATGGAGGGATCGGCTTCGGGCGTGCCGTTATTGTCAGGCAGCCCGGGAAACGGAAAAACAGCGGCGCGAACAAGCCAGTATTACGCAGGACGCAACAATCACACGAAAAAAGCCCCCGCCGGCAGGACCGGCGGGGGCTTCTGGTTTCAGCTCAGCGCAAGACTTACAGCTTGCTGCTGCGCTCGTAACGCTTGCGGTCGTTCTCGTTCAGGTACTTCTTGCGCAGACGGATCGACTTCGGGGTCACTTCGACCAGTTCGTCGTCGTCGATGAACTCCAGCGCCTGTTCCAGGGTGAAGCGGATCGGCGGAACCAGCTGGATGGTCTCGTCCTTGCCGGAAGCACGCATGTTGTCGAGCTTCTTGCCCTTGGTGGGGTTGATC
>DATCUN010000201.1:0-1959 GCA_036561825.1 Pseudomonas sp.
CCGACGGCGCCGAATTGCCCACCGACGCGGCCATTCGCCACGCCGCAGCCATGGCCAGGCCGGGACTGCCGGCCAGTGCACGCTCGACCCAGGCGTTCAGCTGCGCATCGCCATAGGCCTGCCACCACTGCGCGCGCGGCCAGTCGGCGCTCTGGGCGGCGTGGCGAATGGCCGCGTCGGTGGGCAATTCGGCGCCGTCGGCCAGCTCGGCCTGCGGGGCTATGCCACCGCTGTCGATGCAGCCGGAAAGGGAAGAAAATACGGAAACAAGCAGACTGGCGAGGAACAGACCGGGCCGAACGATGGCGGGCACTGCAGCACATCCTGGATGGGGGCGTGGGGTCGGGGAAGGCTGGCGATTCTAAGAGCGCCCGCGGGCGATAATAAGCACGCAGATAGATGATGGATTGTGTACGGAACGGTCATAATCATTGGCAAGCTTCGTGACAGAATTCACGCCAGCCGACAGCCTGCGCCACAAGGCCTGCAGCCGCGGCCTTCCTGCCAACGGTCAAGGATTTCCAGCGCAGCCAAACCGCCCTCCCGCCCGGAAGCGATCAATGGATATCCTCTTCAACATGCGCGCCTTCGTCTGCGTGGCGGAAACCGGCAGTTTCACCGCTGCCGCGGCGCGCCTCGACCTGACCACCTCCTACGTCTCGCGCGCCGTCGCCACCCTGGAAACCCACCTGCGCACGCGCCTGCTGCACCGCACGACGCGACGCATCGCCCTCACCGAGGCCGGCCAGCGCTATCTGATGCGCTGCGAGCAGATCCTCGGCTACATCGAGGAAGCCGAGGCCGAGGCCAGCGACGCGCACGCGCGTCCGGCCGGCACCCTCAAGGTCCACGCGATGACCGGCATCGGCCAGCACTACCTGATCGACGCCGCCGCCGAATACAACGCGAAATACCCGGACGTCAGCTTCGACCTGACCCTGGCCAACCGCACCACCGACATCCTCGACGAGGGCTACGACATCTCGGTGGTGATCGCCCGCGAGCTGCCGGACTCCGGCTTCATCTCCAAGCAGCTGGGCAAGACCTACAGCGTGCTGTGCGCCGCGCCGAGCTACATCGACAAGCACGGCTTCGCCCGCCAGCCCGCCGACCTGGCCAAGCACCGCTGCCTGCGCCTGGTCAACTCGGTGATGAGCCTGGACAAGTGGCTGCTCGACGGCCCCGACGGCGAGGAACTGGTGACCGTCAGCCAGACCCCCTTCCAGGTCAACACCGCCGATGCCATGAGCGTGGCGCTGAAGGCCGGCATGGGCATCGGCGCCCTGCCGATCTACGCGGCGCTGCAGAGCCTGCAGGACGGCAGCCTGATGCGCGTGCTGCCCAACCACACGCTGTTCCCGCTCGGCGTGTTCGCCTTGTACCCGTCGCGCCAGTACCTGGACGCCAAGACCCGCACCTGGGTCGAGTTCCTGCGCGACTACATGCCCCAGCGCCTCGCCGCCGACGAAAGCCACCTGCTCGCCTGCAGCACGCAACTGATGGGCTAGCGACCGGCGCTCACTCGCCGGCCGCGGGCGCCGCGGCCACGGACTGGAACGCGGCGCGAAATTCGCTCGGCTTGATCCCCGCCTGCTTGCGGAAGTAGCGGCTGAAGTAGGAGGTGTCGCGAAAGCCGAGGGCGTGGGCGATCTGCTTGATCTCCAGTTCCGTGTAGGCCAGCTGGCGCTGCGCCTCGCGCATCAGCCGCGCATTGATCAGGCCCATCGCCGACTCGCCCAGCTCCTCGCGGCAGATGCGGCCGAGCTGCGCCGCGCTGATGCCGAGGCGCTCGGCGTACAGCTCCAGCGGCCAGTGCTGGCGGAACTGGCGGTTGACCAGCTCGCGGAACTGCTCGAGGAGAATCGCCCGCCGGCCCTGGCCCGGCCGCGGGGCATCGGCCGGCTGCGCCAGGCGGGAGATCTGCACCAGCAGGGCGAGCAGCAGCGACAGCCCGGCGGC
>DATCUN010000202.1:0-4907 GCA_036561825.1 Pseudomonas sp.
GATGCGCCGCGGCGGCGCCTCGGTGCCGCCCGGTGCGGTGGCGTTGACGCGGATGCCGCGCTCGGCGGTTTCCAGCGCCAGGCAGGCGGTCAGCGCGTTGACGCCGCCCTTGGCCGCGCCGTAGGGCGCGCGGTTGACGCCGCGGGTAGCGATGGAGGACACGTTGACGATGGCGCCGCTGCCCTGCGTGAGCATCTGCGGCAGCGCCGCGTGGCAGCACCACAGGGTGGGGAACAGCGAGCGGCGCACCTCGGCCTCGATCTCGTTTTCCCGGTAGTGCTCGAACGGCTTGGCCCAGATGGTGCCGCCAACGTTGTTGACCAGGATGTCGAGACGGCCGAAGCGTTCGACGGCGGCCGCCATCACCCGCTGGCAGTCGCCGGCCTGTTCGAGGTCGGCGGTGAGGGTCAGCACCTCGGCGACGCCGGCCAACTCGTCGGCCAGTTCATGGACCAGCTCGGAGCGGTCGACCAGCACCAGGCGACCGCCCTCGGCGGCCATCCGCTCGGCGACGCGACGGCCGATACCCTGGGCGGCGCCGGTGATCACCGCGACCTTGTGTGCAAAGCGTTGTTGTACTTGTTGTGTGTGCATGGCGAGGCATCCGTGAAAAAAATAGCCCGCGCGGCTTCAGCCGGACCGCGGGCCCAAAGGACTGTCAGGCACTGGCCGCGAACTTCTCGTAGTAGAAGTTGGCCGGCTGGATGCCGCGCTGGCGCAGATCCTGGTTGACTGCTTCGACCATCGGCGGCGGACCGCACAGGTAGATGTCGACGTCGCCGTCGTTCAGCTGGCCCGGCGCGATGTGCTGGGTCACGTAACCCTTGAGCGGGTGCTGGCTGTCCGGGTTGGCCACGCAGGCGCTGTAGGTGAAGTTGGGCAGGCGCTGGGCGAATTCCGCCAGCTTGTCCATCTCCACCAGGTCGAAGTCGTTGGTGACGCCGTAGATCAGGTGCACCGGCTGGTCGCTGCCGCTGGCGGCAAGCTTTTCCAGCATGGCCAGGAACGGCGCCAGCCCGGTACCGCCAGCCAGCAGCAGCAGCGGCCGGCGCACGTCGCGCAGGTAGAAGCTGCCCAGCGGGCCGGTCAGGGTCATCTGGTCGCCGACTTTCGCCAGCTGGGTGAGGTAGCCGCTCATCAGCCCGCCCGGCACGTTGCGGATCAGGAACGACACCTTGCCGTCCTGGGGCATCGAGCTGAACGAGTAGGCGCGGGTCTGCTCGCTGCCCGGCACCTGCAGGTTGACGTACTGGCCGGGCAGGAACGCCAGCTTGCCCAGTTCGTCGCCCTCGATGGCCAAGCGGATGGTGCTGTCGGAAAGCGCCTGCACTTCACGGATGGCGGCGCGGAAGCTGCCCTGCTTGATGCGGCAGGCGCTGGAGGCGACGGGCACGCGCACCACGCAGTCGCTCTGCGCGCGCATCTGGCAGGTCAGCACCATGCCCTGGGCGGCCTCGTCGGCACTGAGGGCGTCCTCGATGAAGTCTTCACCCAGTTCATAGCTGCCGGATTCGACCTGGCACTTGCAGGCGCCGCAGGCGCCGACCCGGCAGTCCAGCGGAATATTGATGCCCTGGCGGTACGCGGCGTCGGCCACGGTTTCGCTGCCTTTGGCGTCGATGAAACGGGTAACCCCGTCTTCGAAATTCAGTGCGATTTTGTGCGACATGCTGCACCTCGCTTGGAGCTGGTATTTCGCGCCGGCCGCAGCCGTGCGCGCACGCAGGGTGGAAGGCGAACCTTCCTTCCGGAGCGATGCGGGCCGCTGGCGGCGGCCCGCTCGCTTCTTTTAGATGTGGTAGACGTCGATCACGTGGCGCACGTAGTCGTTCTTCAGCACCACCTTCTTCGCCTTGACCAGCGGATTGGCGCCGCGGGTATCGAGGGTGTAGAAGCTGGTGCCGTAGTACTGGTCCACGGTCTTGTAGCGGAAGCTCAGGGTGTGCCAGTTGAAGCGCACCTTGCAGAAGCCTTCACCCTGCTCGACGATTTCCAGGTTGCTGATGTTGTGCGAGGTACGGGTGTCCGGAATGCTCGCGCTGGATCGCTCGGTGCGGATGCGGAAGACGCGGTCTTCCAAGCCGGCGCGGCGGCCGTACCAGATCAGCGAGATTTCCTTCTGCGGATCCTCGGTCAGCTCGTCGTTGTCGTCCCAGGCCGGCATCCAGAAGGTGGCGTCCTCGGCGTACAGCTCCAGCCAGCTGTCCCAGTCCTTGTCGTCGAGGAAGCGGGCTTCCTGATAGAGGAAATCGCGTACAGCTTCGTAGGAGATGCTCATTTGCCGGCCTCCACGTGGATCAGGTTCTGTTGTTCTTGTTCGATGGCCTTCTGCATGGTCGCCAGCCAGTGACGGTGCTGGATGACGAACAGACCTTCGTCTTCGGCGCGCACACCGCTCATCAGCGGCTGCAGCTGGATTTCCTTGGCGGCCTCGTCGGCCCCCTCGATCCAGTGCTTGGCACCACGGGACATGTCGTTCCACGGCAGGGCGCGACCCTGGAAGCCTTCCTGGCAGGCGCGGAATTCCTCGAGGTCGTCCGGAGTGGCCATGCCGCTGACGTTGAAGAAGTCTTCGTACTGGCGGATGCGGTGGGCGCGGGCCTCGGCGCTCTCGCCTTTCGGCGCGATGCAGTAGATGGTGACTTCGGTCTTGTCGACGGAGATCGGCCGGGCGATGCGCAGCTGCGAGCTGAACTGGTCCATCAGGTACAGGTTCGGGTACAGGCACAGGTTGCGCGAGTTGCCGATCATCCAGTCGGCGCGAGCCTCACCGACTTCCTGAGCCAGCTGGTCACGGCGCTCGTACAGCGGACGGTCCTGCGGGTTGTCCCAGCGGGTCCACAGCAGCAGGTGGCCGTTCTCGAAGGAGTAGAAACCGCCGCCCTTCTTGGCCCAGCCGCCGGCGCTCATGGCGCGGATGTCGTCGCCGGCATCCTTGTCCTTGCGGTTGCCCTGGGTGGCCGCGTAGTTCCAGTGGGTCGCGGTGACGTGGTAGCCGTCGGCACCGTTCTCGGCCTGCAGCTTCCAGTTGCCCTCGAACACGTAGGTGCTTGATCCGCGCAGCACTTCCAGGCCCTCGGGGGACTGGTCGACGATCATGTCGATGATCTTCGCCGACTCGCCGAGGTGCTCGACCAGCGGGACCACGTCGGCATTCAGGCTGCCGAACAGGAAGCCGCGATAGGACTCGAAGCGGGCGATCTTGGTCAGGTCATGGGAACCGCTGCAGTTGAAGCTGTCCGGGTAGCCGGCTTCGCTCGGATCCTTGACCTTGAGCAGCTTGCCGTTGGTGTCGAAGGTCCAGCCGTGGAACGGGCAGGTGTAGGTCGCCTTGTTGCCGTGCTTGAAGCGGCACAGGGTGGCGCCACGGTGGCTGCAGGAGTTGATGAAGGCGTTCAGTTCGCCGGCGCGGTTGCGGGCGATGAACACGGGCTGACGGCCCATGGTCACGGTGTAGTAGTCGTTCTTCTCGGGAATCTGGCTCTCGTGAGCCATATAGATCCAGTTGCCTTCGAAGATGTGTTTCATCTCCAGCTCGAACAGCTCGGCATCGGTGAACATCTCCCGCTTGCAGCGGTAGAGGCCCTTTTCCTGGTTTTCTTCGAGCAGGGAGTTCAGGTATTCGCGGCCCACAGACATGTCTGCGTTCTCCTTTGTTGTTTTTGTACTGTGGAGTTCAGACTAAGCCTGCGACCGGACGGGCAATATCCGCTTTCTGCACGATCGCTATCCGCTTTTTGCAGGATGTGGAAAACGCCGGGCGGAAACGGACAAACCCGCGCGACGGCGGGTGAGCAGGAGGCAGGCGGAGGAGGTGCAGAGGCACGGCGGGCCGACGCCCGCCCGGTGGCGCAGGGTCAGTTGCGGCGGCGCAGGGTGTCCGAGGGCAGTTCGCCGAAGGTGCTCTTGTAGCACTCGGAGAAGCGGCCGAGGTGCAGGAAACCGTAGTCCAGGGCGACTTCGGTGACGTTGCGCACCGCCGCCTGCGGGTCGCTCAGGCGGGCATGGATCGTCTCCAGCTTGCGCTGGCGGATGTAGTGCTTGGGCGTGGTGCCGGCATGCCGCTCGAACAGCGCATACAGCGAGCGCGGACTCATGTGCGCCAGCTCGGCCAGCTGTTCGAGGCTGATGTCCTGCTTGAGGTTGCGCTCGATGAACTCGACCAGACGCTCGAACGACGGGCAGCCGGCCGTGAGCGGCTCGCGGCTGACGTTGCAGCCCGGCAGGCCGAGCAGCTTGCTGGCGATGATCTTGGCGTAGTGCTCCTGCACCAGGGGCATCGCCTGTTCGGCCTCGGCTTCCTGGCAGACCAGGCTCAGCAGGCTGACGAAGCCTTCCAGCTGCTCGAGGTGGTGGCGCGGCGTGAAGCGCACGCCCTCGCCGGGGTGACGCCACTGGTTCTCGCTGCAGGCCTTGTCGAGAAAGGTGGCCGGCAGCTTGACGATGAACTTCTCGCAGTCGTCCGAGTAGGTCAGGTCGACCGGATCGTCGGGGTTGATCAGCAGCAGTTCGCCGGGTGTGAAGTAGTGCTCCTCGCCGCGACCGAGCCACAGGCAGTGGCCGCGCAGGAGGATCTGCAGGTGATAGAGGGTTTCCAGGGCTGGCGAGGTGACCTGCACGCGGCTGCCGTAGCTGATCTGGCAAAGATCCAGGCTGCCGAAGGCACGATGATTCAGGCTCGCCTCCGGATGCCCGCAGTTGGGCAGGAGGATCCGATGGGTGCCGACATGCTGGTTGACGTAGTCCGATACCGCATGCGGATCGGCATTGGCGAAAACCAGACTCTTTTCGTTCAACAAACGACGGTCCATGACTCGCGCAGCTCTTGTAGTTGTTATTGGCACACCGGGGTGGCTGAGGACACAGCGCCACCCTATTTTCTGCATTGACCCACAACACTGCGTCCC
>DATCUN010000203.1:0-7093 GCA_036561825.1 Pseudomonas sp.
TGCGCCTGCGGCGCATCCGCCAGCCGTACCCGGCGCTGCGCCTGTTCGCCTGGCTGGTGCTGCTGGCCGGCGCCGGCTCGGCCAGCGGGGTGCTGCTGGTGCCGGCGCTGTTGCTGGGCCTGGCCGCCAGTGCGGCACTGGCCTGGGTGTTCTTCACCGCAGCCGGGGAGCTGGGGGCGGAGCCGGCGGCCTGAGTGGGCCGTACTGAACGGTCCAGGCTACTCGTCGCGCCCCTCGAGCATGGTCCGCTTCAACAGCACGTAGACGGCGCCGGTGCCGCCATGCCTGGCCACGCAGGAGGTGAAGCCGAGCACTTGCGGGTGCTGGCGCAGCCAGGTGTTGACGTGGCTCTTGACCATTGGCCGGCGACCGTCGGTGCGTGCCGCCTTACCGTGGGTCACGCGCACGCAGCGCACCTCGAAGCGCGCCGCCTCGGCGAGAAACTCCCAGAGGGTGGCGCGCGCCGTCTCCACGTTCATGCCGTGCAGGTCGAGGCTGCCCTCGAAGGGGATCTGCCCGGCCTTGAGCTTGCGCATCTGGCCTTCCTGCACGCCGTCGCGCACCCAGTACAGCTCGTCCTCGGCGCCGACGTCGATGACGAACAGGTCGGACAGCCCGTCGACCGTGGTGGTCTGCTGGCTAAGCAGCGCGTTCTGCTGGCGGTTGGCGACTTGCTGGCGATCGGCCTTGGGTTTGCCGGTGTCGGCGCGCTCCTCCACCTTGATGCGCTTGACTCCGCGCATCTCGCTGAGAAATTGGGAAAAATCGTCGTCTGCCATACGGGCTCTCCACGTCAAGGCGGGCATTTTAACGGATGCGGCGGCGCGGCGGGCGTTCGGCTAGAATGCGCGCCCTATCACCGAGGAGCCGTGCCATGAGCGCCAACCACAGCCGTCTGCAAAGCATCCGTGACCTGATCCGCTGGGGTGTCAGCCGCTTCCATGGCGCCGAGCTGTTCTTCGGTCACGGTACCGACAATGCCTGGGACGAGGCGCGCCAGCTGGTGCTCGGCGGCCTGCACCTGCCCTGGGATACCGCGGAAAGCTGGCTCGACTGTCGTCTGGAGGCGGACGAGCTGGAGGCGGTCTGCGCGCTGCTGCAGCGGCGCATCGACGAGCGCATTCCGGCGGCCTACCTGCTCGGCGAGGCCTGGTTCTGCGGCCAGCCGTATTGCGTCGACGAGCGCGTGCTGGTGCCGCGCTCGCCGATCGCCGAGCTGATCGACAGGCACTTCGCGCCCTGGCTCAAGGGTACGCCTACGCGCATCCTCGACCTGTGCACCGGCTCCGGCTGCATCGGCATCGCCTGCGCCCACGCCTTCCCGGCGGCCGAGGTGGTGCTGGCCGACCTGTCGTTCGACGCGCTGGAGGTGGCCAACCTCAACATCGAGCGCCACGAACTGGAGGAGCGCGTCTACACCGTGCAGGGCGACGGCTTCGACGGCCTGCCGGGCCAACGCTTCGACCTGATCGTGTCCAATCCGCCCTATGTCGACGCCGAGGACTTCGCCGACATGCCCGCCGAGTTCCACCACGAGCCGGCCATGGGCCTGGCCTGCGGCGACGACGGTCTGGACCTGGTGCGGCGCATGCTCGCCGAGGCCGCCGACCACCTGAACGACGACGGTGTGCTGGTGATCGAGGTGGGCAACAGCCAGGTGCACGTCGAGTCCGCCTATCCGGAAGTGGAATTCACCTGGGTCGAATTTGCCAACGGCGGCCACGGCGTGTTCGTGCTCAGCGCCGAGCAGTGCCGTCGGCACCAGGCGCTGTTCCGCGCGCGCCTGGCGTCTTGAGCGTGGGGTGCGCCCTGCGCACCATGAGCATGCCCTGCGGTGCGCAGGGCGCACCCTACGGGGCGGGCAGGATGAAGCGCGCCAGGCCATCGAGCAGTTCGCCGGCCAGCGGCAGCTGCGGGTCGTTGTAGGAGGCAAACGGCGGCGCGTCGGCCGGCACGACGCGCAGCACGTGGTTCATGCCCTCGACCAGCAGCAGCTGCGCCTCCGGCTTGGCCTGCTGCAACAGCAGCGCCTCCTGCGGGTCGACCTGGAAGTCGCGGGTGCCCTGGACGATCAGCGCCGGGATCGGCACCTGGGCGAAGGCTTCGGCCGGGCGCTGGCGCAGCAGGGTGATCAGGTAGGGCTGCACGCTCGGCCGCAGCAGTACCCGCAGCTTCGGCGAGACCTGCGGCACCACGCGGCCGCGTTCCAGTTCGCGCAGGATCGTCTCGGTTTCTGCCGCCAGCGTCGGCGGCAGGCGCCCCTGCAGTTGCTCGCGCAGCACCGTGCCGAGCGGATGGGCGATGCCGGCGAGGCTGACCAAGGCATCGGCGCCGGAGTCGGCGGCGGCCAGGGTGGCGATCAGCGCACCCTCGCTGTGGCCGAGCAGGATCAGCTGGGAAAAGCGCGGGTCGGCCTTGAGCAGCTGGCCCCAGGCCACCGCATCGGCAACGTAGGCCTCGACGCTCAGCTGTTCCTCGTGCGGTGCCGCCGCGTGGCTGGCGGCCACGCCGCGCTTGTCGTAGCGCAGGCTGGCGATGCCGCGCTCGGCCAGGCCCAGGGCCAGGTGCCGGAGGCTGTCGTTGTTGCCCCCGGCAGGATTGTTGCCGTCGCGGTCGGTCGGTCCGGAACCGGCGATCATCAGCACCACCGGCGCCGGCTGCGCCGTTTCCGGCAGCATCAGGCTGCCGTGCAGGATGCCGCCGGGTACCACCAGCTCCACCGGCCATTGCAGGATGCTCGGCGGCGCGGCCCGCACCAGGGCGCAACACAGCAGCAGCGTCAGCAGCAGGGCGGTGCGTAGCAGGCGCGTGCTGGGCATGGGGGAGGGCTCCGGGCAAGGTCGGTTGGACTGGCAGGTGCGCGCAGCCGGCGTTTCCCCAGCGGCGGGGCGCTTGGGTATACTGCCGGCCTTCATTTTTTCCCGCCGCGGAGCATCCTGCATGTCTGGCAATACTTACGGCAAGCTGTTCACCGTCACCACCGCCGGTGAAAGCCATGGCCCGGCGCTGGTCGCCATCGTCGACGGCTGCCCGCCCGGGCTGGACATCTCGCTGGAAGACCTGCAGCGCGACCTCGACCGCCGCAAGCCCGGCACCAGCCGCCACACCACCCAGCGCCAGGAAGCCGACGAGGTGGAAATCCTCTCCGGCGTGTTCGAGGGCAAGACCACCGGCTGCGCCATCGGCCTGCTGATCCGCAACACCGACCAGAAGTCCAAGGACTACTCGGCGATCAAGGATCTGTTCCGCCCGGCCCACGCCGACTACACCTACCACCACAAGTATGGCCTGCGCGACTACCGTGGCGGCGGCCGCAGCTCGGCGCGCGAGACCGCCATGCGCGTCGCCGCCGGCGCCATCGCCAAGAAGTACCTGGCGACTCTGGGCATCAGTGTACGCGGCTACATGAGCCAGCTCGGTCCGATCGAGATCCCGTTCAAGACCTGGGGCAGCGTCGAGCAGAACGCCTTCTTCAGCCCCGATCCGGACAAGGTGGCCGAGCTGGAGGCCTACATGGACCAGCTGCGCCGCGACCAGGACTCGGTCGGCGCGAAGATCACCGTGGTCGCCGAAGGCGTGCCGCCGGGCCTCGGCGAGCCGATCTTCGACCGCCTCGACGCCGAACTGGCCCATGCGCTGATGAGCATCAACGCGGTCAAGGGCGTGGAGATCGGCGCCGGCTTCGCCAGCGTCGCCCAGCGCGGCACCGAGCACCGCGACGAGCTGACCCCGGCGGGCTTCCTGTCCAACAACGCCGGCGGCATCCTCGGCGGCATTTCCTCCGGCCAGCCGATCGTCGCCCACCTGGCGCTCAAGCCGACCTCGAGCATCACCACTCCGGGCCGCTCCATCGACATCCACGGCAACCCGGTGGAAGTGATCACCAAGGGGCGCCACGATCCCTGCGTCGGCATCCGCGCCACGCCGATCGCCGAGGCGATGATGGCCATCGTGCTGATGGACCACCTGCTGCGCCACCGCGCGCAGAACGCCGACGTGCAGGTGAGCACCCCGGTGCTGCCGCAGCTGTGAGTGCCGGTGCTGGCCGGATGCCTTCCCGGGTAGTCCGGCCGGCGCTCGCTAGATCATGACCTCCGCATTGCCCTACTGGCGCCTGTCCGGCTTCTACTTCAGCTACTTCGCCCTGCTCGGTGCGACGGCGCCGTTCCTCGCCCTGTATTTCCATCACCTGGGCTTTTCCGCGGCGCGCATCGGCGAGCTGGTGGCCATCCCCATGCTGATGCGCTGCGTGGCGCCCAACCTGTGGGGCTGGCTGGGCGATGTCACTGGCCGGCGCCTGCTGATCGTGCGCCTCGGTGCGCTCTGTACCCTGGTCAGTTTCGCCAGCATCTTCTACCGCCAGGACTACGCCTGGCTGGCGCTGGTGATGGCCCTGCATGCGTTCTTCTGGCACGCGGTGCTGCCGCAGTTCGAGGTGATCACCCTGGCCCACCTGCGCGAGCAGGCGGCGCGCTACAGCCAGATCCGCCTGTGGGGCTCGATCGGCTTCATCTGCACCGTGGTCGGCCTCGGTGCGCTGTTCGAGCGGCTGAGTCTGGATGCCTACCCCTGGGCGCTGATCGGCATCATGCTGGCCATCGTCCTCAGCAGCCTGTGGATTCCCAACGCCCAGCCGCAGGTGCATGCCAGCGAGGCCGCGCGCGGCGGCTTCCTGCAGCAGCTGCGCCGTCCCGGTGTGCCGGCGTTCTACGCCGCCGTGGCGCTGATGCTGCTCAGCCACGGTCCGTACTACACCTTCATCACCCTGCACCTGGAAAGCCTCGGCTACAGCCGTACCCAGATCGGCTGGCTGTGGGCGCTCGGCGTGCTGGCGGAGATCCTCCTGTTCCTGGTGATGGCGCGCCTGCTGGCGCGCTTCTCGGTGCGCCAGGTGCTGCTCGCCAGCCTGCTGCTGGCGGCACTGCGCTGGCTGCTGCTGGGCAACCTGGCCGATCACTGGCCGGTGCTGCTGCTCGCGCAGGTGATGCATGCGGCGACCTTCGGCAGCTTCCACGCCGCGGCCATCCATTTCGTGCGCCACAGCTTCGCCGCTCGCCAGCAGGGGCAGGGGCAGGCGCTGTACGCGGCGCTGTCCGGCTCCGGCGCCGCGGTGGGCGCGCTCTATGCGGGTTACAGTTGGAACAGCCTCGGCCCGGCCTGGACCTTCGCCATCGCCAGCCTGGCGGCGTTGCTCGCCGCGGGCATCGTGGTGTGGCGCCTGCGCGAGCCCGCTGCCACGTGATTCCGTTTTTTGCTTCCTGACCCTTCGAGACCGCCCAGATGACCGACAAGCGCGCACTTCTCACCCGACAGATCATCGAGGCCGGCCGCTTCCTTTACGGCCGCGGCTGGTCGCCGGCCACCAGCAGCAACTACTCGGCGCGCCTGGCTGCCGACCAGGCGCTGCTCACCGTGTCCGGCAAGCACAAGGGCCAGCTGACCGACAACGACGTGCTGGCCACCGACCTGGCCGGCAACAGCCTGGAGCCGGGCAAGAAGCCCTCGGCCGAGACCCTGCTGCACACCCAGCTGTACGCCTGGCGCGCCGACATCGGCGCGGTGCTGCACACCCACTCGGTCAACGCCACCGTGCTGTCGCGGCTGACCCCCGGCGACTACCTGCTGCTGGAGGACTACGAGCTGCAGAAGGCCTTCAGCGGCGTCACCACCCACGAGGGCCGGGTGGTGGTGCCGATCTTCGCCAACGACCAGGACATCGCCCGCCTGGCCGGCCAGGTGCAGCAGTGGCTGGAGGGGCACGCCGACTGCGCGGGCTACCTGATCCGTGGCCACGGCCTTTACACTTGGGGCGCACAGATGAGCGACGCCCTGCGCCAGATCGAAGCCTTCGAGTTCCTCTTCGAATGCGAACTGAAGACCCGCCAGGTGCTGGGTCGCTGACCGAACTAGCCGACCGAACCAGTCGGTCACCCAAGGAGTCCCCATGAGCCGCCTGAGCGTCTACCACGAGTCCACCCCGCAAGTGCCGAACAAGGTGCTGACCCACGCCGAGGACATCGCCGCCACCCTGGCCGAGGTCGGCGTGCGCTTCGAGCGCTGGCAGGCCAGCGCGCCCATCGCTCCCGGCGCCAGCCAGGACGAGGTGATCGCCGCCTATCGCCACGAGATCGACAAGCTGATGAGCGAGCAGGGCTACGTCACCGTCGACGTGATCAGCCTGGACCGCAGCCATCCGCAGAAGGCCGAGCTGCGCGCCAAGTTCCTCGACGAGCACACCCACGGCGAGGACGAGGTGCGCTTCTTCGTCGCCGGCCGCGGCCTGTTCACCCTGCACGTCGGCGACCAGGTGTACGCGGTGCTGTGCGAGAAGAACGATCTGATCTCGGTACCGGCCGGCACCCCGCACTGGTTCGACATGGGCGAGGAGCCGCACTTCGTCGCCATCCGCCTGTTCAACAACCCCGAAGGCTGGGTCGCCCAGTTCACCGGCGACAGCATCGCCAAGCACTTCCCGCCGCTGGAGGACTGACGGTGCCGATCAAAGCCATCCTTACCGACATCGAGGGCACCACCAGCGCGGTCAGCTTCGTCTTCGACGTGCTGTTCCCCTACGCCCGCGAGCACCTGCCGGCCTTCGTGCGCGACCATGCCGCCGAGCCGGCGGTGGCCGCGCAGCTGGATGCCGTGCGCGCCGAGAGCGGCGAGGCGGAGGCCGATGTCGAGCGGGTCGTCGCCATCCTCCTCGAGTGGATCGCCGCCGACCGCAAGGCCACGCCGCTCAAGGCGCTGCAGGGCATGGTCTGGGAACAGGGCTACCGGGCCGGCCAGCTCAAGGGCCACGTCTATCCGGATGCGGTGGAGGCACTGCGCCAGTGGCATGCCGCCGGCTATGAGCTGTACGTGTACTCCTCCGGTTCGATCCAGGCGCAGAAGCTGATCTTCGGCTGCTCCGAGGCCGGCGACCTGACGCCGCTGTTCTCCGGCTATTTCGACACCACCAGCGGCGGCAAGCGCGAGGCCGAGTCCTACGCGCGCATCGCCGCCGCCATCGGCCGCCCGGCCGGCGAGATCCTGTTCCTCTCCGACGTGGTGCAGGAGCTGGACGCCGCGCGCGCCGCCGGCATGGCCACCG
>DATCUN010000204.1:0-5773 GCA_036561825.1 Pseudomonas sp.
GGTCTGGCGCCCAAGACCGCGCGGCGCATCGCGCCCGACGGCAGCGAATCCGACGTGCCGCTCGAAGCCGTGCAGGTCGGCGACCGGCTGCGTGTGCGGCCCGGCGAGAAGGTGCCGGTGGACGGTGTGGTGCTGGAGGGCCACAGCGTCGTCGACGAGTCCATGATCTCCGGCGAGCCGATCCCGATCGAGAAGGCGGCGGGTGACAGCGTGATCGGTGCCACCGTCAACGGCACCGGCGCACTGCTGATCGAAGCCCGGCGGGTGGGCAGCGACACCCTGCTCGCGCAGATCGTGCAGATGGTGGCCGAGGCCAGCCGTTCGCGCGCGCCCATCCAGAACCTGGTGGACCTGGTGGCGGCGTACTTCGTCCAGGCCGTGGTCGGCGTCGCCATCCTCACCTTCATCATCTGGAGCGTCTTGGGGCCGCAGCCGGCCATGGCCTATGCGCTCATCAATGCGGTGGCCGTGCTGATCATCGCCTGCCCCTGCGCGCTGGGGCTGGCCACGCCCATGTCGATCATGGTGGCCAGCGGCAAGGGCGCCTCGCTGGGGGTGCTGTTCAAGAGCGCCGAGGCCATCCAGACTCTGCGCGACGTCGACACCCTGGTGGTCGACAAGACCGGCACCCTCACCGAAGGCCGGCCGCGGTTGCAGGACGTGGTGGTCGCCGAGGGCTTCGACGAAAGCGAAGTCCTGCGTCTGGCTGCGACCCTGGAGCGCGGCAGCGAGCACCCATTGGCCGCCGCCATCGTCGCCGGCGCCGAGGAACGCGGCGTCGAGCCGGGCCGCTACGAGGATTTCGATTCGGTGACCGGCCAGGGCGTGCGCGGGCGCGTTCAGGGCCGGGACGTGGCGCTCGGCAACCGCGCGCTGATGGATTCGCGAGGGGTCGAGCTCGGCGCACTGGCCGAGCGCGCCGAAGCGCTGCGCGGCGAGGGCAAGACCGCCATGTTCCTGGCCGTGGACGGTCGCGCCGCCGGGCTGGTGGCGGTGGCCGATCCGATCAAGGAAACCACGCCCGCGGCCATCCGCTCGCTGCACGAGGAGGGCATCCGCATCGTCATGCTCACCGGCGACAGCGCCACCACGGCGCGGGCAGTGGCCGGAAGGCTCGGCATCGATGAGGTGATGGCCGAGGTGCAGCCGGATCAGAAGGCGCAGAAAATCAAGGAGCTGCAGGCGCAGGGCCGCTTTGTCGCCATGGCCGGCGACGGCATCAACGACGCCCCGGCGCTGGCCCAGGCCCAGGTCGGCATCGCCATGGGCACCGGCACCGACGTGGCCATGGAGAGCGCCGGCGTGACCCTGGTCAAGGGCGACCTGACCGGCATCGTGCGCGCCATCCGCCTGTCCCGCGCCACCATGCGCAACATCCGCCAGAACCTGTGGTTCGCCTTCGGCTACAACAGCCTGGGCGTGCCCATCGCCGCCGGCGTGCTGTATCCGTTCTTCGGCATTCTGCTGTCACCGATGATCGCGGCGGCGGCCATGTCCTTCAGCTCGGTGTCGGTGATCGGCAATGCGCTGCGATTGAGCCGGGTGACGGTGTAGCACCCGGGCCTGCGGCGAGTCAGCGCAGCAGCAGGGTCGGGATACGGGACGAGCGCAGCAGGTCGGCGGTCTTGCTGCCGAACAGCAGGCTGCGCAGTGGTGAATGGCCGAAGGCCCCCATGATGAGCAGGTCGATGGACTGCGCCAGCACCGTCCTGGCGATGACGCTCTCGGCGTCACCGGGGATCAGGGCCGCCGAGACCGCGAAGCCGGCGGCTTCCAGGGTGGTCCTGGCCCATTCGAGCTGCCGGCGGGCGTCCTTCTTTTCTCTGCCCGACATCAGCAGGTAGATCGGCAGGCCCCGGAACAGGGGACTGCCCACCACCATTGCCACGCCCCGCCGGGTGACGATGCCGCCATCGAAGGCGATCATCACGCGCTGCGGCGGCGTGAAGCCTTCCGTCACCGTCAGGATCGGCTTGTGCAGGGCGCGCACCACGTGCTCGACGTTGCGGCCCAGATCGCGCTGGGTACGCTCGGCCGCCTCACCGCGGCGGCCGAGTATCAGCAGGCGCACGCCGTGTTCCTGCTCGGCCAGGGTCTGCGCCAGCTCGCCGTGGCGTTGCCGTACATCGACCCGCGCGGCCCCGGCCGCAATGGCGCGCTCCCGCAGCCGGTTCAGAAAGATGCGGCCTTGCTCGCGGGCGTTCCTGGTGCGGGCTTCGTCTTGCGCGCTTAGCCTGGACAACAGGTTCTCTTGGGCGTCGATGCCGATGGCGCCGCTGTGGTCTGCAGCCGACGCCTGCTCGGGGTGGCGGTCGATCACGTGCAGGAACTCCAGCGGTGCATCCATGCGCCGGGCGGCCCATGCCGCGTAGTCGGCCACGTAGTCGGCGAAACGGGATTGATCCACGCAGGCCAGCACCTTATTGTCGTCGTTCATGCCCTGGTCTCCTGTCAGTGGCCCAGCAGCAAGTCGTCGGCGCCGTCTTTGTCATGCACCGCGAAGCGGTCCACCATCGTGGCGCTGGCCTGGTTCAGACCGATGACTTCGACCTCGGTCGCTTCGCGCCGGAACTTGATGACAACCTTGTCCAGTGCGCTGACGGCGGTGATGTCCCAGAAGTGAGCACGGCTCACGTCGATGCGCACTTTCTCGATGACTTCCTTGTAGTCGAAGGCATTGATGAAGCGTTCTGCCGAGGCGAAGAACACCTGCCCTGTAACGGTATAAGTGCGCATTCGACCTTCGTCTTCCGTGCGTGAGGCGACGCGCAGAATCTGGCCCACCTTGTGAGCGAAGAAGAAGCCGGACAGCAGCACGCCGACCAGCACGCCCTTGGCCAGGTCGTGCGTGCCGACGGTGACCACTACAGTGGCGAGCATCACCACACTGGAGCTTTTGGGGTGCTGTCGCAGGCCTCGGATCGAGGCCCAGTTGAAGGTACCGATGGACACCATAATCATCACCGCGACCAGCGCCGCCATCGGAATGCGGGCCACCCAGTCCCCGATGAACACCACCATCAGCAGCAGGAACACGCCAGCGGCCAGTGTGGAGAGTCGACCCCGGCCACCGGATTTCACGTTGATGACCGATTGGCCGATCATGGCGCAGCCCGCCATGCCGCCGAGGAAGCCAGAGGCGATATTGGCGACACCCTGACCCACGCATTCGCGATTCTTGTTGCTGTTGGAGTCGGTCAGCTCATCGACGATGGAGGCCGTCATCATCGATTCCAGCAGGCCGACCACGGCCAGGGTGGCCGAGACCGGGAAGATGATCGCCAGGGTTTCCAGGTTCAGCGGCACATCGGGCAGCAGGAAGATCGGCAGGCTGTCGGGCAGCTGGCCCATGTCGCCCACGGTGCGAATGTCGAGGCCGAGGAAGATCGCCACGCCGGTCAGCACGACGATGGCAACCAGCGGCGATGGCACCGCCCGGGTGATGTAAGGGAAGCCGTAGATGATGCCGAGGCCTGCCGCCGTGATGGCATAGACGTGCCAGGTGACATTGGTCAGCTCGGGCAACTGCGCCATGAAGATCAGGATGGCCAGCGCATTGACGAAGCCGGTGATGACCGAGCGAGAGACAAAGCGCATCAGGGCGCCGAGCTTGAGCCAGCCGGCGATGATCTGGAGCACGCCGGTCAGTACCGTGGCGGCCAGCAGGTATTGCAGGCCGTGCTCCTTGACGAGCGTGACCATCAGCAGCGCCATCGCGCCGGTGGCGGCCGAGATCATGCCCGGCCGCCCGCCTGCAAAGGCGATAACGGTAGCGATGCAGAACGAGGCGTAGAGCCCGACCTTCGGATCGACGCCGGCGATGATCGAGAAGGCGATCGCCTCTGGGATCAGTGCCAGCGCGACGACGATGCCGGCCAGCAGATCGTTCCGGACATTGGCGAGCCAGTCCTGGCGCAAGGATTTCATCATTCTTCCATTCCGTTTTTGATTGCCGGCCAGTGGCGGCAGTCGGGGCGGACGCAAGCGCGTTTCCCCGGTCGGCGGAACACAGAACGAGCCCCGAGTGATCCGGGGCCAGCAAGACGCGGTGAATCGGACGTGCAGCCTCGTGCGAGCGTAATGTGCGATTGCAGCTGGCTCGCAGCGAGAAAGAGACTTACACGGGTTGAACTCCGATGGTTGCTTGCTGGTGCTTTGGGAAGCGCGGATTCATTCGGCGCTTCCCGTCCGGGGCAGGATGCCCAGGCGTGAATCCAGCACCAAGTGCTTGATTCACGGAGTCCGGCGCGGGCATGTGCCGCGCCGAAGGCGAGCTGAAAAACGCCATGGATGGCATTTTCAGCGCTTCCTTGGGGGGCGCGATTCTATTTGGTTTGCGGCGGCGCAGCAATGTCGGCTGTTCCAGCCGGCCCAGACTGCAGTTGGCCGAGGAGCGGCAAACCATGCACCGCGCCCGGCGTCCGCAGCGCGGTCTGATGGGGCCGTTGTTCGTCACGGCAGGGCATCGCCGGGGCAGGGCTTTCCTGCAGGCGGCGTCGATTGGCAAGCCGCTGTGCGCCGGGTGACACTGTCAAGCGCATGATCGCAGTCAAACCAGCCACATGATGGCAGTCGGGGGAGTCTGTAGCCTGGGTTGCCCTGGCAGGCCTCGCAGGCCTGCACGGCAAATGGACCGGGTGGAGACCGATGTACACGGACGGTTGCAGCAGCTTGATGAGGTGCGCCCAGGTAATGATGTCTTGCCCAAAGGGTTGCCGATGACGACGGTTGAGGGGCCGTCCACCCCCATCGGCCATATCGTCGGCGTGCAGGGGCCGGTGGTGGTGATCGCTTGCGAGCGCCTGCCGCCGCTGCGTCAGGCGTTGCTGGCGCGCTTCGATCACCAGGCCTACCTGTTCGAGGTGCACCAGCACCTGGACGAGCACCACCTGCGCGCGGTGACGCTGCACGGCACCAGCGGGCTGACGCGCGGCATGCCGGTGTACGACACCGGCGCGCCGCTGCACGTGCCGGTGTCGGCCGATTGTCTGGGCCGGGTGCTGAACGTGTTCGGCGAACCCCAGGACGGCGGCCTGCCGCTGGCCGGCGGCGCCTTTCGCAATGTGCACCAGCCGCCGCCGGCGCTGCGTGAGGTGCGCGGCGTCAGCGAGCTGCTGCCGACCGGCATCAAGGTGATCGACCTGCTGTGCCCGTTCTTTCGCGGCGGCAAGACCGGGCTGTTTGGCGGCGCCGGGGTCGGCAAGACGGTGCTGATCATGGAGTTCATGCACGCCATCGAGGCGGTGCACCAGGGCGTGTCGGTGTTCGCCGGGGTCGGCGAGCGCATCCGGGAGGGCCACGAGCTGTGGCACGACATGCGCGAGGCCGGCGTGCTGCCGCACGCGCTGCTGGTGTTCGGCGAGATGGACGAGTCGCCCGGGGTGCGCTTTCGCGTGGCGCTGACCGCGCTCACCTATGCCGAGTACCTGCGCGACACCCAGCACCGCGAGGTGCTGCTGCTGATCGACAACATCTACCGCATGGTGCAGGCCGGCAGCGAGGTGTCGAGCCTGCTCGGGCGCATGCCGGCCACGGTCGGCTACCAGCCCACGCTGGGCACCGAGATCGCCGAGGTCGAGGACCGCATCGCCTCCACCGCCGCCGGCGCGGTGACCTCGGTGCAGGCGGTGTACGTGCCGGCGGACGATCTGACCGACCCGGCGGTGAGTGCCATCCTCGGACATCTGGACACCACGGTGATTCTGTCGCGCCGGCAGGCGGGGCAGGGCCTGTACCCGGCGGTGGACCCGCTGCGCTCGTTCAGCAAGCTGGC
>DATCUN010000205.1:0-16751 GCA_036561825.1 Pseudomonas sp.
CGCTGCGGCCGCCGCGTCAGACGCTGCGACCAGGCCGACGCGCAGGGCCACGCCCTGGCGCAGTTGCACCTGGGCCGCCTGCAGCATGGCCAGAGTCTTGCCCACGCCCGACGCGGCGCCGAGAAATACCGTGAGCCGGCCACGACGGACCGGGTTGCCGGCATTGCTCATTGAACCCCCTCGCTGGATGCCATGGATAAGTCCGCTGCCTGCTGAAAAAGGAAGTGTGCAGGGCGGATTTTCTCCCGGCGCTGGCGCGTGGCGGCGTAAAAAAACAGTAAAAACGCCTGGCTGGGGCCCGGCGTGCTCAGCCGCCCAGCACCCGGCGCAGTTCCAGCAGGTCGCGGCGTACCCAGTCGCAGTCCGCTGCGAAATGTTCTTCGTCGATTTCGGGCCGGCGGAACAGGGTCAGCGACACCGTGCAGCCATCGCCATTGGCCACCACGCGCAGCGGCACGTAGACGATGCGGTCATCCTCCAGATGGACCCAGTGGTCGGCCACGCCGAAGAGATTGGCCGGGCTGAAGCGGATCCGCAGTCGCCCGTGGGGCGTGTCGGCCAGCCACTCGCTGCCGGCGAGCGGCAGGAGGGGGCTGTCCGCGGCGGGTTCCAGGCCGTCGGCCAGGCCGCTGGCCCAGCGCGGGAAGTTGCGCGGTTCGGCGAGGAAGGCTGCCACCTGGGACAGGGGCTGGTCGATGCCGATGGTGAGGATGCGTGCCGGCTGGATCATGGTGGCAATCTCGCGGGAGCGGGAAGTTTCCAATCAGTCTTGCAGAGCCTTCGGCTTGGCGCCATTCGTTGGGGGGCTGTTTGGGCCGCCGCCGTGGCCTGCCTCTGGTACACGGGACTACGCTGATCGGCACGAGCGTCGCACGGCACTGCCACTGCTGCGCCAGATCGGGAGGCCAGAGCCATGCCGGACACCAGCGCAGCCCCGCGCATCCCCCGCACCGTCTGGGCGCTGGGCTTCGTCAGCCTGTTCATGGACGTGTCGTCCGAGATGGTGCACAGCCTGCTGCCGGCGTTCATGGTCGGCACCCTGGGCATCGGCATGCTCACTCTCGGCCTGATCGAAGGCGTCAGCGAGGCCACGGCGCTGCTGGTCAAAGTGTTCTCCGGGGCGCTCAGCGACTACCTCGGCAAGCGCAAGCTCCTGCTGCTGTTCGGCTACGGCCTGGCGGCGCTGAGCAAACCGCTGTTCCCGCTGGCGCAGTCGGCCGAGCTGGTGTTCGGCGCGCGGCTGCTCGACCGTATCGGCAAGGGCATCCGTGGCGCCCCGCGCGATGCGCTGATCGCCGATGTCGCGCCGCAGGCGATTCGTGGCGCCTGCTTCGGCCTGCGCCAGTCGATGGACACCCTGGGCGCCTTCGTCGGCCCGTTGCTGGCGATCCTGCTGATGCTCTGGTCCGCTGACGATATCGCGCTGGTGCTGTGGTTCGCCGTGCTGCCGGCGCTGCTCTGCGTGGCCATGCTGGCGTTCGGCGTGGCGGAGCCGGAGCAGGCGGCGACGGCGCGGCGCTTCCGCTCGCCGATCCATGGCGAAGCCCTGCGCCAGTTTTCCCCGGCCTACTGGTGGGTGGTGGCGGTCGGCGCGGTATTCACCCTGGCGCGCTTCAGCGAGGCGTTCCTGGTGCTGCGCGCGCAGCAGCTGGGCTTCCCCATCGCCTGGGTGCCGCTGGTGATGGTGGTGATGGCGGCGTTCTACATGCTGTCGGCCTACCCGGTGGGCAAGTGGTCGGATCGCATCGGCCGCGAGCGGCTGCTGGGCGTCGGGCTGGTGCTGCTGGTGCTGGCCGATCTGCTGCTGGCCTGGGCCGAGTCGAGCATGACGGTGCTGATCGGCGTCGCCCTGTGGGGGCTGCACATGGGCTTCAGCCAGGGCATCCTCGCCACTATGGTGGCCGACACCACCCCGGCCGAACTCAAGGGCACCGCCTTCGGCCTGTTCAACCTGCTCAGCGGCGTGGCCCTGCTGCTGGCCAGCGGCATCGCCGGCTGGCTGTGGCAGACGTATGATGCGGCCACGACTTTCCATGCCGGCGCGCTGTTCTCGGTGGCAGCGCTGGCGTTGCTGCTGGGCCGAGGAGCGAGGCGACCATGAACCTGAATGCCGATTTCGACCGGCGCGTGGTGATCCACACCGCCAATGCGCCGTGGCAGGACTCGCCACAGGCGGGCGTGCAGCGCATCCCGCTGGACCGCCTCGGCGAGGAAGTGGCGCGCGCCACCAGCCTGGTGCGCTTCGCCGCCGGCAGCCGCTTTCCCGCGCACGTGCACGGTGGCGGCGAGGAGATCCTGGTACTGGAGGGCGTATTCAGCGACGAAACCGGCGACTACCCGGTCGGCAGCTACCTGCGCAACCCGCCTGGCAGCCGCCACACGCCCAGCTCGGCGCCGGGCTGCACCCTGCTGGTCAAGCTCTGGCAGTTCGCCCCGGACGACCACGGCGACCTGCGTCTGGATACCGCCGCTATGCCCTGGCTGCCCGGCGACGTCGAAGGACTGACGATCCTGCCGCTGCACGAGCACGGCGGCGTGCGTACCGCGCTGCTGCGCCTGCAGCCCGGCAGCCGTTGCGCAGAACAATGCTTTGCGGGCGGCGAGGAAGTCTTCGTGCTGGACGGCAGCCTGGCCGACGAGGCCGGCAACTACCCGGCCGGCAGCTGGCTGCGCAACCCGCGCGGCAGCAGGTGCCGCCGCTATTCGGAGCAGGGCGCCTTGCTCTATGTGAAGACCGGGCATATCGGCGCGCCGACCTGCTGGGACGCGACACGGTAGCGGGCCGTTCGCGGCGCGCGCAGGACACTGCCCATCTCGCAGGGGCCAGGCAAGAGCGAAGAACAGCGTAGGCGCGATGTCGGGTATTGGCGGGAGACGGGGCGATGGGGGGATGAGCGGGCCGGGTTGTTTCATCTCAAGCCACTTTGGCATGTGGCTGATCCAGACGAACTCGGAAAGTTTTTCGTACTTGTCCGCGAAGTAAAACATTACTCGTTCAAATATTTTTTCCGTTCGCTAAGGCACTCGTATTCGCCCGCTTCAAATTCCCGGCAAATAAGCGGGCGATTTTCATAGATGGTGCACAGCAAGGTTTCGCGGTCGAGCGCGGCACACCAGCCATCGTCCAGGCGCGCCATGACCTCGCCGCCCCACGCATCGATATCGATATAGCGTTCCGGGACGCCGGTGTCCGTGATCAGCATGACCTCCAGACGGCAACAGCAGGCCTGGCAGGTTGCACAGGTTTTCTTGGGCTCATCCAGTGTCGTTGTTGCAATATTCATGATTTGCTGTGTTGGAATCAAATTATTGTTCAATTGTAGCGATAATGGCGAATGTGCGCCATTTCGAGTCGTATGGCTGGGTTTTGGTAATGATTACTTGGGTGGTCTGGTCATTGTGGGGACTTTGGCCTGGTCAGGTTTCAGGTGCTTATTCTGGTTGGGATAAGTGTTTGCTGATTACCGCTGGCAGGCTCTTGGGTGATTTGATGCGCATTTGTTTGTTGATGTTGTATCTGCCAAATACAACTTCGATGTCATGGGGGGTGACGCCAAATTCCTTCGCCAGGAAGCGAACCATATGATCGGTAGCCCGGCCCGCAACGGGTGCGGCGGCGGCACTGACGCGTAGCTGATGGCCTTTGGGCTTGCCGATGGCATCCTGTTTGGCGTTGGGTGTGCCGAGAATGTTGAGCACCAACGTATCGCCCTCCCACGCACAGAAAGAACTGATTACCGACTTCTTGCGCGGCACTTTTTCAGCGGAGCACATTGACTTTTTCCTCTTGGGTTTTGCGCCGTCCGGACAGCAAGAAGCCCGCACGGAGCGGGCTTCTTGTCTGGGGTGCTAATCCTTCAGCTGGGTCGATAGTGCCGGGCGGCGTGTGAATTAAACGTGAAAAGCCGCAGCCGCCTGTCCGTACCCGTGGCTGGGTTGCTTACAGCGTGCCGAACACCTTCTTGGCCAGGCTGGTGGCGGCACCGGCCGGGTTCTCGCGGATGCTGGCTTCCTGCTGGGCGATCACTTCGAACAGGCCGTCGAGCGCCTGCTCGGCCACGTAGCCTTCGAGGTTGGCGCTCTTGGCGTCGATCACGCCGAAGCTGGCGGCCTTGCCGGCGAAGGCGTTGTACTGTTGGGCCAGGCCGACCTGGTCGGTGGCCTGCTTGACGATGGGCAGGAACTTGGCGCGGATCTGTTCGCGGCTGGTGCGGTTGAGGTACTGGGTGGCGGCGTCCTGCGGGCCGCCGAGGATGCCCTTGGCATCGCTGATGGTCATCTTCTTCACCGCGTCCAGCAGCAGGGCCTGGGCGTGCGGCACGGCGGCTTCGGCGGCCTGGTTCATGGTGGCTTCCAGCTGTTCGACCTGGTTGCCCATGCCCATCATCTTCATGGTGCTGGCGATCTTGCCGAGGTTGCCCGGCAGGCCGATGCGCACGTCCGGATCGTTGCTGAAACCGCCGGGCTTGCCCAGTTGCTGTACGGCAATCTTCGCGCCCTGGCTGAGGGCGTCCTTGAGGCCGCCGCTGGCGTCGCCCTGGCTCAGGTCGGCAATCGACAGGGCGAAGGCATTGAGGCTCAGCACAAGGCCGGCGAGCAGGGTAGTGAGACGGAGCATGGCGGCAATCCTATTGCGGGGGAAAACCTGATCTTAGCAGCGCCCCGGCCAGGCGCCCACGCGCTGGCGCGGCATGCTTTGTCTTATTGGTCACGCAAGCTTCGGATATCCTTGGGGTTTTTCAGGTCTATGACGCTGAAGTCGTGACGCGGCAGCTCGGCCAGCCGCGTCACGACGGCTTTCGTTGGTTTTCGGCCTTCGCCGCTGTCGGCGGCGAAGCAGGCATAAGGAATTTCGTAGTGGAGCATGGGGCGGGCCTGTTGCAGGCCAGTGTTGTCTGTCTTCTCACCATGGTGGTGCTGGTTCCACTGGCCAAGCGCCTGCAGCTCGGCGCCGTGCTGGGCTATCTGGTCGGCGGGGTGTTGATCGGTCCCAGCGTGCTGGGGCTGATCGCCCATCCCGCCAGTGTTGCCCAGATCTCCGAGCTGGGCGTGGTGATGCTGATGTTCATCATCGGCCTGGAATTGTCGCCCAAGCGGCTGTGGCTGATGCGCCGCGCGGTGTTCGGCGCGGGGCTGGCCCAGGTGTTGCTCTGCGGGGCGGGCATCGGCGCGATAGCGGTGTATCTGTTCGATCAGCGCTGGAACAGCGCGGTGATTCTGGGTCTGGGGCTGGCGCTGTCCTCGACGGCCTTCGCGCTGCAGTTGCTGGCCGAGCGCCATGAGCTGCACAGTCCGCATGGCCGGCTGGCGTTTTCCATCCTGCTGTTCCAGGACATCGCGGCCATTCCGCTGATGGCCCTGGTGCCCCTGCTCAGTGGGGTCAGCCGGCCGGAGATGAGTCACGGCGACAGTCTCGTCGAACTGCTCAAGGTGGTGGGCTGCGTGGCGGGTCTGATCGTCGGCGGGCGCTATCTGCTGCGTCCGGTGTTGCGCTTCGTCGCCAAGTCCGGGCTGCAGGACATCTTCACTGCACTGGCGCTGCTGGTGGTGATGGGCAGCGCCCTGCTGATGGAGTGGGTCGGCATGTCCATGGCGCTGGGGGCGTTCATCGCCGGCGTGCTGCTGGCCGACTCGGAATACCGGCACGCGATCGAAGCCAAGATCGAGCCGTTCAAGGGCATGTTGCTGGGGCTGTTCTTCCTCAGCGTGGGCATGAGCGCCAACCTGGGGCTGCTGCTGGACTCGTTCTGGGTGGTGCTGGGCCTGACGGTGCTACTGCTGCTGGTCAAGCTGCTGCTGGCCAGTCTGGTCGGTCTGTTCCCCGGGCACCTGAAGCCGCTGGAGGCCCTGCGTCTGGGGGTGATGCTCGCCTCTGGTGGCGAATTCGCTTTCGTGGTGTTCAAGATCGCCGGTGACCATGATCTGTTCAGCGCGCGGGTGCATGACCTGCTGGTGCTGACCATCACCCTGTCGATGGCCCTGACGCCGCTGGTGCTCCTGCTGCTGTCGCGGCTGATCAAGCCCGCTGCGCCCGAGGCCGCCACGGCGCCGGCGGAGACGGTCGATGCCCATGAGGCGCGCGTGGTGATCATGGGCATGGGGCGGGTCGGGCGTATCGTCGCGCGCATCCTGCATGCGCAGCGCGTGCCCTTCGTGGCGTTCGATACCTCGGTCGAGGCCGTCGAGCTGACCCGTAACATCAGCAATCTGCCGATCTATTACGGCAATCCCCTGCACCTGGAACTCCTCCATGCGGCCAAGGCCGAGCAGGCGGAGTTCTTCATCATCGCCACCGATGACGCGCAGGCCAACCTTGAAACCGCCCGGCTGATCCGCCATCGCTATCCGCACATGAAGGTCATCACCCGCGCCCGTGACTGGCAGCAACTGCACGCGCTGCTGGATATCGAGGCCGGACCGGTGCGCGAGACCTTCCACGCCAGCCTGGAGATGGGCCGGCGGGTCCTGCTGGGCCTGGGGTTGAGCGAGGAGCAGGCGGAGTTGCGCATCCAGCGCTTCCGCCGGCATGACGAGCGGATGCTGAGAGCGCTGTACGAGGTCGCCAGCGACAAGGATGCCAGCCTCAAGACCGCCCATGCCTACTACGACGATCTGCAAACGCTGTTCGACAATGATCTGCGGGAAGCGCCGATAAGCGCGCCGGAAGTCAAATAAAGGGGAAGTGCGCATGAGCGTGTCGTTGCTGAGTCGTTATGCCTGTTTCGTCGGCTGCGTGTTGTTCACCCTCGGCAGCCTGCCGTTTCTGGCCAGCGAGCCGGGACTGTGGCCACTGACCCTGATCAGCGGCGTGCTCAGCCTGGTGGGGATCAACGACCTGCGCCAGACGCAGCATGCGGTGCGGCGCAACTATCCGCTGCTCGGCAATATCCGCTACCTGGTGGAGTTCATCCGTCCGGAAGTGCGCCAGTACCTGCTGGAAGGCGATGACGAGCAGCTGCCGTTCTCCCGCGCGCAGCGCTCACTGGTCTATGCGCGGGCGAAGAACGAGAGTGCGGAAAAGGCCTTCGGCACGCTCAGCGACGTCTACCAGCCCGGCTTCGAGTTCATCGGCCACTCCATGCTGCCAGCTGAACATGTCGATCCGGCGGGCTTTCGCGTCACCGTGGGCGGGCCGCAGTGCCGGCAACCCTACTCTGCGTCGATCTTCAACATCTCGGCGATGAGCTTCGGCGCGCTGAGCGCCAACGCCATCCGCGCGCTGAACCAGGGCGCCGCGCTCGGCGGCTTCGCCCACGACACCGGCGAGGGCAGCATCAGCCCGTACCACTGCGAGCACCGCGGCGACCTGATCTGGGAGCTGGGCAGCGGCTACTTCGGCTGCCGTACGGCGGACGGCCGTTTCGATGCGCAGCGCTTTGCCCTGCAGGCCAGCGATCCGCAGGTGAAGATGATCGAGATCAAGCTGAGCCAGGGCGCCAAGCCCGGCCATGGCGGCATCCTGCCCCGACACAAGGTCACCCCGGAAATCGCCGCCACCCGCGGCGTCGCCCAGGGCGAGGACTGCGTGTCACCGGCGCGCCACCGCGAGTTTGCTACGCCGATCGAGCTGCTGCAGTTCATCGCCCGTCTGCGCGAGCTGTCCGCTGGCAAGCCGGTCGGCTTCAAGTTCTGCCTCGGCCATCCGTGGGAGTTCATGGCCATCGCCAAGGCCATGCTGGAGACGGGCATCCTGCCCGACTTCATCGTTGTCGACGGCAAGGAGGGCGGCACCGGTGCGGCGCCACGCGAATTCACCGACCATATCGGCGTGCCGATGCGCGAGGGCCTGCTGTTCGTGCACAACACCCTGGTCGGCCTGAACCTGCGCGACCAGATCAGCCTCGGGGCCAGCGGCAAGATCGTCAGCGCCTTCGACATCGCCAGCGTGCTGGCCATCGGCGCCGACTGGGCCAACTCGGCGCGCGGCTTCATGTTCGCCATCGGCTGCATCCAGTCGCAAAGCTGCCATACCAACAAGTGCCCGACCGGCGTGGCGACCCAGGACCCGCTGCGCCAGCGCGCGCTGGTGGTGGCGGACAAGGCCGCGCGGGTGCACAACTTCCACCGCAGCACGCTCAAGGCGCTGGCCGAAATGCTCGCCGCCGCCGGCCTCGAGCATCCGGCCCAGCTGGAGCCCCGGCATCTGGTACGGCGTATCTCCACCACGGAAATCAAGTTGTTTTCCCAGCTGCACGTGTTCCTCAAGCCGGGTGAGCTGCTCGGCGAGCCGATCGAGGGCGAGTTCTACGCGCGCATGTGGCAGATGGCGCGGGCCGACAGTTTCGAGCCCGCGGCGCTGGCCGCCGAGGGGTAGGGCCGCAGCGCAAGAGCCCGTACTGGGCGGGCTCTCTGGCCCGTTCATCCTGGCCGTGGCCTGCGGGCTACCCCGGAAATGGGCAGGCGTCTCTGCGCCCGGCAGCCCAGGGCCGGGCATTGAACTGTCCAGGCTCAGGCCAACCGCGGGTCAGGCATCCCGGTTGGGGTCATGGGCGCTCAGCGGCCCGCCGACGGCCACTTTGAGCTTGGCGCGGATGTCCTCGAACACCGCGTCGTAATCCTTGTGGTTGCGCATGACCGGGCTGTTGTTGAGTGGCATCCCATGCTTGACCGCGAGCTTGCCCATCACACTTGCGAAGTTGAACACGGTGTCGTGGGACATCTCGAACTCTTCCTCGAAAGGCGTGCCGTCGATCTCGCCAACCATGCGGAAGTGCACGATCGGCCCTGCCTTGGCGCCAGGGCGCACTTCGTAATAGCCATCGATGTTGTAGGGCGGCAGGCCGAAACTGCCCACCGGATGGGTCATATGCACGTGACCGGGCTCGAACATTACTACACTCCTAACATTGGGAACTGCAGGCAGTCCTGAGTGTAGGTCGTGTATTCATGCGGCAAAGGAGGTTGGCAAATGGCTAGGAACAAGAAGAAAAAAGCAGCGGATCTACCGGCTGAGAAGGAAAAACTAGGTCGTAAGGAGTACGAAGAAGAGCTGATGCGGCTGCACGTCGAGCTGGTCAAGCTGCAGGAGTGGGTGGTGGCCAAGGGCCTGAAGGTGTGCGTCGTCTTCGAGGGCCGCGATGGCGCAGGCAAGGGCGGCACCATCAAGGCGATCACCGAGCGGGTCAGCCCGCGGGTGTTCCGCGTGGTGGCGCTGCCGGCGCCCAGCGACCGGGAAAAGACCCAGATGTATGGACAGCGCTACCTGGCCCACATGCCGGCGGCTGGCGAGGTGGTGATCTTCGACCGCAGCTGGTACAACCGCGCCGGCGTCGAGCGGGTGATGGGCTTCTGCAGCGAGGAGCAGGCCCAGCGTTTTCTCAACGTGGTGCCGCTGTTCGAGAAGATGATGGTCGAGTCCGGGATCATCCTGATCAAGTACTGGCTCGAGGTGAGTGCCGAGGAGCAGGAGCGCCGCCTGGAAGATCGCATCGACGACGGACGCAAGATCTGGAAGCTGTCGCCGATGGACCTGAAATCCTTCAGCCGCTGGGACGAGTACACCCGTGCCCGCGACGAAATGTTCGCGGCCACCGACACCTCCTGGGCGCCCTGGTACATGGCGCGCTCCGAGGAGAAGCGGCGCGTGCGCCTGAACATCATCAGCCACCTGCTCCAGCAGGTTCCCTACGAGGACATCACCCGGCGGGAGAAGATCAAGCTGCCCAAGCGCTCCAAGATCGGCAGCTACAAGGCTGCGCCGTATCCATTCAGGATGGTCGAGGAGCGCTTCTGAAGAGCCGGAAACCGGTATCGGACGCACCTTTTCCGCTAGATCAAGACAAAGGCCCGCGGTTGTACCAAGGGCCTTTGCCGTCATGGATTGGCGCTCAGCGGAAGGTCAGTCCCGCTCGCTCCGTGCTGACGCGGGTACCGGCGCTGCCCTGGACGATCGCCTCGATCTCCGGCAGCGAGCCGATCACCGCCACCTTGCCGGTATGGCGGGCGAACTCGCAGGCGGCCTGGACCTTCGGACCCATGGAACCGGCGGCGAAGCCGAGGCGCTCCAGCTCGTCCGGGTGCGCCTGGGCGATGGCTTTCTGCGTCGGCTTGCCCCAGTCGACATAGGCCGCGTCGACGTCGGTGGCGATCACCAGCAGGTCGCTTTCCAGCTGTTCGGCCAGCAGGGCCGAGCAGAGGTCCTTGTCGATCACCGCCTCCACGCCGCGCAGCTTGCCGTTCTCGTACAGGGTCGGGATGCCGCCGCCACCGGCGCAGATCACCACCGCGCCCTTTTCCAGCAGCCACTGGATCGGACGGATCTCGATGATGCGTTGCGGCCGCGGGCTGGCCACCACGCGACGGAACTGGTTGCCATCGGGGGCGATGCTCCAGCCTTTCTCCCTGGCCAGACGCTCGGCTTCTTCCGGCGCGTAGACCGGGCCGATCGGCTTGGTTGGTTTCTGGAACGCCGGGTCGGCGCCGTCCACCTCGACCTGGGTGAGAATGGTGGCGAAGGGCAGCTCGGCCGGCAGCAGGTTGCCCAGCTCCTGTTCGATCATGTAGCCGATCATGCCTTCGGTCTCGGCGCCCAGCACGTCCAGCGGGTAGGGGTTGGCGGTATCGTAGGCCGCGCCCTGCAGGGCCAGCAGGCCGACCTGCGGGCCGTTGCCGTGGGCGATCACCAGTTCGTTGCCGGCGGCCACCTTGGCGATCTGCGCGCAGGCGACGCGCACGTTGTCGCGCTGGTTCTCCGCGGTCATGGCCTCGCCACGGCGCAGCAGGGCGTTGCCGCCCAGGGCGATGACTAGTCGCATGCGGGTGCTCCTCTCAGATGTCCGCCAGGGTCGATACCAGGATCGCCTTGATGGTGTGCATGCGGTTTTCCGCCTGGTCGAAGGCGATGCAGTAGGGCGACTCGAAGACGTCGTCGGTCACCTCGATGCCATTGGCCAGGTGCGGATACTGCGCGGCGATCTGCTGGCCGACCTTGGTCTCGCTGTTGTGGAAGGCCGGCAGGCAGTGCATGAACTTCACCCGCGGGTTGCCGCTGGCCTTCATCATTGCCATGTTGACCTGGTAGGGCAGCAATTGCTGGATGCGTTCGCCCCAGGCTTCCACCGGCTCGCCCATCGACACCCACACATCGGTGTGGACGAAGTCCACGCCCTTCACCGCGGCCTTGGCGTCTTCGGTGAGGGTGATGCGCGCGCCGGTTTCCTCGGCGAACTGCTGGCAGGCGGCGACGTGCTCGTCGCTCGGCCACAGCGCCTTGGGTGCGGCGATGCGCACGTCCATGCCGAGCTTGGCGCCGATCAGCAGCAGCGAGTTGCCCATGTTGTTGCGGGCGTCGCCCAGGTAGGCGTAGCTGATCTCGTGCAGCGGCTTGTCGCTGTGCTCGCGCATGGTCAGCACGTCGGCGAGCATCTGGGTCGGGTGGTATTCGTCGGTCAGGCCGTTGAACACCGGCACACCGGCGTACTTGGCCAGATCCTCGACGATCTCTTGGCTGAAGCCGCGATACTCGATGGCGTCGTACATGCGGCCGAGCACCCGGGCGGTATCCTTCATGCTTTCCTTGTGGCCGATCTGCGAGGAGCCCGGATCGATGTAGGTGACGCTGGCGCCTTGGTCGTAGGCGGCCACCTCGAAGGCGCAGCGGGTGCGGGTGGAGGTCTTCTCGAAGATCAGCGCGATGTTCTTGCGCCCGAGGTGCTGCTGTTCGGTGCCGGTGTACTTGGCGCGCTTGAGGTCGCGCGACAGGTCGAGGAGGTAACGCAGCTCGCGGGTGCTGTGGTGCATCAGGCTGAGCAGGTTGCGGTTGTGCATGTTGAACGCCATGACGGATTCCCTCTGGTGAAATCGGAGCTGTGCTGTATGAACGCGGGCGAGCGCGGCGACCTCACCCGGCCGCCGCGCTGGGGCATCAGTAGTCGAGCGGGTCGCGGATGATCGGGCAGGTCATGCAGTGGCCACCGCCACGGCCGCGGCCCAGCTCGCCGGCGCTGATGGTGACCACTTCCACCCCGGCCTTGCGCAGCAGGGTGTTGGTATAGGTGTTGCGGTCGTAGCCGACCACCACGCCGGGCGACAGGCAGACCACGTTGTTGCCATCGTCCCACTGCTCGCGTTCCACCTCGTAGGCGTCGCCGCCGGTCTCCACCACGCGCAGCTGCTTCAGGTTGAGGGCCTCGCCAACCACCTGGATGAAGTGCTTGTCCTCGCGGCGGATGTCCATCCCGCCCGGCTTGCTGGCGTCGGGGCGGATGCTGAACGGCACGATCTGGTTGACCACTTCCGGGAAGACGGTGACCAGGTCGCGATCGCAGAAGGTGAACACGGTATCCAGGTGCATGGCGGCGCGCGACTTGGGCAGGCCGGCGACGATCACCCGCTCGGCTGCGCCCTTGGCGAACAGGGCCTGAGCCACCTGGCCGATGGCCTGGCGCGAGCTGCGCTCGCCCATGCCGATCAGCACCACGCCGTTGCCGACCGGCATCACGTCGCCGCCCTCGAGGGTTGCGGCGCCATGGTCCTCGTCCGGGTTGCCCCACCAGATGTCGAATTCGGCATTCACGAAGTTCGGGTGGAACTTGTAGATCGCGCTGGTCAGCAGGGTTTCCTGGCGGCGCGCCGGCCAGTACATCGGGTTGAGGGTCACGCCGCCGTAGATCCAGCAGGTGGTGTCGCGGGTGAACTGGGTGTTGGGCAGCGGCGGCAGGATGAAGCTGGTGTTGCCCAGGAAGTCGACCAGCATCTTCAGCACGCTGCTGTCGCCGAGGCCCTTCAGCAGGTCGGCGGCCGATACGCCACCGATCAGGAACTCGGCCAGCTGACGGGGTTCCATGCCTTCCAGCCAGCTGCGCATTTCCTCGCCGAAGCCAACGCCGACCTGGTTGGCCGACAGCTTGCGGTCGAGGATCCACTTCAGCGCTTCCTGGTTCTGCACGGTGTCGGTCAGCAGGTTGTGCATCTCCACCACGTCGACACCGCGGTCCTGCATCTTGCTGGCGAAGTCGAAGTGGTCGCGCTTGGCCTGGGACACCCAGAGCACGTCGTCGAACAGCAGTTCGTCGCAGTTGTTCGGAGTCAGGCGCAGGTGAGCCAGGCCCGGCGAGCAGACCATCACCTTGTGCAGCTTGCCGGCTTCGGAATGAACGCCGAGTTTGAGCTTGGACATCGGGAACTCCTTGCGTGGATGCTGTTGATTGAGTGTAGAAAGCTCAGGCGGCGATCTCGCTGCCGGTGACAGCCTGCGCATCCAGGCGGGCTGCGCTCAGTCGCCCAGGATTCAGTGTGCTCAGGGTGTCCAGTCCACCCGGTGATCGCCGAGGTAGTCATCCACGGCGGCGCCCACGGTGGGCTGGAAGATGTCTGCGCCGAACACTTCCAGCAGTCCGAAGCGGCTGAACTTGTCCTTGACCGGGTCCTTCATCTCCGCGAAATGCAGCTCGATCCCTCGCTCGCGCAGGGTTTTGCACAGCTCACCGAGCATGTCCGCGGAGGTGACGTCGATGCTGGTGACCGGCTCGGCCGCCACCACCACCCGGCGTACCGGCGTCGGCGACTCCTCGATGGCCTCCAGCAGGCATTCACGGAACAGCTCGGCGTTGGCGAAGAACAGCGGCGCGTCCCAGCGGAACAGCACCAGACCGGGCACCCGGCGGGCGTTCGGATAGCGCTTGGTATCGTGATAGCCACGCACGCCGTCGACGCGACCGAGAATGGCGTAATGCGGGCGCCAGCCGTCCCACAGGTACTCGATCACGGCGATCCCCACCGCCAGGCAGATGCCGGGGATCGCGCCGAACACGGCGACCCCGGCGAAGCAGGCCATCGACAGCCAGAACTCCCAGCGCTGGATGCGGAAGATGCGCTTGAGGTCGGCGAACTCGAACAGGCCGAGCACCGCGGCGATCACCACCGCGGCCAGCGCGCTGTTGGGCAGGTAGCGCATCAGTTGCGGCGCGACCAGCAGCAGCGCCGCCACCGCCAGGGCGCCGACCACCCCGGTCAGCTGGGTCTTGGAGCCAGCGGCCTCGGCTACCGGCGTGCGCGAGGAGCTGCTGCTGATGGGAAAGCCCTGGAACAGCCCGGCGGCCAGGTTGGCGGCGCCCAGGCCGACCATTTCCTGGTTGGGGTCGACCTTGGTTTGCGTGCGCGCGGCATAGGTGCGCGACAGCACGCTGGTGTCGGCGAAGGAGACGATGGCGACCGCGCAGCCGCCGAGCACCACGGTGGCCAGGTCCACGCCGCTGAGCCAGGGCAGGACGAAGCTGGGCAGCCCCTGGGGCAGGTCGCCCAGCACCTTGACGCCGAACTGGTTCAGGTCGAAGAAGCCAACCACCAGGGTCGCGAGGATCACCACGATGAGGATGCCGGGCAGCTGCTTGAACGGCTTGAGCAGCAGGATCAGCGCCAGGCTGCCGCCGCCCACGGCAAAGCTGTACCAGTTGGCCCCGCCGGCGGCGATGGCCTCGGCCAGGTGCCAGAGGTCGAGCAGGGGGCCTTCGCTGTCGATGGAGATGCCGAACAGCTTGGGAGCCTGAGCGATCAGCACGACCAGGGCGATGCCGTTCATGTAGCCGTAGCGGATCGGCTTGGACAGCAGTTCGGTGATGAAGCCCAGGCGCAGCAGGCCGATGACGATGCACACCACGCCGGAGACCACGGCCATCATGCTGGCCAGGGTGATGGCGCGCATCGGGTCGCCGCCGGAGAGCGGCAGCACCACGGCGAGGATGGGCGCGGCGAGCGACGAGTCCGGGCCGAGCACCAGGATGCGGCTGGGGCCGAACAGGGCGTAGGCCAGCAGCGGAATGATGGTGGCATACAGGCCGTAGATGCCCGGCACGCCGGAGGCCTCGGCGTAGGCAATGCCGACCGGCACCAGCATGGAGGTGAGCACCAGGCCGGCGGCGATGTCCTTGGGCAGCCAGTCGAGGCGGTACTGCTTGAGCATCAGCAGACCGGGCAGCCAGCGCAGCCAGGAGGTCTTGGCGGGCGAGGGGGACGGGTTGTCGGGCGTCGTGGGCTCTGGTGGCATGGCAAATCGTCCTTATCAAAGGCCGGGAGCTGGCTCAGGAGGTCGGGCTACTGGGAGTCTGGGAGTCAAGAGGAAGGCTAGGTCAAGAAACGTCTACATGCCCTGCTCAGGGTGGCCGGGTGCTGCTGGCCGTCTACGACATGGGGAGTGAGTCTCGAGCCGCTTGAAGCGGGCATCTTGCTGGGGAAGGGGCAGGTATACCAAGGATATACGGGGGCAGGCGGGAACCTGCGGGCACAAAAAAACCGGCTACAGGGGCCGGTTTCTCTGGGTTTCGTCGACATGTCGGAGCATGTGGAAACAAGTATGTGGAGCGGGCGATGGGATCGGAATCCCATTTGATCAAGCTCGCTACAATACAGCTTTACGCTAGATATATGGCGCCTTCCTGTTGATTGGAAAGCGGCGTCTTAGCTATTGGTGAAGATACTCAGCTTTCGAGGGATGTCAAGAGGGATTTTGCGGAGGTTCAAGCCCGATCCAGGCCTTGACTGGGGAGGGCGGCCACCGGACGCGGGTTCATTTGCCCGGGACGACGAGTTGTCCAGGCACCTGTCCATGATAGCGAGGGGGTAGGGTGGCCTGGCCCTTGGCTCTTCGGAACGAATGACATCCCGAAGCGTTCATGCCAGTCTGACACGCACCAGCAGATCATCAGGAAGTTCTCGTCCATGCCCGTGGCTGTCATCTTTGATGCGTTTGGCACCCTGCTCAAGATTCAAGGCGGCCAGCATCCCTACCTTCGACTGCTCAAGCTTGGCAAGGCTCGCGGCCGTACTCCGCGTGCAGACGACATTGAATTTCTGATGCAGCAGCCGCTGACGCTGTCGGGGGCCGCTCAGTTTTTTGAGATTCAGGCTGCGCCCGATGAGCTAGCAGCGCTGGAGCAAGTGCTCGCTGACGAGATAGAGCGCGTCGAGCCCTACTCGGACGGGCTTGACGCAGTGCGTCTGTTGCACGCTCATGGTGTACGGGTGGGCGTTTGCTCCAATCTAGCTTTTCCCTATGGCCAAGCGATCAGGCGCTGCTATCCCGAACTCGATGCATACCTGCTCAGTTCCGAGCTGGGTGTCATGAAGCCTGACGCGAAAATCTACCAGCATGCCTGCGAACAGCTCGATGTCTTGCCCCATAACGCTTGCATGGTCGGGGACTCGCAGCGCTGTGACCGGGATGGCCCGACAGCGTTTGGGATCGAGGGGTTTTATCTGGATCGCAGCGGTGGGGCAGGGGATTACGCCGACTTGTTCAGCTTCGCCCATGATGTGCTGAACAGGCTGTAGCGCGAGGCAGGATCATTTTCAGTCGACGGCCCCGCCTCCTAATGGGCGCGGGGGCGTCAGCCCCGTCAACGAATTCCGCTGCTCAGACTGTTAGCCTATGAAAACGGAATTCCCCCAACCGTTATCCGCAGATCTGGCTTGTGGTAAATCGCTTGCTGAAGCTGAATTTTTTCAGCTTCGACCAAAGCTCGTCACTGAGCATCAATCGGGGCATTGCAAACCCGCAGGGTTATTGGTGTAGGAACCTCAATTCTGCGGGTTTGCTTCTCTTCCTCAAGACTTCCAGCGCGAAACGTCAACAGGACTTAAGCCATCAAGACCCAGGGCGGTGAGGATTTCTAGGGCTCGCTTCCCGGTTAATCGCAATGCTGCTCCGCTTAGGTGAGCAGCATTGCACCACAGGTCTTCTACGGTAAATTACATTCAGATGTGACGTAGAAAACCCGCATCACAACCAGGTTCCGCCCTGGCGTTCATCTGGCTCG
>DATCUN010000206.1:0-8001 GCA_036561825.1 Pseudomonas sp.
CTGCTGGGGCGCCGTCCCCGCCAGCCGCTCGGCTTTCAGGTGGGCATGGATCTGTCGGGCGCCGCGGGACGCGCCTGGAGCAACATGGCGCATTGTGTGTTCGGCGAGCTGCAACGGGCCCCCCAGCTGTTCGAAGCGCCGCTGATTCGTACCCAGTTCGAACAGACGCTGATGACCACGCTGTTGCAATGGCAGCCGAACAATCTGCAGGGCGAAGGGCCTGAGCACAGAAACAAGGTGCTGCCGCGCTACGTCAAGCTGGCCGAAGAGTACCTGCAGGCCCATCCGGAGCAGCCCATCACGGCGGAGACGCTGGCGACCCTCACCGGCGTCAGCGCTCGCTGTACAGCGGGTTCCAGAGCTTTCTCGGCATGAGTCCCATGCGTTACCTGCGGGATATCCGCATGGAGCGGGTACGCCAGGATCTGCTCGACCCGCACAAGCCGCGCAGCGTCACCGCCATAGCCACCCACTGGGGCTTCTTCCAGCTGGGCCGCTTCGCCACCGAATACCGCCACAGGTTCGCCGAAGCGCCCCGCGAGACCATCCTCAAAAGACACTAAAAGTCGGCAAATCTGGCGAATATGACGCTAAGCACAGGCTAAATAGCCACACTCAAAATAACTGCACTTTGCGCATACTCTCTGCATTGCGCGCATAGTTGCCCGCCGCCCCGTTGCTCCACATTGGCATTGCCCTCCCGCAGGGGGCTCCACCAATAGCCGTCAACGGAGCAACGAAGCATGCGCAAGATCACCATCATCGGAGCCGGCCAGGCCGGCCTGCAACTCGGCATCGGCCTGCTTGGCCAGGGCTATGCCGTCCGCATCGTCTCCAACCGCAGCCCCGAACAGATCGGCGCGGGCCGCGTCATGTCCAGCCAATCCATGTACGACATGGCGCTGGCCTTCGAGCGAGAACTCGGGATCGCCTTCTGGGACGACGAGTGCCCGCCCACCGACGGCGTGCACATGCGCGCAGGCAGCGGCGATCAGTTGCTGATCGACTGGCGCGGCCTGATGGGTGCACCGGGGCAATCGGTGGACCAGCGCATCAAGATGCCGGTGTGGATGGCCGAGTTCCAGCGTCGCGGTGGCGAACTGGTGATCGAGGATGCCGGCATCCCGGAGCTGGAGCGCTACGCGCAGACCAGCGACCTGGTGATCGTTTCCACCGGCAAGGGCGAGATCGGCAAGCTGTTCGAGCGCGACAACGACCTGAGCGCGTTCGACGCCCCGCTGCGCACCATATCCCTGACCTACGTGCACGGCATGAAGCCGCGCGAGGACTTCTCCGCCCTCAATATCAGCATCAACCCGGGCATCGGCGAACTGGTCAACTTCCCGGGCATGACCCTGTCCGGCCCCTGCGACATCATCAACCTCGAGTGCATTCCGAATGGGCCGATGGACCGCTGGCACGAGGTGCAGAGCCAGGAAGAACATCTGGCGCTGGCCGTGCAGATGATCGAGGAGTACTTCCCCTGGGAAGCCGAGCGCTGCCAGAACCTGCGCCTGACCGACGACCAGTGCACGCTGGTGGGGCGCATCACGCCGACCGTGCGCAAGCCGGTCGGCTACCTGCCCTCCGGACGTACCGTGCTCGGCATGGCCGATGTGCTGGTCCTCAACGATCCCATCACTGGCCAGGGATCCAACAACGCCAGCAAGTGCGCCAACGTGTACATGCAATGCATCCTCGACCAGGGCGAGAAGGCCTTCGACGACGCGTGGAAGAATGCCACCTTCGCGCGCTATTGGGACTACGCCCAATGGGTGGCCAAGTTCACCAACACCCATCTGCTGCCGCCTACCGAGCCGGTACTCAAGGTGCTCACCGCCTGTGGCCGCCTGCCGGAGCTGGCCGCGCACTTCTCCAACGCCTTCAACGATCCGAAGATGCTCACCCCCTGGTACTACGACAGCGCGGAAGCCGAGCGCTTCATCGCCTCCTTCGACAGCAAAGCCGCCTGAGGGGGAACCATGACCATAAAAAAACCTAAACGGCACGGCCTGCGCATCGCCGCCAGTACCGTTGCCCTGTGTGCGCTTCCCTGGAGCATCGCCCAGGCGACCCAGGGCACCATGCCCCACGGCTACGGGGTGAAATCCGAAGGCATGGGCGGCGTGGTGATGGCCTTGCCGCAGGACGCCCTGGTGGGCGCATCCAACCCGGCGGGCATGGTGCAGGTAGGCGATCGCCTCGACCTCGGCGTGGCCTTCCTCAAGGTAGACCAGGGCGCCGAGTTCGCCGGCACGGACTACGAGGCCTCCCACGACCGGGATCTGTACGTGATCCCGCAGCTCGGCCTGAACAAGATGCTCGACGAACGCAGCAGCATCGGCCTCAGCCTGGTCGGCAATGGCGTGGGTACCGGCTACGCCAGCTCGGACAATATTGGTGGCCTGCAGAGCCCCGGCTCGGAATTCCAGCAGATGGTCGGGACCCTGAGCTACTCGCGCCAACTGAACGAGGTGCACAGCGTCGGCGTGGGGCTGCTGCTGATCCGCCAGGCGCTGGATATCGACGGCACCGCCAGCATCGGCCTGCCCGAGGGACGCGACGTGGCCTATGGCACGGGCTTGCGCCTGGGCTGGATGGCCCGCCTCAACGACGAAATTACCTTCGGCGCCAGCTATGCCACCCGTGGCTACATGTCGAAGATGGACCGCTTCGAGAATCTGCTCGCCGAAGACGGCGACATGGATATGCCGGAAACCTATGGCATGGGCCTGGCCTACCAGAAGGACCGGCTGACGCTTGGCCTGGATGTGCAACGCATCATGTGGGCCGACGTCAAATCCCTCGCCAACCCGGGCGTCGGTTCCGCAACCGGCGCCCCCGGCAGCTCCAACGGCCCGGGCTTCGGCTGGCAGAACCAGACGGTATGGCGGGTGGGTGCGGCCTACGACGTACTCCCGGAGCTGACCCTGCGTGCCGGCTACAACCACGGCAGCAAACTCATCGACAGCCAGGACACCTACCTCGGCCTGCTGGCACCGTCCGCCAACCGCCGGCATGCGACGGCGGGGGCGACCTATCGCCTCGATAACGGCCATGAACTGTCCATGGCCTACGCCCGCTCGTTCAAGGAGAAGGTCAAGGGTGACGGCCCGGGACCGGACGGTCTGACCAACGTCTACATGGGGCAACACTGGCTGTCCCTGAGTTACGGCATCGCGTTTTAGGGGGTGGTATGAACATGATCGAAGCTAAACAGCTACGCCAGGCATTGAGCAACTTCGCGACCGGCATCACCATCGTGACCACCCAGGATGATCGGCAGCAACCGATCGGCGTGACCGCGAGCAGCTTCAACTCGGTGTCGCTGACCCCACCGCTGGTGCTGTGGAGCATCGCCAAAAGCGCCTACAGCTATGCCAGCTTCGCCCAGGCCGAGCACTTTGCCGTGCATGTGCTGGGGGCGGATCAGGCAGCCCTGTCCGACCGCTTCGCCAGAGCCTCCACCGACAAGTTCGCCGGGCTCGATACCGCCAGGGGCGTTGGCGACGTGCCGCTGATACACGGCTGCATGGCGCGCTTCGAGTGTGCGACCGAGCATCGCTACGAGGGCGGTGACCACATGATCATCGTCGGCCGCGTGCTGAACCTGAACCTGTCGGAGCGCCCGTGCGACCCCTTGCTGTTCTTCAAGGGACGTTACGCGACCCTCGATGGCGGGGATCAGGCGGCCTAGGCCGGCGGGCGATCCTTCCTGCGCGCTGCGTGGGAAGGATCATCGCGCAGGGGTCGACATCAGGCCGGCCCCTGCAAAACCTGGGCACCGAGACAACCCGCAACGCCACTGAACAACGGCGATGCAGGCAGCGGCGATCAGGATCGGCAGGGCTGCGCGTCGATTGAACTGGAGAACATTTCGGGAGGGTTCTGAGCCGAGGACCGGATCAGGGAGCGCCTTCAGGAAAAAGGCGCTGAAGCGAAGTAAAGATGGTGCACCAGGCGGGATTCGAACCCACGACCCCTGCCTTCGGAGGGCAGTACTCTATCCAGCTGAGCTACTGGTGCAGCGGGCGCCATGATACGCATGTTGGCGGGAGTCGTCCACGGCGCCGAGGGGCGTTCGCGATGTCGAACGCGGCCACCCGCCAGCGCCGTCACCGCCGCTGGCCAACCGCCGTCCACGGTGCCATCCGTTGCTTTTTCCGCACAGCCATTGCCCGCAACGCCAGCCCGGCCTAGGATTGTTTGACATTTCGAACATTTCTCTGCGGAGAGCGCAATGGAACTGAAGGACCCCGACCTGTTCCGTCAGCAGGCCTTTGTGAACGGCCAGTGGTGCGAGGCCGACCACGGCGCGCGCACCGACATCCACAACCCGGCCAGCGGCGAAAAGCTGGGCAGCGTGCCGAACATGGGCCGCGCGGAGACCCGCCGCGCCATCGCTGCGGCGCAGGCGGCGCAGCCGGCCTGGCGCGCGCTGACTGCCAAGGAGCGTTCAACCAGGTTGCGCAAGTGGTACGAGCTGATCATGGCCAACCAGGACGACCTGGCGCAGATCATGACCGCCGAGCAGGGCAAGCCGCTGGCCGAGGCGCGCGGCGAGGTGGCCTACGGCGCCTCGTTCATCGAGTGGTTCGCCGAGGAGGCCAAGCGCGCCTACGGCGACGTGATCCCGGCGCATGCCGCCGACAAGCGCATCCTGGTGCAGAAGGAGCCGGTCGGCGTCACCGCGGCGATCACGCCGTGGAACTTCCCCAGCGCGATGATCACCCGCAAGGCCGGCCCAGCGCTGGCCGCGGGCTGCGCCATGGTGCTCAAGCCGGCGCCGCAGACGCCCTTCTCCGCCCTGGCCCTGGCCGAGCTGGCGCAGCGCGCCGGGATTCCCGCCGGGCTGTTCAGCGTGCTGCCGGCCGACGTCGAGACCAGCCGCGAAGTCGGCGCCGAGCTGTGCGAGAACCCGATCGTGCGCAAGCTGTCGTTCACCGGCTCGACCGCCGTCGGCATCCAGCTGATGGCGCAGTGCGCGCCGACCCTGAAGAAGCTGTCGCTGGAGCTGGGCGGCAACGCGCCCTTCATCGTCTTCGCCGACGCCGACCTGGATGCCGCGGTCGAGGGGGCGATGATCTCCAAGTACCGCAACGCCGGGCAGACCTGCGTGTGCGCCAACCGCATCTACGTGCAGGAGTCGGTCTACGACGCCTTCGCCGCGAAGCTCGCCGCCGCGGTGGCCACGCTCAAGGTGGGCAACGGCAGCGAGGCCGGGGTGACCACCGGCCCGCTGATCGATGCCCGCGCGGTGGCCAAGGTGCAGCGCCACCTCGACGACGCGCTGAGCCAGGGCGCCCGGGTGCTCGCCGGCGGCCAGGCGCTGGGCGGCAACTTCTTCGCGCCGACCGTGCTGGTCGACGTGCCGCCGAGCGCGCTGCTGGCCCGCGAGGAAACCTTCGGCCCGCTGGCGCCGCTGCTGCGTTTCAGCGACGAGGCTGACGTGATCCGCCAGGCCAACGCCACCGAATTCGGCCTGGCCGCCTACTTCTACGCCCGCGACCTGGGCCGGGTGTTCCGCGTCGCCGAGGCGCTGGAGTACGGCATGGTCGGCATCAACACCGGGCTGATCTCCACCGAGGTGGCGCCGTTCGGCGGCATGAAGGCTTCCGGCCTCGGCCGCGAGGGCTCCAAGTACGGCCTCGACGAGTACCTGGAGATCAAGTACCTGTGCCTGGGCGGCATCTGAACCACTGCTGCGGCCGCATCGCGGCCATGCGAGGAAGATCATGGACAGCACCAACGCATCCCTGCTGCAACGCCGGCAGGCCGCCGTGGCCCGTGGCGTCAGCCAGGTCCACCCGATCGTCGCCGACCACGCGCACAACGCCACGGTGGTCGACGTCGAGGGCCGCGAGTACCTCGACTTCGCCGGCGGCATCGCCGTGCTCAACACCGGCCACCTGCATCCCAAGGTGATCGCCGCGGTGCAGGCGCAGCTCGGCAAGCTGACCCACACCTGCTTCCAGGTGCTGGCCTACGAGCCGTACATCGCGCTGTGCGAGCAGATCGCCCGGCGCGTGCCGGGCGACTTCGCCAAGAAGACCCTGCTGGTCACCACCGGCTCGGAGGCGGTGGAAAACGCGGTGAAGATCGCCCGCGCCGCCACCGGCCGCGCCGGGGTGATCGTGTTCACCGGCGCCTACCACGGCCGCACCCTGATGACCCTGGCGATGACCGGCAAGAAGGTGCCCTACGCCGCCGGCATGGGCCTGATGCCGGGCGGCGTGTACCGCGCCCAGTTTCCCTGCGCGCTGCACGGGGTGAGCGTCGACGACGCCATCGCCAGCATCGAGCGGGTGTTCAAGAACGACGCCGAGCCGCGCGACATCGCCGCCATCGTCATCGAGCCGGTGCAGGGCGAAGGCGGCTTCTACCCGGCGCCGGTGGAATTCATGCAGCGCCTGCGCGCGCTGTGCGACCAGCACGGCATCCTGCTGGTCGCCGACGAGGTGCAGACCGGCGCCGGGCGCACCGGCACCTTCTTCGCCATGGAGCAGATGGGCGTGCTGGCCGACCTGACCACCTTCGCCAAGTCGGTGGGCGGCGGCTTCCCGATCGCCGGGGTGTGCGGCAAGGCCGAGATCATGGACGTGATCGCCCCCGGCGGCCTCGGCGGCACCTACGCCGGCAACCCGCTGGCCTGCGCCGCGGCGCTGGCGGTGCTGGAGGTGTTCGAGGAAGAGCAGTTGCTGGAGCGCAGCCAGGTCATCGGCGAACGGCTGCGCGCCGGACTGCGTGCGCTGCAGGCGCAACACCCGAGCATCGTCGACGTGCGCGGCCTGGGCGCGATGGTCGCCCTCGAGTTGGGCGAAGGCGGCAATTCGCACAAGCCCGACGCCGAGCTGACCAACCGAGTGGTCGCCCGCGCCCGCGACAAGGGACTGATCCTGCTGTCCTGCGGCCCCTACGGCAACGTGCTGCGCATGCTGGTGCCACTGACCGTGGAGGACGCCCTGCTCGAGCGCGGCCTGGCGATTCTCGGCGAGTGCTTCGCCGAGCTGGCCTGAGTCACGCCACCGGCGCCCGGGGCTGCGCAACGCGCCCCGGGCGGCACGGACTCAGGCGCCGACCTGCGAGCGGCTCAGCTGCGGCTTGAAGTACAGCACCTGACCGCGCGCCAGCCCGGCCAGTGCTGGATGGTCCTGGGTCACCTCGGCCTCGATCAGCTCGCTCTGGCTGTCGACGCGCAGGGTGACCCGGGTGATGGCGCCGAGCGGGCGGATGTCGCGCACCTCGGCCGCTTCCAGGTCGGCCGCCGCCTCGCGCGCCAGCACCACCTCGTGCGGGCGGAACTGCACGTGGCGATCCTCGCCCAGGTGCAGGCGGTTGGAGTCACCGAGGAAGTGGTAGACGAACTCGCTGGCCGGGCGCTGGTAGACCTCGCCGGGATGGCCGATCTGCTCGATCACCCCCTTGTTCATCACCACGATGCGGTCGGCGACTTCCATCGCCTCTTCCTGGTCGTGGGTGACGAACACCGAGGTCAGGTTGATCTCCTCGTGCAGGCGCGCCAGCCAGCGGCGCAGCTCCTTGCGCACCTTGGCATCCAGCGCGCCGAACGGCTCGTCGAGGAGGAGGATCTTCGGCTCCACCGCCAGCGCGCGGGCCAGGGCGATGCGCTGGCGCTGGCCGCCGGACAGCTGCTCCGGATAGCGGTCGGCCAGCCAGTCGAGCTGCACCATGTTGAGCAGTTCGTGGACCTTCTCGGCAATCTGCGCCTCGCCGGGGCGTTCCTTCTTCGGCTTCATGCGCAGGCCGAAGGCGACGTTGTCGAACACCGTCATGTGGCGGAACAGCGCGTAGTGCTGGAACACGAAGCCGACGTTGCGGTCGCGCACGTCGTGGCCGGAAACGTCCTCGCCGTGGAAGGCGATGCTGCCGGCGTCCGGGGTTTCCAGGCCGGCGATGATGCGCAGCAGGGTGGTCTTGCCGCAGCCGGACGGGCCGAGCAGGGCCACCAGCTCGCCGCTGTGGATATCCAGGTTGATGTCG
>DATCUN010000207.1:0-2499 GCA_036561825.1 Pseudomonas sp.
ATCAGCCCACCGCGCAGCTCGGCCGGCAGCGCCGCCCGGTGCGCGCCGAGGGCCGACAGGTAGCTGAGCAGGGTGTGCGACAGCGCCAGGCAGCGAAAGCCGGTATCCGCCTCGCGGCGGAAATGTCCGGGCTCCAGCAGCATGTTGGCCAGCGCGGCGGACAGCGCGGCGTCGGCGTTGTGGGCGTTGCGCCGGACCAGGCGGTAGGCCAGGTCGTCGCGCTTGCCGCTGGCGTACTGCAACATGATTTCCCGCAGGTAGCGGCTGTGGCAGCGCAGGGTATTGGCCACCACGCTGGGCAGGCGGCGGCCCTGCCAGTCGGGCAGGATCAGGAACACCGCGAGGCCGGCGATCAGGCTGCCGAGCAGGGTGTCGATCAGCCGCGGCCAGATCAGCCCGTAGCCGTCGCCGACCTGGTTGAAGCAGAACAGCACCATCAGGGTGATCGCCGCGGTGGCCAGGGTGTAGCGCGTGCTGCGGGTAGCGAAGAAGGCCACCCCGGCGGCGACGGCGATCAGCGACTGCACGGGCGCGCTGGGGAACAGGTCGAACAGCGCCCAGCCGGCGATCAGGCCGAGTACCGTGCCGGCGATGCGCTGTACCAGCTTGCGGCGGGTGGCGCCGTAGCTGGGCTGGCAGACGAACACCGTGGTCAGCAGGATCCAGTAGCCCTGCTCCGGATGGATCCAGTGCAGCACGCCGTAGCCGGCGGCCAGCGCCAGGGCCAGGCGCAGGGCGTGGCGGAACAGCAGCGAGGTGGGGGTGAGCTGCTGGCGCAGGCGCTCGCCGACCTCGCGCAGGCTGTGCGGGTCGCGGTCGAACAGGGTGCTGTCCTGGGCCTCGGCGAGGGCATCCGGGTTGCTCGCCGCACCGAGCAGTTGCTCGAGGGTGTCGAGGTTGCTGGCCAGCGCGTGCAGCGAGCGCAGCAGGCCGCGCCACTGCGGATTCTGCTGCGCCTGCAGGTAGGCCAGCGAGGCATTCAGGTCGTCGAGGGCCTGGGCGCTGGCGCGCTGGTAGGCGAACGGCTGGCGCAGCTCGATGGCTTCGGCCAGCACGCGGCAGGCCCGGCCCTGCTGGCGCAGCAGCAGCCGGCAGCGGAACAGCACGTCGCTGTGGAAGAACGCCTCGGCCAGCTCGTTGTAGGGGTAGTGCGAGGAGCTGGCGCGCTCGTGGATGTCCTGGGCGACGAAGTACAGCTTCAGGTAGCGATTGACCTGCGGCGTCGCCCGGCCCTTGCCGACCCGGTGCAGGATGATCTCCTTGGCGGCGTTCAGTGCCGCCACCAGCTTGCCGTTCTGCTGCGCCAGCTCCAGGCGCCGCGCTTCCACGTCGAGCTCGCGCACCGGCTCGAACAGCGCCGCCTTGAGGCGCAGGTACAGGCCCAGCTCGCGGAACACCCGGGCCAGCGCCTGCTGCACTGGCTGCTGGCTGAACAGCGCCTGCCAGAGCACCGAGAGCAGGCCGTACCAGGCCGCGCCGGCGACCAGCAGCAGGGGTTGCTGCCACAGGTCGGCGACCTCGCCGCCGCGCTGGTCGACGGTGATCATGGTGTAGATGGCCAGGATCAGGGTGCCCGAGGCGATGGTGCCGTAGCGCTCGCCCAGCGCACCGAGCATGGTCAGGGCGAAGGTGGACAGCGCCAGCGCGGCGACGAACAGCCAGGGATAGGGGAACAGCAGCTCGACGGCGAAGGCCGCGGCGGCGAAGCAGACCAGGGTCACCAGCAGCGCCTGCAGGCGACCGCGCCAGCTGTCGTCGGTCTCCGCCAGGGCGCTGGCGATGATGCCGAGGAACAGCGGGATCAGCAGGTCCATGCGGTCCTGGGTCCAGCTCAGGGCCATGCAGCCGGTGAGGGCGACGAATACCCGCAGGCTGTAGCTGAACTTCTCCAGCGCCCACAGGCGGCGCAGGGATTGGTGGAGCGAAGTGGCGGGCATGGGGCGTCCTGCGTGAAGGTGCATGCGGAGGTCGCGGCAGCGGCAACCGTACGGCTGCATTCTATACACAGCCTCCGCCTGGCGGTCAGCCGCTGCCCGAGCGCAAGGACGTGGCTGGCCTCGACTATCCTGCAAGGAATCGCCTTGCCTGGACCCGCCGGGAGGATGGTCATGCCGCCATGGCTGTGTCGCTGTTGCCGAGGCCTGCTGCTGGGGCTGCTGGCACCGCTGTGGGTGCTGGCTGCGCCGGCGCCGGTGGTGGTGCTGACGCTGGACGGTGCCATCGGCCCGGCCAGCGCCGATTACGTGGTCCGCGGCCTGGCGCGTGCCGAACAGCAAGGCGCGCAGCTGGTGGTGCTGACCCTCGATACCCCGGGCGGGCTGGACAGCTCGATGCGCGCGATCATCAAGGCGATCCTCGCCAGTCCCGTGCCGGTGGCCAGCTATGTGGCGCCCGGCGGCGCGCGGGCGGCCAGCGCCGGCACCTACATCCTGTATGCCAGCCATGTCGCCGCCATGGCGCCGGGCACCAACCTCGGCGCCGCCACCCCGGTGCAGATCG
>DATCUN010000208.1:0-2554 GCA_036561825.1 Pseudomonas sp.
TGAATTCCCGCGCCACGCCCCGTCGTGGCGCGTTTCGTTTCGAGGAGCGCCCATGTCGCATTCCCCCATTCCGGTCACCGTGCTCAGCGGCTTTCTCGGTGCCGGCAAGACCACCCTGCTCAAGCACATGCTGCAGGCCGAGCACGGCCTCAGGCTGGCGGTGATCGAGAACGAGTACAGCGAGACGCCGATCGACGGCCAGTTGCTCGGCAGCGAGCCGGTGCAGCTGCTGACCCTGGCCAACGGCTGCGTCTGCTGCTCGATCCACGTCGAGCTGGAGAAGGCCCTGTACCTGCTGCTCGACAAGCTCGACAGCGGCGAGCTGGCTTTCGACCGCCTGGTGATCGAGTGCACCGGCCTGGCCGACCCGGCGCCGGTGGCGCAGACCTTCTTCGCCGACGAGGAGCTGTGCAGCCGCTATGTGCTGGACGGCATCCTCACCCTGGTCGACGCGGCCAACGCCGGGCGCCACCTGCAGGAAACCATCGCCCAGGCGCAGGTCGGTTTTGCCGACCGCATCCTGCTGAGCAAGACCGATCTGGTCGCCAGCGCGCAGGTCGAGGCGCTGAGCCAGCGTCTGCAGCGCATCAACCGCCGCGCGCCAATCCGCGTGGTCGAGCACGGCCGCATCGAGCTGGCCGAGCTGCTGGACGTGCGCGGCTTCAACCTCAACGCCGACTTCGGTCCGGCGCTGAGCCTGCGCCCGCTGCTGCCGGCGGCGAACAAGGATCGCATCGCCACCCTGGTGCTCAAAAGCGAGCGTCCGCTGGACATGGACCGCCTCAGCGCCTTCATGGAGGACTTGCTGGAGCGCCACGGCAACGCGCTGCTGCGCTACAAGGGCGTGCTGCACGTCGCCGGCGAGCCGCGGCGCATGGTGTTCCAGGGCGTGCTACGCCTGTACGGCTTCGACTGGGACGCGGAGTGGGGCATGGATGAGGCGCGCGAGAGCGTGCTGGTGTTCATCGGCGACAACCTGCCGGAGGAGGAGATCCGCGCGGGCTTCGCTGCGCTGCAGGTGTAGGGTGAACAACGGCGCAGCCTTGTCCACCGTCCTGCGGCAGCGGATGCCGGGCCGGTAACTGCTGGTCGCGTAGGCTGGGTTGGACCGCAGGTCGTAACCCACCGACCGGCCGTGAGGCCAGCAATGGGATGCCTGTCGGCATCCTTGGTGGGTTACGCCGCTTGGCGGCTAACCCACCCTACGAGTCTCGCGCCCACAAAAAAGCCCGGCACTTGGCCGGGCTTCTTCGTTGCAGCGCTGGCGCTGCTTTTTAACGCTAGAGCTTACTTGCCGTACACCGGCAGCTTGGCGCAGACGGCCTTGACCTTCTCGCGCACGGCGTCGATCACCGACTCGTCGCCCATGTTCTGCAGGATGTCGCAGATCCAGCCGGCCAGCTCGCGGCACTCGGCTTCGCCGAAACCGCGGGTGGTGACGGCCGGGGTGCCGATGCGCAGGCCGGAGGTGACGAACGGCGAACGCGGGTCGTTCGGCACGGCGTTCTTGTTGACGGTGATGAAGGCGCGACCCAGGGCGGCGTCCGCATCCTTGCCGGTGATGTCCTGCTTGATCAGCGACAGCAGGAACAGGTGGTTCTGGGTACCGCCGGAAACCACGTCGAAGCCGCGCTCGACGAACACTTCGGCCATGGCCTGGGCGTTCTTCACCACCTGCTGCTGGTAGGCCTTGAACTCGGGGCTCAGCGCTTCCTTGAAGCACACCGCCTTGGCGGCGATCACGTGCATCAGCGGGCCGCCCTGGCCGCCCGGGAACACGGCGGAGTTCAGCTTCTTCTCGATCTCTTCGTTGGCCTTGGCCAGGATCAGGCCGCCGCGCGGGCCGCGCAGGGTCTTGTGGGTGGTGGTGGTGACCACGTCGGCGAAAGGTACCGGGTTCGGGTACACGCCGGCGGCGACCAGACCGGCCACGTGGGCCATGTCGACGAACAGGTAGGCACCGACCTTGTCGGCGATTTCGCGGAAGCGCGGGAAATCCAGCACCTGCGAGTAGGCGGAGAAGCCGGCGATGATCATCTTCGGCTGGTGCTCGACGGCCAGGCGCTCGACCTCGTCGTAGTCGATCAGGCCGGTTTCCGGGTTCAGGCCGTACTGCACGGCGTGGTAGATCTTGCCGGAGAAGTTGACGCTGGCGCCGTGGGTCAGGTGACCGCCGTGGGCCAGGCTCATGCCCAGCACGGTGTCGCCCGGCTTGACCAGCGCTTGGAACACGGCGCTGTTGGCCTGGCTACCGGCGTGCGGCTGGACGTTGGCGTAGTCGGCGCCGAACAGCTGCTTGGCGCGGTCGATGGCCAGCTGCTCGACGATGTCGACGTACTCGCAACCACCGTAGTAGCGCTTGTGCGGGTAGCCTTCGGCGTACTTGTTGGTCAGCACGCTGCCCTGGGCTTCCATCACCGCCGGGCTGGTGTAGTTCTCCGAGGCGATCAGCTCGATGTGCTCTTCCTGGCGCTGGGCTTCTTGCTCCATGGCGGCAAACAGGTCGGCGTCATAACGGGCGAGGGTCAAATCACGGCTGAACATGGCGGTCCTC
>DATCUN010000209.1:0-2778 GCA_036561825.1 Pseudomonas sp.
GGGGGGACACGCCGTAAATCCATCCCTGGAGGCTCGTGGGCGCCATCCATGGCGCCCAACGGTCCCGCCAACCCACCCACCCCGCGCCAACCATCGGCAGTGAAACCATGGGCTTCGGCTTCGGCTTCGGCTCTGGCTCCGGCTCTGGCTTTGGCTTTGGCTTTGGCTTTGGCTTTGGCTTGAGATTCGGCCTGGGGAGGCCAGTGGGCAAGCCCCTACCCACTGATCCGCTGTTGGAGGACACGGCCGGCCCGCGTGGCGGGGTAAACTAGTCCGATGCCTTCCAGCCCCGCGCACGACCTGCTCAGCCGCATTTTTGGTTACGACGATTTCCGCGGTCCGCAGCAGGCGATCGTTGAACATGTCGCTGCCGGCAATGACGCCCTCGTATTGATGCCCACCGGCGGCGGCAAGTCGCTGTGCTACCAGGTGCCTTCCCTCCTCCGCGAGGGTACCGGCATCGTCATCTCCCCGCTCATTGCCCTCATGCAGGACCAGGTCGAAGCCCTGCGCCAGCTCGGCGTGCGCGCCGAATTCCTCAATTCCACCCTCGATGGCGACACCGCCGCCCGGGTCGAACGCGAACTGCTCGCCGGCGAGCTCGACATGCTCTATGTCGCCCCCGAGCGCCTGCTCACCGGCCGCTTCCTGTCCCTGCTCTCGCGCAGCCGCATCGCCCTGTTCGCCATCGACGAAGCCCACTGCGTCTCCCAGTGGGGCCACGACTTCCGGCCCGAGTACCGCCAGCTTACCGTCCTGCATGAACGCTGGCCCGACGTCCCGCGCATCGCCCTCACCGCCACCGCCGACCCGCCTACCCAGCGCGAAATCGCCGAACGCCTCGACCTCACCGGCGCCCAGCACTTCGTCAGCTCCTTCGACCGGCCCAACATCCGTTACACCGTCGTCCAGAAAGACAACGCCAAGCGCCAGCTGCTCGACTTCCTCAAAGTCCACCGCCAGGAAGCCGGCATCGTCTACTGCATGTCGCGGCGCAAGGTCGAGGAAACCGCCGAATTCCTGTGCAAGGAAGGCCTCAACGCCCTGCCCTACCACGCCGGCCTGCCCGCTGAAGTGCGCGCCGCCAACCAGCGCCGCTTCCTGCGCGAGGATGGCATCGTCATGTGCGCCACCATCGCCTTCGGCATGGGCATCGACAAACCCGACGTCCGCTTCGTCGCCCACACCGACCTGCCCAAGTCCATGGAAGGGTATTACCAGGAAACCGGCCGTGCCGGCCGCGACGGCGAACCCGCCGAAGCCTGGCTCTGCTACGGCCTGGGCGACGTGGTGCTGCTCAAGCAGATGATCGAACAGTCCGAGGCCGGCGAAGAACGCAAAAGCCTCGAACGCAACAAGCTCGACCACCTGCTCGGCTACTGCGAATCCATGCAGTGCCGGCGCCAGGTGCTGCTGGCCGGGTTTGGCGAAACCTACCCCCAGCCCTGCGGCAACTGCGACAACTGCCTGGTGCCCCCCGACGCCTGGGACGCCAGCGTGGCCGCCCAGAAAGCGCTCAGCTGCGTCTACCGTAGCGGCCAGCGCTTCGGCGTGGGCCACCTGATCGACATCCTGCGCGGCGGCGAGAACGACAAGATCCGCCAGTTCGGCCACAGCGAACTGAGCACCTACGGCATCGGCAAGGACCTCGACGCCCGCACCTGGCGCAGCGTGTTCCGCCAACTGGTGGCCGCCAGCCTGCTCGAAGTGGACACCGAGGCCTACGGTGGCCTGCGCCTCACCGACGGCAGCCGCGAGGTCCTCAAGGGCCAGCGCAAGGTCATGATGCGCCGCGAAAGCCCCAAGACCCGCGAGCGCGACCGCAGCGGCCAGCGTACCGGCCTGTCCGTGCTGCCCGAAGACCTGGTCCTGTTCAACGCGCTGCGCAGCCTGCGCGCCGAACTGGCCAAGGAACAGAACGTACCGGCGTTTGTGATCTTCCACGACAGCACCCTGCGCAACATCGCCGAACAGCGCCCTACCAGCATCGACGCGCTCGGCAAGGTCGGCGGCATCGGCGGCACCAAGCTCGCTCGCTACGGCGAGCGCCTGGTCGAAATCGTCCGCGAGGAAGGCTGATGCCCACCTGCGCCCGCACGGATACGCGTCCAGAGTTGAACGCCGCGTTCATCCACAGGTGCGCACGCCCCGGTTTGGCGCTAGGGTGACGCCCATGACCCCCGGTGGCCTGCTCCTGCGCGTGGTACTGATGCTCAGCCTGTTGCTCAACGGGCTGAACGCCGCCATGGCCGGCCCGATGACCCTGGCCATGGCCCACGCCACCAGCGCCGAGCCCGCATCGCCCTGCCACGGTGATGCTCCGGCCCCTGCCATGCCCGCCCATCACGACCACGCCGCTGCCGACACCGCCGGCACGCAGGCGCCGCACGATGGCGATCACTGCAAGATCAAGGACTGCCTGCGCAGCTGTGCGCAGCAGCCCAGCCTGACCGTGTCCGTCGCGTGGCTGCCCAGCCCGCCGCCGCCCGCGCTGGCGCCCCTGGGCCACACCCGCGCGGCGTTGCCGATGCCGCCCCTGGACCGCATCACCCGCCCTCCGATCGGCTGAGCCTGCGCTCACTGCGAGCGCCTGTGCGAAGCGATGCCGTGCGCCCCCGTGCGTGCGCATCTTGACGGCACCTGCGTGCCTTTCGAATTTGATTCGGAGTTGCAATGTCCTTTTCCCCTCCCCCCGGCCCGGGCGCCCCACCCATGCCGTCGCGCCGTCTGTTCGTGCAGGGCGCTGCCGCCGGTGGCGTGGTCGCCGGCCTGGTGGCC
>DATCUN010000210.1:0-2089 GCA_036561825.1 Pseudomonas sp.
GATCAGGCCGGCGGCCTCGACAGCCGTTTGTCTGCGCTGGGCAGCATGCTCGGCGCCACGCTGTTCCTGTTGCCGTTGTTCGGCTACAGCGTGATCAGCCAACCGCCGGCAAGCTGGGGCGGCTGGAGTGTCTGGTTGTCGCTGCTGGGATTGGGGCTGGTGTGCACCGCGCTTGCGTACATCGTTTACTTCCGCTTGCTCAGTTCGGTCGGGCCGGTGAGGTCGATGACCACGACCTTCCTGATCCCGCCGTTCGGCGTGTTATGGGGGGCGCTGTTACTGGATGAGCCATTGTCGATGGCGCATGTCTATGGCGGGGTGTTGATTGCGGCGGCGTTGTGGCTGGTGTTGAAGCCGGCCAGGACCAGGTAAGTTGCTGCGACGATGATTGTAGGAGCTGCCGCAGGCTGCGATCTTTTGATCTTGTTTTTAAAAGCAAAATCGAAAGATCGCAGCCTGCGGCAGCTCCTACAGGGGGAAATCACAACGCCAACGAACTCACCTCCCCATCCACCAATCGCCGAATCCCCAGCGGATTAGCGTTCTGCAACGCCTCGGGCAGCAACGCGTCCGGATAATTCTGGAAGCACACCGGGCGCAGGAAACGGTCGATGGCCAGGGTGCCGACCGAGGTCCCGCGCGAGTCGGACGTCGCCGGATACGGCCCGCCATGCACCATCGCTTCGCACACCTCGACGCCGGTCGGATAGCCATTGAGCAGAATCCGCCCGACCTTTTCCTGCAACATCTCCGCCAGCCAGCGATACTCCAGCAACTCGTCAGGCTCGCCGATCAAGGTCGCCGTCAACTGCCCGCGCAGGCCCTGTAGCGCCGCCGCCAACTGCGCGCGGTCCTCGACTTCGATGACGATGGTGGTCGGCCCGAATACTTCTTCCTGAAGCAACTCATCGCCCTTGAGCAACAGGCTGACATCGGCCTTGAACACTTGCGGCTGCGCCTGATTGCCCTGTTGCGGCTTGCCCGCCAGATGAGTCAGCCCCGGATGTTCGTGCAGTTCACCCAAACCTCGGCTGTAGCTGTCCAGCCCTGCGGCATTGAGCATGGTTTGCGCAGGTTGCTGGTTCATGCTCGCGCAAAAAATTTCGAGAAAGCTGCTGAACTGCGGCGAACGCAAGCCGATGACCAGGCCTGGATTGGTACAGAACTGACCACAGCCCAGGGTCACCGAGCCGGCGAGTTGCGCCGCGATCTGCTCGCCGCGCACCGCCAGCGCCTCGGGCAGCAGGAACACCGGGTTGATGCTCGACATCTCGGCGAACACCGGAATCGGCTGTGGCCGGGTCGCGGCCATGTGGCTCAGGGCATTGCCACCTTTGAGCGAACCGGTGAAACCCACGGCCTGGATCGCCGGGTGCTTGACCAGCCACTCACCGACGCCACCGCCATAAATCATGTTGAAAACCCCGGCCGGCATTTGCGTGCGTTCGGCGGCGCGGATGATCGCGTCCGCCACCCATTCGGCGGTTGCCATGTGCCCGCTGTGGGCCTTGAACACCACCGGGCAACCGGCGGCCAGGGCCGAGGCGGTATCGCCACCCGCCGTGGAGAACGCCAACGGAAAGTTGCTCGCGCCGAACACGGCCACCGGCCCCAGGGCGATGCGGTACTGACGCAGATCCGGGCGCGGCAATGGCTGGCGCTCCGGCAGCGCCCGATCGATGCGTGCGCCGTAGAAATCACCGCGACGCAGCACCCTGGCGAACAAGCGCAACTGGCCGCTGGTGCGACCGCGTTCGCCCTGGATACGCCCGGCCGGCAACGCGGTTTCGCGGCAAACGGTGGCAACGAAATCCTCGCCCAGCGCATCGATTTCATCGGCGATGGCGTCGAGGAAGGTCGCGCGTTTTTCCGCGCTCAGGTTGCGGTAGATCGGGTACGCCGCCGCGGCGGCTTTGGCGGCGGCATCCACTTCGGCTTCGGACGCCTGAAAGAAGGTGCCGGGCAATGGCTCGCCGGTGCTTGCATCGAGACTTTGCAGTTGCAAGGTGCCGTTGGCGCTGCGGCGGCCGCCGATGTAGTTGTGGCCAAGAAATTGAGTCATGTGAGTTCCTTGATCAATGGCAGACCT
>DATCUN010000211.1:0-5516 GCA_036561825.1 Pseudomonas sp.
AGCTTCAGCCTGATCACCGGCGGCCCCGGCACCGGCAAGACCACCACGGTGGTGCGCCTGCTGGCGCTGCTGCAGGAGCCGGCACTGGCCGCCGGTCAGCCGCTGCGTATCCGTCTGGCCGCGCCCACCGGCAAGGCCGCCGCGCGGCTGACCGAGTCCATCGGCGCCCAGGTCGCCTCGCTGCCGGTCAAGGAGGACGTGCGCCAGGCGATCCCCAGCGAAGTCACCACCTTGCACCGCCTGCTCGGCAGCCTGCCGGACAGCCGCCACTTCCGCCACCACGCCGGCAACCCGCTGCCGTTGGACGTGCTGGTGGTCGACGAGGCGTCGATGATCGACCTGGAGATGATGGCCTGCCTGCTCGCCGCCTTGCCGCGCCACGGCCGGCTGATCCTGCTCGGCGACAAGGACCAGCTGGCCTCGGTGGAGGCCGGCGCGCTGCTCGGCGACCTGTGCCGCGATGCCGAGGGCGGTTTCTACAGCCCGGACACCCGTGCCTGGCTGGAGGCGATCGGCGACGAAACCCTCGCCGATCCGGCGCTGCAGCAAGGCGACGCGGCGCGCCAGCCATTGGCCCAACGCACCGTGATGCTGCGCCACTCGCGGCGCTTCGGCAGCGGCTCGGGGATCGGCCGTCTGGCCCGTGCGGTCAACGCCCGCGACCCGGCCACGGCACGGGCGATCCTCGCCGAGGGCAGCAGCGATCTGCACGTGCTGCGTCTGCGCGGCGAACAGGACGCAGCGCTGGAGCGCCTGCTGCTCGACGGCCTGCCCGCTGGCGAGGCCAAGCCGCAGGGCTATGCCCACTACCTGAACGTGCTGCGTGACTCGCGTCCCGCCGCCGATTGCCCGCCAGACGATCAGCGTTGGCAGGACTGGGCCGGTGGCGTGCTCAAGGCCTTCGACGACTTCCAGCTGCTCTGCGCCGTGCGCAAGGGCGCCTGGGGCGTGGAAGGGCTCAACCCGCGCATCGCTGCCGCCCTGCACAAGCGCGGCCTGCTGGAGAGCGACCAGGGCTGGTACGAGGGCCGTCCGGTGCTGGTGACGCGCAACGACTACAGCCTGGGCCTGATGAACGGCGACATCGGCATCGCCCTGCGCCTGCCCGAGCCGGCCGAGCGTCCGGGCGAGGCGCCGCGCCCGGTGCTGCGCGTGGTGTTCCCGCGCAACGATGGCTCGGGCGGCCTGCGCTTCATCCTGCCCAGCCGGCTCAGCGCGGTGGAAACGGTGTTCGCCATGACCGTGCACAAGTCGCAGGGCTCGGAGTTCGCCCATACGGCCTTGATCCTGCCCGACACCCTCAACCCGGTGCTGACCAAGGAACTGGTCTACACCGGCATCACCCGCGCGCGACACTGGTTCAGCCTGGTCGAGAGCCGCGGCGGCGTGTTCGACGAGGCGGTGCGCCGCCAGGTGGAGCGGCGCAGCGGGCTGGTGGAGGCGCTGACCAATCCCTGAGGGCGCCGGGATTCCGCCCCGGGAGGGCAGGGGCGGAATTCGTAGTATTGCATGTGGCGGTTTTCTGGCTTTTTGTGCTGGTTCCGGTCTTGGTGTGATCTGGGTGTCAGAATATCGTGCATCACCATGCACCATGGACGGCCCTATGAGCTACATGAAATGGACCAGCGATCTGGAACTCGGCATCGAGGTCATCGACAATCAGCACCGGCGCATCGTCGAGTACATCAACGATCTGCACCAGGCCATCGACAACCAGAGGCGGGTGGAAGTCGGCGAAGTGCTGGAGCAACTGGTGGAGTACACCATGTCGCACTTCGCCTTCGAGGAGGATCTGCAGGAGCGCGCCGGCTATCCCTTCCATCATGCGCACAAGAAGGTCCACGAACTGTTCAACCGCAAGATCGAGGACTTCCAGTACCGCTTCGACCTGGGCGAGGATGTTTCCCGCCACCTGCTCACCATGCTGCGCGCCTGGCTGATCAACCACATCAAGCGCGATGATGCCGACTACGCCGAAACGGTGAAGATCGCCCTGGCCACGCCGCAGAAACAGCGCGGCAAGGGCCTGTTCGCCCGCCTGTTTGGCTGAGCGCAGTGTTCCCGACGTCGCTCGATGAGTGACTGCAGGGGCGCCTGCAGATGCGCCGCGGCGGCACGGCCACTGCCGCTGCCGCCCGGATCAATCGCTTCCGAGGGCCTGCGCGGCCGAGGATGGGCGTCGGCCTGCGGGTGCTCGATGATTTTCGCGGGATTCTGGCGCTGTATGGATTTCTGTATTTGTGTGGCGAGTATTTAGACAAAAAAATGACGTTATTTGTTGCTGGGAAGGCACCGCGACCTGATCGGATCGGTATAATCCGGCGCCGAACAACCGCTTGCGGGTGTTATCTGTTTGCGGACATGCGGGCCGACCGTGGCATTAGTGGCCTGTTTGGTTAGTTCAGTTAGTCAATTTCGGCGCCCATGGCCCCGATACGGCGTTGCCACTCCTCGCCATAGCCCTGCTATGACTCGTCGCGGCACCTTGTCTCGGAACCATGGTCATCCGAACTTGAGTTGACCAACCGCACAGGCCACCAGGTTGCTGGCGGTGGGGCACTTTCCGGTCGATGAATAATTACTCCCAGCCGAGCCTCCCTTGACACTCATCACTCAATCGAAGCCCGCCTCCGATACGCGCAGCCACACCCCTCGCGGTGCCGTACTGGCCGCGCCCGGTCTGCTCGAGCAGCGCTATCCCGACTTCGAATATTTCCACGACCTGGACGAGTTGCTGGCCTTTGCCGGCTGGGACGTGCTCCTGCTCGACTGCCCGGCTGCCCAGGCCGGTCGCTACCTCTTCCAGCTGCGCCGCCTCGAAGCCTATCGCTTCATTCCGATCTACTGCTGCCGCGATCAGGATGACTGGTGCCGGGCGCTGGGCGATGGCCTGCCGCCGGCCAGCACGGATGAACTGATTGCGCAGTGGCGACAGTGGCGAGAGCGCCTGGCCCTGTTCAACCGCGGTGTGCCGCCGGAGCGCTTCGACAGCCGGGTACTGGCCTGGCTGTGGTTGCGCTCGCAGGGCGAGATCCGCGTGCTGCGCGACACCTCGGTGGCGCAGCACTATCGCTACCCGTTGCTGGAGGCCTGTGCTGGGACGGAGGAGGTCAATGCCGCCGTCTGGTTGCAGACGATGGTCCAGCACGGCTGGCTGGAGACCGGCGAACTGGTCGATCGCCTGCGCCTGTGCACCGGCTGCGGTTCGGGGCGGCTCAACTACGTGGACGTCTGCCCCGAGTGTCACGCGCTGGACATTGCCCGCCAGCCGTCACTGCACTGCTTCACCTGCGGCAACGTCGGCCCGCAGGAGCTGTTCCTCAAGGACGGGCTGCTGCTGTGCCCCAACTGCCTGACCCGCCTGCGCCACATCGGCAGCGACTACGACCGTCCGCTGGAGAACTACAGCTGCCGCAGCTGCCAGGCGTTCTTCATCGACGCGGCCGTCGAGGCGCGCTGCCTGGATTGCGGCCAGGTGCACGCGCCGGACAAGCTGCGGGTCCGCGAGGTGCGCCACTACCGCCTGGCCGAGGCGGGGCGCCTGCGCTGTCGCCAGGGCTTGCAGGACAGCCACGCCGACGCGGCCTTTTCGCGGCTCAACCTGCGCGGCGGCAAGGAGTTCGCCGAGCTGCTCAGCTGGCAGATCGAGCTGGTGCGCCGCTATGGCAGCCCTGCCTTCTCGCTGCTCGGGCTGCGCCTGGTCAATCTGACCGGGACCCTCGGCGCGCTGGGCGAACAGCGAGCCCATGCGCTGGTCGACAGCCTGGTCGAGCGCCTGGTGGAGATGGTGCGCGAGACCGATCGCTGCACCCGCACCAGCGAGGATCAGCTCTGGTTGCTGCTGCCGCATACCGGCGAGGAGGGACTGGCCAGTCTCCAGCAGCGTCTGGCGAACTCCTGCGCGCAGCTCACGGAGCTCGCCGCTCACGGGATCGAGCCGCGCACCGTGGGTTTCACTGCGCCGCAGGATCTGCTCGATCAGGAAGACGGGCGACTGCTGATGGCGCGCCTGGCGGGGGAACTGCTCTGAGTCATGGATGACATCGCGGCCATAGTCCTCGGCCTGTATGCCGAGGTTGCCAGGGACGGTGGCGGGACGGCACTGCTGATTGCCCTGTTCCCGGCCTTCCTGCTGCTCGAAGTGCCCCTCAACCTGCTGATCCTGCTGGGCGTGCTGCGCTGGTTCACCCGCCAGCGCTTCGTCCGCCCCTGCTCGGGCAGCTACCGCCCGCGGGTCTCCTGCATCATCACCTGCTACAGCGAGGGTCGCGACGTGCGCAAGACCCTGGAAAGCCTGTGCGAGCAGGTCTATCCGGGCGACATCGAGATGATCCCGGTGGTCGATGGTGCCGCGGTCAATCACGAAACCCTGCGCGCGATCCGTGAGTTTCGCGTCGATGCCCGGCGCTATCCGCGGCGCCTGCTGCGGCCGATCGCCAAGTGGCAGCGCGGTGGCCGGGTGTCCTCGCTGAATGCCGGGCTGGCCTATGCCAGCGGGGAGGTTGTCATGGCCCTGGACGGCGACACCTCGTTCGACAACAACATGGTCGGCGCCATGGTGCGCCACTTCGCCGACCCGTGCGTGCCGGCGGTGGCCGGCAGCCTGCGGGTACGCAACGCCAGCAGCTCCTGGATCACGGCCGTGCAGGCGCTGGAGTACCTGCTGTCCATCCACCTGGCCAAGATCGGCCTCGGCGAATGGAACCTGGTGAACAATATTTCCGGGGCCTTCGGCGCCTTCCGCCGCAGCGTGCTCGACAAGGTCGGTGGCTGGGATACCCATACGGCGGAAGACCTCGACATCACCCTGCGGATCAAGAACTACTTCGGCCGCGATAGCCTGCGTATTCCCTTCGAGCCGGAGGCGATCGGCCATACCGACGCGCCGGTGACTCTGCGCCAGTTGCTCATGCAGCGCCTGCGCTGGGATGGCGACCTGTACTTCCTCTACGTGCGCAAGCATCGCCACAGCCTGACGCCGCGCCTGCTGGGCTGGCCGAACTTCCTGATGACCCTGCTCACCGGCTTCTTCTTCCAGCTGGTGCTGCCGTTCATCATCCTTGGCTATTGCCTGGTCGGTCTGCTGGTGATGCCCTGGCCGGCGCTGCTGGCGCTGGCTGGCCTGATCTATCTGGTGTACCTCGGCAGCACCCTGCTGCTGTACCTGGTGCTGCTGCTGGCCGTCTCCGAACGGCCGCGGCAGGATCTGCGCCTGGCTCCGGTGGTGCTGATCTTCCCGCTGTGCATGTTGGGCATGCGCTGCTGGAGCGCGGTGGCCACGCTCAACGAGATGCTGCGTCGTGGTCACGAGGAAACCAGCATGGCGCCCTGGTGGGTACTGAAAAAGGCCAAAAGGTTCTGAATGACTCGACTGACGCTGTTGCTGCTTGCCGCCTGGCTGCCGGTGCTGCCCCTGCAGGCCGAGCCTCTGTCGCTGGTGCGCCTGCTGGAGCAGGCGGCCCCGGCGCCGACGCAGCGCCAGGGCGCCGCCGAGTTGGAGGCGATGCAGGCGGCGA
>DATCUN010000212.1:0-7395 GCA_036561825.1 Pseudomonas sp.
GGCCGGCCTCCCGCGCGCCGACCAGCGCGGCTTCGTCCAGCCCGGCCATCGGCCGCAGCCAGGCAATGCGGCCGTCCTCGACCAGCACGGCCATCGGCTCGGGCAGTTCGCACCGGCCGTCGAACACGCGAACATCGCGCCACAGCAGGCGTTGCGGGGAACCTGCGGACATCGGACGATCTCCCTGTTGCGAGCCGGGCGCAGCGGTAGGAGCACCGCCGCGGGCAGCTCAGGCCAATCACTCTCTCTAAGGTATAGGCGCTGATCGGCCCGGCGTGCCTCAGGACTCGGGCGGCTCATCCTGGTCGAGGGTTTCCTGCAGGGCGCTGTGCAGCTGGCGATGCACGCGGACGAACCAGCGCCAGAGCAGGGCGAGCAGCACGGCAGCGAGCAGGCCGATGATCAGCAGCCATTCGCGCGGCGGCAGGATGCTCGAGCTGAGCGCGGCGAGCAGCGGCAGGAAGCTGCCGAGGGTCAGCAGCGGAATCAGCTCGGACAGCGCCCGGCGCACGCGGCGGCTGCGGCTGCTGTGCCCGCCCAGCTCGGCGAGCAGCAGCGACAGGGCCTTGAGCCGGTGATAGGCGGCCAGCAGCAGCGGCAGCGACAGCAGCAGCGCCGCACCCCAGATCAGCGCCTTGTGCAGGTTGGGCTGCGGCAGCCACTGGTCGAGCCAGAGGTCGATCGGCGCGGCGAAATAGCCGCCGCCGAGGAAGATCGCCGCCACCAGCGCCAAGTTGATGACCGCGTGCAGCAGGCTGCGCCGGATCAGCGCCGCCAGCAGGGCATGCTGACCCGGCTGGCGGATGTTGCGCAGCCAGGTGCCGTAGGCGCCGAACACTCCCGCCACATGCGCCGGCATGGCCTCGGCCAGCTGCCGCGCCAGCGGATCGGCGGCGCGGATCAGGTAGGGAGTGGTCAGGGTGGTGATCGCCGAGACCGCCACCGCCACCGGGTAGAGGAAGTCGCTGGTGACCTCGAGCTTGACCCCCAGCGCGGCGATGATGAAGGAGAACTCGCCGATCTGCGCCAGGCCCATGCCGACGCGCAGCGAAGTGCGCCCGTCGTTGCCGGTGACGAAGGCGCCGATGCCGCAGGTGAGCAGCTTGCCGAGCACCACGGCGAGGCTGATCGCCGCGATCGGCCAGGCGTAGTCGCGCAGCACCGCCGGGTCGATCAGCAGGCCGATGGCGACGAAGAAGATCGCGCTGAACATGTGGCGCAGCGGCTCGACCAGCCGCTCGATCTGCGCCAGCTGGCGCGACTCGGCCATGATCGCGCCGATCAGGAAGGCGCCCAGCACCATGCTGTAGCCCAGCTTGATCACCAGCAGGCAGAAGCCGAAGCACAGGCCGAGCACGGTGATCAGCAGCGTCTCGTCGCTGCCGAAGCGGGCCACGTAGGCGAGGATGCGCGGCACCAGCAGCAGGCCGAGCAGCAGCGACACCAGCATGAACAGCAGCAGCTTGCCGAGGGTGGCGAGCACCTCGGCGGTCGCCACCGTGCCGCTGGCGGCGATGCCGGAGAGCAGGGCGACGAGGCCGATGCCGAGCACGTCCTCGACGATCAGGATGCCGAAGATCAGCTGGGCGAAGCGCTCGTGCTTCATCTTCAGGTCGCCGAGCGCCTTGACGATGATGGTGGTCGAGGAGATCGCCAGGATCGCGCCGAGAAACAGCGCATCCATGTGGCTCCAGGCGAACAGGCGGCCGAGCTGGTAGCCGAGCCAGATCATCAGCACGATCTCGAAGAAGGCGGCGAGGATCGCGGTGGGACCGACGCGCAGCAGCCGGCGCAGGCGGAACTCGAGACCGAGGCCGAACATCAGGAAGATCACCCCCAGCTCGGCGAGGGTGCGGATGCTCTGCTCGTCACTGATCAGCGCCACCGGCGGGGTGTGCGGGCCGATCAGGAAGCCGGCGACGATGTAGCCGAGCACCACCGGCTGCTGGAGGCGGTGGCACAGCACCGTCACCAGCCCGGCCGCCAGCATGAGCACGGCAAGATCCTGGATGAAGGCGATGGCAAGCATGGCGCACACTCCCGGGGCGGGGCCGGGCAACGGCGCGCATCCCCAGTTCGATGATAGGCGGGTCTGCCCGTCGCGCGAACCTTTGCGATATACTGCGCGACTTTCGACCGGTCACGCAGTCCGGTCCACACTCCTTCGCAGACAAGCCACGTGCGGTTATCCGGCGTGGCTTGTTGGTTTTTGTCGCGCCAGGTTGGCGCAGAACAAGAGGCACGACGATGAGCGCACTGGTAGGCGTGATCATGGGCTCCAAATCCGACTGGAGCACCCTCAGCCACACAGTCGACATGCTGGACAAGCTCGGCATCCCCCACGAGGTCAAGGTGGTCTCCGCCCACCGCACCCCGGACCTGCTGTTCCAGTACGCCGAACAGGCGGAAGAGCGCGGCCTGGAAGTGATCATCGCCGGTGCCGGCGGCGCCGCCCACCTGCCGGGCATGTGCGCAGCCAAGACCCACCTGCCGGTGCTCGGCGTGCCGGTGCAGTCGTCGATGCTGTCCGGCGTCGACTCGCTGCTGTCCATCGTGCAGATGCCCGGCGGCATCCCGGTCGCCACCCTGGCCATCGGCAAGGCCGGCGCGATCAATGCCGCGCTGCTGGCGGCGAGCATCCTCGGCGGCAAGCATCCGCAGTTCCACGCGGCACTCAAGGAGTTCCGCGCCCAGCAGACCGAATCGGTGCTGGAAAACCCGGACCCCCGCGAAATCTGAGGCGAACACTCATGAAGATCGGCGTAATCGGTGGCGGCCAGCTGGGTCGCATGCTGGCCCTGGCGGGCACTCCGCTGGGGATGAACTTTGCCTTCCTCGACCCGGCGCCGGACGCCTGCGCCGCCGCCCTCGGCGAGCACCTGCGCGCCGACTACGACGACAAGGACCACCTGCGCCGCCTGGCCGACGAGGTGGATCTGGTCACCTTCGAGTTCGAGAGCGTGCCGGCCGAGACCGTGGCCTACCTCGCGCATTTCGTGCCGGTGTATCCGAGCGACGAATCGCTGCGCATCGCCCGCGACCGCTGGTTCGAGAAGTCGATGTTCAAGGACCTCGGCATCCCCACCCCGGAATTCGCCGACATCCACTCGCAGGCCGACCTGGACGCCGCGGCCGCCGCCATCGGCCTGCCGGCGGTGCTGAAGACCCGTACCCTCGGCTACGACGGCAAGGGCCAGAAGGTCCTGCGCAAGCCCGAGGACGTCGCCGGTGCCTTCGCCGAGCTGGGCAGCGTGCCGTGCATCCTCGAAGGCTTCGTGCCCTTCACCGGCGAAGTGTCGCTGGTGGCGGTGCGCGGCCGCGACGGCGAGACGCGCTTCTACCCGCTGGTGCACAACACCCACGTCGACGGCATCCTGCGCCTGTCCATCGCCAGCCAGGCGCACCCGCTGCAGGCGCTGGCCGAGGACTACGTCGGCCGCGTGCTGGAGAAGCTCGACTACGTCGGCGTGCTGGCCTTCGAGTTCTTCGAGGTCGACGGCGGCCTCAAGGCCAACGAGATCGCCCCGCGCGTGCACAACTCCGGGCACTGGACCATCGAGGGCTCCGAGTGCAGCCAGTTCGAGAACCACCTGCGCGCCATCGCCGGCCTGCCGCTGGGCTCGACCGCCAAGGTCGGCGAGAGCGCCATGCTCAACTTCATCGGCGAAGTGCCGGCGGTGGACCAGGTGATCGCCATCGACGACTGCCACCTGCACCACTACGGCAAGGCCTTCAAGGTCGGCCGCAAGGTCGGCCACGCCACCCTGCGCAGCGCCGATCTGCCGACCCTCAAGGCGCAGATCGCCAAGGTCGAGGCGCTGATCGCGGGCTGATCGCCCGCGTCCCGTAGGGTGGGTTAGCCGCAAAGCGGCGTAACCCACCAACGATGCCAGCCGGCATCGCCATCGCCGGCCTTTGCAGGCCGGGTGGTGGGTTGCGGCCTGCGGCCTGACCCACCCTACGATTCCCCGTCCTGGCGATGATCGCACGGGCAGGCAGCGCTCCCGCCGACTAGGCTAGAAGGCAAGTCCATCCCTACGGGAACACTTGCCATGGGCATCCTCGCCACCCTCCTCATCGGCCTGCTGGTCGGCGTGCTCGCCCGCTGGCTCAAGCCGGGCCGCCATCCGATGGGCTGGATCATGACCATCCTGCTCGGCATCGGCGGCTCGGTTCTCGCCACCTACGGCGGCCAGGCGCTGGGCATCTACCGCGCCGGCCAGGCGGCCGGCTTCGTTGGCGCGGTGGTCGGCGCCATCGTTCTGCTGATAGTGTTCGGCTACCTGAAGAAATCCTGAACCGGCGCCACGGCGCCGGTCTTCGCCGCGAGATCCGCATGCGCCTGCCGTTCGTCGTCTGCCTGAGCCTGATCGTCCCCCTGAGCCACGCCGAGCCCGAGGAAGTCGACTGGCTCGACCTGCTGACCGCCGAGGACCTCGACGCGATGCTGGCAATGCCGGAGATCGGTCACGACGGCGGCGAGGGTGACAGCACCTTCTACACCCCGGGCGGCCTCAAGCAGCTGCCGAACCTGCCGGCGGTGATGTATTCGACGCGCACGGTGGCCGCGCTGGACGAGCAGGCGCTGAGCCTGGTCGGCTACCCGGTGCCGCTGGAGCGCGAGGCGGGCAGCCCGCTGCGGCGCTTCTTGCTGCTGCCCTATCCGGGCGCCTGCAACCACCTGCCGCCGCCGCCACCCAACCAGATCGTGCTGGTGAGCTATCCCGCCGGCATCGCCGTCGACGACCCCTACGTGCCGCTGCGCGTCAGCGGCACGCTGAAGGTCCAGGCGCAGGGCGACGCGGCCTACACGCTGGACGCCGACAGCGTCGGCGCGGTCGAGGAGATCGAGCTGTAGCCGACCGGCCCGCCGCGCCGCGCCCTCCTGTCACTCGATGTGGCTGCCGCTGGCGACCGTCTTGCGATAGGACTTGGCACCCGCCGGCACCGGGCTGCCCTTGCCGGTCTCCAGCCAGCGACGGACGCGGGTGGCGTCGCCGATATGGCTGCGCTTGCCGCTGGTATCCAGCAGCACCATGGCCACCGGGCGATTGGCGACCCGGGTGAGCAGCGCCAGGCAGTGGCCGGCCTCGTTGATGAAGCCGGTCTTGGTGACCTCGATGTCCCAGCCGGGGTTGCGCACCAGCGGGTTGGTGTTGTTGAAACCCAGCACGTAGTTGGGCTTGCGGAAGCTGGCGGTCTTGCTCGGCGTGGTGCTCAGCTCGCGGATCATCGGGTACTGCCGCGCGGCCTTGAGCAGGCGCACCAGGTCGCGGGCGGTGGACACGTTGAACTCCGACAGGCCGGTCGGCTCGACGAAACGGGTGCGGTTCATGCCCAGCGCCTTGGCCTTGGCATTCATCGCCGCGACGAAGCGCGCATGGCCACCCGGGTAGTTGTGCGCCAGGGCGGAGGCGGCGCGGTTTTCCGACGACATCAGGGCCAGGCGCAGCATTTCCTTGCGGCTGATCTGGCTGTTGACCCGCACCCGCGAGTAGACGCCGCGCAGCTCCTTGGTGTCGTGGATGGTCACCGGGATGACCTCGTCCATCGGCAGCTGGGCATCGAGGGTCACCACCGCGGTCATCAGCTTGCTGATCGAGGCGATGGGCCGCACGCTGTCCGGCTTGTCGGCGAACAGCACCTGGTCGCTGTCCAGGTCGACCACCATGGCACTGCTGGAAGCCAGCTGCAGGCGGGCCGGGTCGTGCGCCGCGGCCGGGCCGGCGGCATGGGCGGTCGGGGTCAGAGCAATCCATGCGCATGACAACAGTAAAGTGAATAGGGAGGAGCGAATCTGGGTGCGCATGGCGATGGCTTCGCATGGATGAAAGAAAAACGTGTCGTATTGCGGGTCACAGTATAGTGAACTGGCTCGAATTCCGTGGCCTCTGCCGGCGCATCTTTACCCTCGATTGACTTTCCCGTGCCTGCGCCTCAAAGATGTGCAAAAAAAGCAACGAGGTGTTCAATCATGAGCTCCAGTGGAATCGCCGAACACGCCGTGGAAGCCCTCAGCGCGCGCGAGCGCGAGCGCTTCATCGCCGCCAACCCGCAGTCCGTGGCGCTGGCCGAGCGCGCCCGCCAGTCACTGTTCGGCGGCGTGCCGATGCACTGGATGAGCGACTGGTCGACGCCGGCACCGCTGTTCGTCGAGAGCGCCCAGGGCGCCCGCTTCCTCGACGTCGACGGTCACCAATACCTCGACTTCTGCCTCGGCGACACCGGCAGCATGTTCGGCCATTCGCCGGCGCCGATTGCCGCCGCCCTGCGCGAACAGGCCGGTCGCGGCCTGACCACCATGCTGCCCGGCGAGGACGCGGTGGCCTGCGGCGAGCTGCTGGCGGCGCGCTTCGGCCTGCCGTTCTGGCAGGTGGTGACCACCGCCACCGACGCCAACCGCTTCGTCCTGCGCTGGGCGCGGGCGATCACCGGGCGCAAGGTGATCCTGGTGTTCGACGGCTGCTACCACGGCACGGTCGACGAGACCCTGGTGCGCCTGCGCGACGGCCACACCGTGCACCGGCCGGGGCTGATCGGCCAGGCGCGCAACCTGACCCAGCACAGCCGCGTGGTGCCGTTCAACGACCTCGCCGCGCTGGAAGCGGCGCTGGCGCCCGGCGACGTCGCCGCCGTGCTCTGCGAGCCGGCGCTGACCAACATCGGCATGGTGCTGCCGCAGCCCGGCTTCATGGCCCGGCTGCGCGAGCTGACCCGGCAGGCCGGCAGCCTGCTGATCGTCGACGAGACCCACACGCTGTCCACCGGCCCCGGCGGCTGCACCCGCGCCTGGCAGCTCGAGCCGGACTTCCTCACCCTCGGCAAGGCCATCGCCGGCGGCGTGCCCTGCGCGGTGTACGGCTGCAGCGCGGAAATGGCCCAGGCCATGCAGCTGACCCGCGCCCACTCGCGCGAGATGGCCGAGGGCCACGGCCACAGCGGCATGGGCACCACCCTGTCGGCCAACGCCCTGGCCATGCACTGCCTGCGCGCCAACCTCGAGCAGGTGATGACTGCCCCGGCCTACGAGCACATGCTGTGGCTGGCGGCGCGCCTGGCCGAGGGCTTCCGGGCGCTGATCGCCCGCCACGCGCTGCCCTGGTCGGTGACCGAGCTGGGCGCGCGCTGCGAGTTCCAGTTCCGCGCCACGCCGCCGCAGAACGGCGCCGAGGCCGAGGCGGCCTTCCACGACAGCCTGCAGATGGCCCTGCACCTGTACCTGATCAACCGCGGCATCCTGATCACGCCGTTCCACAACATGACCCTGTGCTGCCCGGAAACCAGCGCCGGCGACGTCGACCAGCTGCTCGCCGCCCTCGACGCGGCGCTGAGCGAGCTGCTGGCCATGCCCGGCGCGCGGCAGGCCTGAGCCATGGCCCGCTATCCCTCCGGCAT
>DATCUN010000213.1:0-2688 GCA_036561825.1 Pseudomonas sp.
CCATGCGGCCGATCCGGCCGTCCGGGGTGAGCCGTCCGGCACCGATCGGTTCGCCGTCGCTGCCACGGGCCAGGACGTGGGCGCTGAGCGGGTCCAGCGCGTCGATTTCCAGCGCGGCCGGCACCTGCTGTTCCTCGACGAACACGCGCTGGCGGACCCGATGCAGCGCCTCGCGCTGCGTCGGGTAGTCCACGACGTCGACCTGGAAGCGGGTCGCCATGCTCAGACGGGCTTGCCGTCGTCCTGGTCGTCGCTGTCGTCGAAATCGACGATGACTTCGATGCCATCTTCGTGGATGGTCACTTCATGCACGTCGGCCTCGACGGTGGCGTCGTGCATAACCTCGATGCTGTCGGTGCCGTCAACCACGGCGTCCTCGGCGAAGTGGCCGTCCTCTTCGTCCTCTTCGTCATCGAAATCCTCGTCGATGGCGTTGGGGTCGAACAGCTGGTAATAGCCGCCGGCCACCAGGGCCTGCACGGCGTCGCGGCCCTTGGCCGAGAGCTTGAGGTAGAGCGGGCCGCCGAGCTGTTCGGTGGCCGCCAGGACCTGCGCATCCTTGACCGGGAGGGCAAACTCCAGGCCGCTGCAGTACAGGCTGGCCCCGCGCTTGGCGCGGCGCCAGGCCATGCGTGCCCACGGGTGGCGCTGCAGGTCCAGGCCCGTGGCCAGCGCGGCCTCGATTTCTTCGCGCGGCAGCGGGTCGGCACCGGCCACCACGTCGCCGGCGGCGCGGTAGGTGGTGATGAAGCGGCCGAACCAGTCGCCGAGCTTGTCGGGGTCGTTCATGCGGATGGCATTGAGCGCCTCGACCACGCGGTTCATGGCCAGCACGTCGATTTCGTTGGGGTCTTCGGGCAGCTTGAGATCCGGATCCTGGTAGCGGATCGACTCGTCAGCACCCTCGATGAGGGTGTCCAGGTAGTCGCTGATCAGCTCGGCCGAGGCCGGGGCGCGCATGCCGAAGGAGAAGGTCAGGCAGGGGTCTTCGGCCACACCGTTGTGCGGGACGTTGGGCGGCAGGTAGAGCATGTCGCCCGGTTCCAGCACCCAGTCGTGGGTGGGCTTGAAGCGGCGCAGGAGCTTGAGTTCGACGTCGTCGCGGAAGTCCAGCGGCGGGCGCTTGCCCTTGGTGGATTCACTGGCGTCGATCTGCCAGCGGCGGTGGCCGTAAGCCTGCAGCAGGAAGACGTCGTACTGGTCGACGTGGGCGCCGACCGAGCCGCCGGTGGCGGCGAAGCTGATCATCACATCGTCCATGCGCCAGCGCGGCAGGAAGTCGAAGTGGTTGACGAGGGCGCGGACGTCGGCGTCCCACTTGTCGACGTCCTGGACGAGCAGGGTCCAGTCGTGGTCGGGCATGCCGGGGAATTCGTCTTCCTGGAACGGGCCGGTACGCACGCTCCAGCCGTCGGTGGCGCGGTCATGGGTGATGAGGCGCGACAGGGCGGTTTCTTCGCAGGCCAGGCCGGCGAGGTCTTCGGGCTGGACGGGGGTTTCGAAATCGGGGAAGGCGCCGCGGATGAGCAGCGGGCGCTTCTGCCAGTAGTCGCGCAGGAAGACGGCGGCGGGCATGCCGAGCGGCAGGCCGGGGCGGGCCTGGATTTCGATGACGGGGGTCTTGGTGGTGCGGGCAGCCATGGGGGAATCCTTGGAGCGTGTAGACGGAAAGCGGGGGCGCGGCAGGTGGCCGGCGCGAGCGGGGCCATTGTCCGCTGGTTGGGGCCGATGTGCACCTGCGGTGGGGTGTCGCGGGGTGGTGGGGGTGGAGTTTGGAAGCGTAAGGCCAGGTCCAAAGCTACGTCCAAAGCGACGTCCAGAGCGACGTCCAGAGCGACGTCCAGAGCAGCGCCTTGACTGACTGCGGCGGGAGGTGGCCGGGCAGCCTTGCCCAGGACACGCCGTAAACCCGTCCCTGGGGGCTCGGTGTTGCCATCCATGGCAACACACGGTCCTGGGCAAGGCCGCCCGGCCACCTCTGGACGGTATCCGGTGTGGGCGGCAGGTAAGGCGGGTCAGTGGCCTGCGTTGTTACGTGACGTGCGCGGTAAGCGAGGTACGACAGAGGTGATGTGTTGCTTTGGTAGGGTCGGGTCCCAACCGATTGCCGAGAAGGGGTCCTGATCCGGTAACGCATTGCAATGAGACGCCCGTAGAGCCGGGCTCTGCCCGGCTGCTCTATGGCCTACGACGTAAAACGCACGCTGGCGGTACAGCTGCCCGTCTTTCTCCGGCCAAGGTCATGCGTTCGTCGCGTTGATCAGCAGTATCGGCGGTCGATCGGGATCCGACCCTACCGGGTTGGTCGGTGGCGGGCCTGTCCGCGGCCTTTGTCATGCGGGGATATGCGCGGGTCCCGCACCGGGCGACGTCGGCTCGGGCGATGCCCCGCAGCCGGTTTAGTCCGTGGCTTCGCGGCGACGCAAGGCCGGCCGGCGCATGGCGCTGGTAGGGTCGGGTCCCAACCGACTGCCGAGAAGGGATCCCGATCCGGTAACGCATTGCAATGAAACGCCCCGTAGCGCCGGGCTCTGCCCGGCTGCCCCGCAGCCCACAACGAAGAAGGGACGCAGGCAGTGCCGGCGTCCCTTCTGGGGTGATGCGGGTGGCGCGATCCTCAGATCGCCTTGGCCAGGTCCGCCGCCAGGCCGATGTAGCCGCCCGGGGTCAGGTCGCGCAGGTTCTGCT
>DATCUN010000214.1:0-4148 GCA_036561825.1 Pseudomonas sp.
GGCCAGCTGATCCTGGGTCCGGGCCACCGGAAACATGCCGGTGTTCACTCCGACCTTGCCGCCGGGCAGGGCGAAGGCGTTGGCGTCGCTGTCCTCGAACACCGCCGTTTCCCAGGCGATGCCGCGTGTGGATGCCGGCAGCTGGGCCACCAGCGCGTTGACCACGCAGCGCACGTAGGCGTTCTGTCCGGGATCCCTGCTGATGGCCTGTTTCTGCTTGGCCTCGGCGAAGGCCTGGGCGCCGAGCTGATCCAGTTCCTGCTGCGAGACCGCGCCCACGTTCTGGCGACGGCCGGTCGAGGAGGTCATGGTGGCGCAACCGGCCAGCAACACGCCGGCGACCAGGCAGCACAACAGCGGGAGGACGAGTCGGGGTTTGCCTTTCATGCGGATCAGTGTTGGCATACAAACCATGAACTTTCCGTCAAGCTTCCGCGCTCAGCGGGCGACGCCGAAGGCCATCATCAGGCCGAGCGCAAAAGCGTTGTTGAGCCCGTGCGCGATGATCGATGCCCCCAGGGAGCCAGTGCGCCGGTAGACCCACGCAAAGGCGATGCCCATGCAGGTGTAGACCACCCACAGCGGCAGTTGCGCGGCCAGCGACTTGTCGCCCATCCATGGAGGTTCGTGCATGAAGGCGAACAGCACCCCACTCAACACCGCGCCCAGCAATGGCCAGCCGTCACGCCAGAGCCTGCCAAACAGCACGCGCCGGAACAGGACTTCTTCGTAGATCGGCGCGGCGACCACGGCGAACAGCAGCAGCAGCCCGGGATGCTGGGCCAGCGTGCCGCGCACCAGGGTCATGTTGGTGGGATCCAGCGATTGGCGCAGGGCCGCGGCGGTCTGCGAGACGACCGCGCTGAAGCAGATCACCACCGCGGCGGTGAACAACGCCAGCAGCCAGGTCTCCGGCATGCGCAGGACGGCACGCGAGCGGCGACGTTCATCGACGCGGGGCGGGGCGCGCCAGAGCATGGCCGCCAGCGCCGTGCCGCCCACCCCGAGCACGCTCATGGCGATGGTCGCCAGCGGGCCGGGCTTGCCGACTGCCTGCATGATCGCGCCGGGATCGGCGGTGGGCATGCCCTGCAGCGCCAGCTGCACGCCGCGCCAGAGGCCCCAGGCCAGGGCGCCCGACAGCGAAAGCAGGCCAAACAGCACCGCCACGATCAGCACCTCCAGCGCGAAGCGCGACAGCGCCTGGCGCAGCGGCAGTGCGCTTCCCGGCCGGGAAGAGGCTCCCTGCCCGCCGCCGGACTGGACCGGATCGGCTTCCATGCGCGCCAGGCTCAGATGTCCAGGTTGGACACCTTCAGCGCATTGGCGTCGATGAACTCGCGGCGCGGCTCCACCACATCGCCCATCAGCGTGCTGAAGATCTGGTCGGCGGCCACCGCGTCCTCGATCCGGACCTGGAGCATGCGCCGGGTATCGGGATTGACCGTGGTTTCCCACAGCTGCTCGGGGTTCATTTCGCCCAGGCCCTTGAAGCGCTGGATCTGGCGGCCCTTCTTGGCTTCCTCCAGCAGCCAGGCCTGGGCCTGGGCGAAGCTGGTGATCTCCTGGCTGCGGGCGCCACGCTGGATCCGGGCGCCGTCGCGGACCAGGCCGTGCAGCTGCGCGGCCGCTTCACGCAGCGGGCGCAGTTCGCCGGTTTCGAAGGCCGACAGTGATAGCACCTGGGTCAGTTCCTCGCCCATGTGGTGGCGGGTGGCCAGCAGCGCGGCCGGGCGTGTGTCGGTGGCAGTCTGCAGTTCCAGGGTATAGCGCGGGCTGCCGATGCTGGGGCTGTTGAGCGCGCCTTCCAGGGTGTCCAGCTCCTTGCGCAGGGCCGCAGGATCCAGGCTGGGCAGGACATCGGTCGGCGCGGCATCGATCATCGCCTCGAGCAGGGCCGGATTGTAGCGATGTGTATTGCGCGCGATCGTATCGCGTGCATTGGCGAACAGGATCAGCAGTTTTTCCAGGACCTCGCCGGAAATGGGCGGCTCGCCGGCGGCCGGGATCAGCGCGGCATTCTCCACCGCGCTGTTGGCTAGGTAGACGTTGAGCGCCGCGTCGTCCTTCAGGTACAGCTCCTGCTTGCCCTGCTTGAGCTTGTACAGCGGCGGCAGGCCGATGTAGACGTGGCCGCGCTCGATCAGCTCGGGCATCTGCCGGTAGAAGAAGGTCAGCAGCAGGGTGCGGATATGGGCGCCGTCGACGTCGGCGTCGGTCATGACCACAATCTTGTGGTAGCGGATCTTCTCGATGTCGAAGTCGTCGCGGCCGATCCCCGCGCCCAGCGCGGTGATCAGCGTGCCGATCTGGTCGGACGAAAGCATCTTGTCGAAGCGGGCGCGCTCGACGTTGAGGATCTTGCCCCGCAGCGGCAGCACCGCCTGGTTCTCGCGGTTCCTGGCCTGTTTGGCCGAGCCGCCGGCGGAATCGCCCTCGACCAGGAAGATCTCTGACTTGGCCGGATCGCGTTCCTGACAGTCGGCGAGCTTGCCGGGCAGCGAGGTGATGTCGAGCGCCGACTTGCGGCGGGTGAGCTCGCGGGCCTTGCGGGCGGCTTCACGGGCGGCGGCGGCCTCGGCGATCTTCTGGACGATCAGCTTGGCCTCGGTCGGGTGCTCCTCGAACCATTGGCCGAGTCCTTCGGACACCAGGCCCTCGACCGCCGGGCGAACCTCGGAGGAGACCAGCTTGTCCTTGGTCTGCGAGGAGAACTTCGGGTCGGGCACCTTGACCGACAGCACGCAGGTCAGCCCCTCGCGCGCGTCCTCGCCGGAGACCGACACCTTCTCGCGCTTGGCCGCCCCGCTCGCTTCGGCGTAGCCGGTGATGATCCGGGTCAGCGCCGAGCGGAAGGCCGACAGGTGGGTGCCGCCGTCGCGCTGGGGGATGTTGTTGGTGAAGCACAGGACGTTCTCGTGGTAGCCGTCGTTCCACCACAGCGACAGGTCGACCTCGACGTTCTCGCGCACGCCGCGGATCATGATCGGCGCCTTGAGCAGCGCGGTCTTGGCCTTGTCCAGGTGCTGGACGAAGGCGGCGATGCCCCCGTCGTAGTGCAGCACTTCCTCGAACGGCTCGGCGTCGCGCAGGTCGCGCAGGTAGATGGTCACGCCCGAGTTCAGGAAGGCGAGCTCGCGCAGCCGGTGCTCCAGCGTCTTCCGGTCGAAGTCGATGAAGGCGAAGGTGTCGGTCGAGGGCAGGAAGGTGACCTCGGTGCCCGACAGGAACTCGCCGTTCGGCCGCAAGGGCGCTTTGCCGGTGATCACCAGCGGCGAGACAGCATCGCCCCGGCGGAACTCCATCTCGTGCTTGAGGCCGCCGCGGTAGATGACCAGCTTGAGCCAGTCCGACAGGGCGTTGACCACCGAGACGCCGACGCCGTGCAGGCCGCCGGAGACCTTATAGCTGTTCTGGTCGAATTTCCCGCCGGCGTGCAGCTGGGTCATGATGACCTCGGCCGCCGAGACGCCCTCGCCCTCGTGGATGTCCACCGGGATGCCGCGGCCGTCGTCGGTGACGGTGCACGAGCCGTCGGCGTTGAGGATCACCTCGACGCGGCTGGCCCAGCCGGCCAGCGTCTCGTCGATGGCGTTGTCGACCACCTCGTAGACCATGTGGTGCAGGCCCGAGCCGTCGTCGGTGTCGCCGATGTACATGCCGGGGCGTTTGCGCACGGCATCGAGGCCCTTGAGGACCTTGATCGATTCCGCGCCATATTCGGCCTGGCCGTTGCCACTGCCGTTGCCGTTCGTCTCGTCGGTCATTCGTCTTCCAAGATGGAAAGGCCGGAGGCGTCCACGCGAACGCCCAGGGCTCGTCCTTTCAAGTCCTCGAACAGGTGCTCGTCCGTGCCGGTGAGAAAGGCCTGGAGCTCGAGCGCCAGTATTTCGTCGAACAATGCGGCTCGCCGGCGGCGGTCCAGATGCGCTGCGACTTCGTCCAGCAACAATATAGGAACTGGCGCTGATTCTGCACCTGAAAGACGGGCTGCCTGGGCCAAAACAAGGTTCAAAATCAGGGCTTTTTGCTCTCCGGTGGAGCATTCGGCGGCCGGGCGGTCCTTCTCGGCGTGGATGGCTTCGAAATCGCCCCGGTGCGGGCCGGTCAGCGATCGGCCGGCGGCGGCGTCGCGGTCGCGCGCAGCC
>DATCUN010000215.1:0-6520 GCA_036561825.1 Pseudomonas sp.
GCCTTGAAGAAATAGTTGAAGCCGATGTCGTACAGGGTCGCACTGGAGGCGAAGGTGGAGATGTGGCCACCCAGGTCCGGGTCCTTCTTGTTCGCGCGCATCACCGTGGCCAGGGCGTTCCAGCGGATCAGCGAGCGGATGCGCCGTTCCATGAACAGGTCGCCCGGCATGCGTGCCTCGTGGGTCACCGGGATGGTGTTGCGATACGGCGTGGTGATGGCGTACGGCAGCTGGGTGCCGGTGCGCGAAGCCTGCTCGCCCAGACGGGTCAGCAGGTAGTGAGCGCGGGTTTCACCTTCACGATCGAGGACGGACTCCAGGGCGTCCAGCCATTCCTGGGTTTCGACGGGATCGAGATCTTGCATGGCTTGCTCCAGGGCGGAAAGGCTTCCAGAATCGGAGGCCGTATATAAAGCGCGGTCGGGCTTGTGGGCGACTGCGGCGAATTTTGTGGTTGTCGGGGCGCGACGCTGTTGCAGCGTGCTCCACCTGCCAGGGGTCACCCGGCGACCCGTGTAGTTTTACTACATGTTTGCGGCAAAAGCAGCTCCCTGCGACAAAAGTTTAGTAGCAAAACTACAGCTAACGACGACCGGCCAGATGGCCGTCGCGGCGCGATAAAAGGATAGACCATGAGCCTCCCCACCCTGACTGCCCTGCCCGCGGAACTCCATGCCCTGGTCGAGCACGCCCGGCAGACCTTCGTCTCGCGCCTCGACGAGGGCGGGCAAACCGCGCTGGCGGCCTGGCCGCCGGAGCGCCGCGAGGCGCTGGAGCGGGTGCTGGGGGCCAGCGATTTCGTCGCCGAACAGGCGGCGCGCGACCCGCAGATGCTCCTCGAGCTGGCCGCCAGCGGCGAGCTGGAGCGCGCCCTGGCAGCAGGCGAACTGCGCGAGCAACTGGGCCAGGCGCTGGCCGGCTGCAGCAGCGAGGACGAACTGGCGCGCTGCCTGCGCCGCTACCGCAACCGCCAGCAGAGCCGGATCATCTGGCGCGACGTCAACCGCCTGGCCGACCTCGCCGAGACCTGCCGCGATCTCTCCGAGCTGGCTGATGCCTGCATCGACCTGGCCTACCACTGGTTGTACGCGCGGCTGTGCGAGCAGTCCGGCACGCCGGTCGGCGCGCGCAGTGGCGAGGCCCAGCACCTGGTGGTGCTCGGCATGGGCAAGCTCGGCGCCTTCGAGCTCAACCTGTCCTCGGACATCGACCTGATCTTCGCCTACCCCGAGGGCGGCGAGACCGTCGGCGCGCGCCGCGCGCTGGACAACCAGGAGTTCTTCACCCGCCTGGGACAGAAGCTGATCAAGGCGCTGGATGCGGTGACCGTCGACGGCTTCGTGTTCCGCGTCGACATGCGCCTGCGCCCCTACGGCTCCAGCGGCCCGCTGGTGTACAGCTTCAACGCCATGGAGCAGTACTACCAGGACCAGGGCCGCGACTGGGAGCGCTACGCGATGATCAAGGCGCGCGTGGTGGCCGGCGACCAGGCCGCCGGCGCGCAGCTGCAGCAGATGCTGCGGCCGTTCGTCTATCGCCGCTACCTGGACTTCTCGGCCATCGAGGCGCTGCGCACCATGAAGCAGCTGATCCAGCAGGAGGTGCGCCGCAAGGGCATGACCGAGAACATCAAGCTCGGTGCCGGCGGCATCCGCGAGGTGGAGTTCATCGCCCAGGCCTTCCAGCTGATCCACGGCGGCCGCGACCTCAGCCTGCAGCAGCGCCCGCTGCTCAAGGTGCTCGCCACCCTGGCCGGCCAGGGCTACCTGCCGGCGCCGGTGGTGGCCGAGCTGACCGAAGGCTACTGCTTCCTGCGCTACCTGGAGCACGCCCTGCAGGCCATCGCCGACCGCCAGACGCAGATGCTCCCCGACGGCGAGCAGGAGCGCGCGCGGGTCGCCTTCATCATGGGCTTCGACGGCTGGAATGCGCTGCTCGACCGCCTGGCCTACTGGCGCGGGCGCATCGACTTCCATTTCCGCCAGGTGATTGCCGATCCCGACGACGAGGCCGGGGCCAATCTGGCCGGCATCGGCGACGAGTGGCTGCCGCTGTGGCAGAACGCCCTGGAGGCGGAAGCCGCCCAGCACCAGCTGCGCGAAGCCGGCTTCGCCGATGCGGCGGTCGCCTGGCAGCGCATCGAGGGCCTGCAGCATGCCTCGCCGGTGCGCGCCATGCAGCGCCTCGGCCGCGAGCGGCTGGACGCCTTCATGCCGCGCCTGCTGGCGGCGATGGTCGCCCACGGCACTCCGGACCTGCTGCTCGAACGTCTGCTGCCGCTGGTCGAGGCGGTGGCGCGGCGCTCGGCGTACCTGGTGCTGCTCAGCGAGAACCCTGGGGCGCTGGAGCGCCTGCTGACCCTGTGCGCGGCCAGCCCGTGGGTGGCCGAGCAGATCGCCCGTTTCCCGCTGCTGCTCGACGAGCTGCTCAACGAGGGGCGGCTGTACAGTCCGCCCGGCAAGGCCGAGCTGACCGCCGAGCTGCGCGAGCGGCTGACGCGCATTCCCGAGGACGACCTCGAGCAGCAGATGGAGGCGCTGCGCCACTTCAAGCTGGCCCACGGCCTGCGCGTGGCCGCCTCGGAGATCGCCGGCAGCCTGCCGCTGATGAAGGTCAGCGACTACCTGACCTGGCTGGCCGAGGCGATCCTCGAGCAGGTCCTGCAGCTGGGCTGGCGCCAGGTCGGCCAGCGCCACGGCTACCCGCGCCGCGCCGACGGCAGCGTGGCCAGCGAGCCGGACTTCATCATCGTCGGCTACGGCAAGGTCGGCGGCATCGAGCTGGGCCACAGCTCCGACCTCGACCTGGTGTTCGTCCACAGCGGCGACCAGCAGACCGAGACCGACGGCGCCAAGCCGATCGACAGCGCGCAGTTCTACACCCGCCTGGGCCAGCGCATCATCCACCTGCTCACCGCGCAGACCGCCTCCGGCGCGCTGTACGAAGTGGACATGCGCCTGCGCCCCTCCGGCGTGTCCGGCCTGCTGGCCAGCTCGCTGGCGGCCTTCGAGCGCTACCAGGAAAGCGAGGCCTGGACCTGGGAGCACCAGGCGCTGGTGCGCGCGCGCAAGCTGACCGGCTCCGAGGGGGTCGCCGAGCAGTTCGAGCAGATCCGCGCCCGGGTGCTCGGCCGCGAGCGCGATGGCGCCGCGTTGCGTGCCGAAGTCAGCGAGATGCGCGCCAAGATGCGCGACAACCTGGGCACCAAGAGTACCGCCGGCGGCACCGCGGCGGAGGCGTTCGATGCGGCGGCGACCTTCAATCTCAAGCACGATGCCGGTGGTATCGTCGATATCGAATTTATGGTGCAATATGCCGTTCTCGCCTGGTCGCGGCAGTACCCTGAACTGCTGCGTTTCACCGACAACATCCGCATTCTGGAAGGGCTGGAACGGGCTGGCTTGATCGCCGGCGCCGACGTCCACCTCCTGCAGGAGGCCTACAAGGCCTATCGCGCAGCTGCCCACCGCCTGGCCTTGCAGAAACAGGCCGGCGTCGTGAGTGGCGACCACTTCCACGAGGAGCGCCGCGGCGTGATGCGGATCTGGCGCGAGCTGGGGCTCGCGTAGGCGACAGGTCGCGGGCGATCTGTCTGCCGCAGGCAGAAGTGCGGCGCATGACGCCAGGCGTCATGCGGTCCGCGGGTGGACTGAAGGCAAACACGAATTCTTGAAGGAGCTGGCAAAAAATGTCGATGGCCGATCGTGATGGCGTGATCTGGTATGACGGTGAAATGGTGCAGTGGCGCAACGCGACCACCCACGTGCTGACCCACAGCCTGCACTACGGCATGGGCGTGTTCGAAGGCGTGCGCGCCTACAACACGCCGCAGGGCACCGCGATCTTCCGCCTGGAAGCGCACACCGACCGTCTGTTCGATTCCGCCCACATCATGGGCATGAAGATTCCGTTCACCAAGGACGAAATCAACGAGGCCACCAAGGCCGCCGTGCGCGACAACGGTCTGGAAAGCGCCTACATCCGTCCGCTGGCCTTCTACGGTTCGGAAGGCATGGGCATCCGCGCCGACAACCTGAAAGTGCACGTGATCGTCGCAGCCTGGCACTGGGGCGCCTACATGGGCGACGAGGCGCTGGAAAACGGCATCAAGATCCGCACCAGCTCGTTCACCCGCCACCACGTCAACATCACCATGACCCGTGCCAAGTCCAGCGGCGCCTACGTCAACTCGATGCTGGCCCTGCAGGAAGCGGTGTCCGCCGGTGCCGACGAGGCCCTGCTGCTGGATCCGGAAGGCTACGTGGCCGAAGGCTCGGGCGAGAACGTGTTCATCGTCAAGAACGGCGTGATCTACACCCCCGAGGTGACCGCCTGCCTGAACGGCATCACCCGCAACACCGTGCTGACCCTGGCCCGCGAGCAGGGCATCGAGATCGTCGAGAAGCGCATCACCCGCGACGAGGTGTACATCGCCGACGAGGCCTTCTTCACCGGCACCGCCGCCGAAGTCACCCCGATCCGCGAAGTGGACGGCCGCCAGATCGGCATCGGCCGCCGCGGCCCGGTCACCGAGAAGCTGCAGAAGGCCTACTTCGACCTGGTCACCGGCAAGACCGATGCCCACGCCGAGTGGCGCACCCTGGTCAAGTGAAGCGAGCGTACGCTTCACGGCTGGATGCGTGAGTCAGAAAGCCAGTGACGGGGAGGCGCAAGCCTCCCTGTTCATTTCGGAAATCGCATGAGAATACTGATCGTAGGTCCCTCCTGGGTGGGCGACATGGTGATGGCGCAGACGCTGTTCCAGTGCCTGAAGCAGCGCCATGCCGACTGCCAGATCGACGTGCTGGCTCCCGACTGGAGCCGGCCGATCCTCGAGCGCATGCCCGAGGTGCGCCGGGCGCTGAGCTTCCCGTTCGGCCACGGCGTGTTCGACCTTGCCGGCCGCCGGCGCATCGGCAAGTCGCTGGCCGGCCAGTACGACCAGGCGATCCTGCTGCCCAACTCGCTCAAATCCGCGCTGGTGCCGTTCTTCGCCGGCATTCCCCTGCGTACCGGCTGGCGCGGCGAGATGCGCTACGGTCTGCTCAACGACATCCGCACGCTCGACGAGCAGCGCTATCCGCTGATGATCGAGCGCTTCATGGCCCTGGCCTACGCGCCCGGCGCCGCGCTGGCGCAGCCCTATCCGCGCCCGCGCCTCGAGATCGACCCAGTCAGCCGCGAGGCAGCGCTGCACAAGTTCGGCCTGAGCCTGGACCGCCCGGTGCTGGTGCTGTGCCCCGGTGCCGAGTTCGGCGAGGCCAAGCGCTGGCCGGCCGAGCACTACGCCGCAGTGGCCGACGCCAAGATCCGCGCCGGCTGGCAGGTCTGGCTGTTCGGCTCGAAGAGCGACCACCCGGTGGGCGAGACGATCCGCGAGGAACTGATCCCCGGCCTGCAGGAAGAGGCGGTCAACCTGGCCGGCGAAACCAGCCTGGCCGAGGCCATCGACCTGATGTCCTGCGCCGATGCCGTGGTGTCCAACGACTCCGGGCTGATGCACGTGGCCGCTGCCCTGAACCGCCCGCTGGTGGCGGTGTACGGCTCCACCTCGCCGCAGTTCACCCCGCCGCTGGCCGAGCAGGTGGAAATCGTTCGTCTCGGCCTCGACTGCAGCCCGTGCTTCGAGCGCACCTGCCGTTTCGGCCACTACAACTGCCTGCGCGACCTGCAGCCGCAGCCGGTGCTCGACGCCCTGCAGCGCCTGGCCGGCGAGCCGTTGGCCGATCCGTTGCCGCAGGAGCACTGAGTGCGCGTTCTGCTGATCAAGACGTCGTCGCTGGGCGACGTCATCCATAGCCTGCCGGCGCTCACCGACGCCATGCGTGCGATTCCCGGCATCCGTTTCGACTGGGTGGTGGAGGAGGGTTTCGCCGAGATCCCCACCTGGCATCCGGCGGTCGACCGGGTGATCCCGGTGGCCCTGCGCCGCTGGCGCAAGAACCTGTGGAGCACCCTGCGCGGCGGCGAATGGCGGCAGTTCAAGGCGCGCCTGAACGAGCAGCGCTACGACCTGGTGATCGACGCCCAGGGGTTGCTGAAGAGCGCCTTGCTGACCCGCTACGTCCAGGCCCCGGTCGCCGGGCTGGACCGCGCCAGCGCCCGCGAGCCGCTGGCCAGCCGTTTCTACGATCGCGGCTGCACCGTGCCCTGGGGCGTGCACGCGGTGGAGCGGGTGCGCCAGCTGTTCGCCCAGGCCCTCGGCTATCCGCTGCCGGCGGAAACCGGCGACTACGCGCTGGATCGCCAGCGCCTGCTGGCCGGGCGCAACGACGAGCCCTACCTGCTGTTCCTGCACGGCACCACCTGGGTCACCAAGCACTGGCCGGAGCGCTACTGGCGCGAGCTGGCCGAGCGCCTCAGCGCCGCCGGCTGGGCGATCCGCCTGCCGTGGGGCAATGCCGAGGAGCAGGCGCGCGCCGAGCGTATTGCCGCCGGACTCGACCGGGTCAGCGTGCTGCCGAAACTGAACCTGGCCGGCGTTGCCGCCGAGCTGGCCACCGCCACGCAGGATGTGCCG
>DATCUN010000216.1:0-2329 GCA_036561825.1 Pseudomonas sp.
CTACGAGTTCGAGCTTCGCCAGGTCAGCGGTGGCGAGACGATAGAGCTCGGGCAGGCCACGCTGCAGGTCATGCACACGCCCGGGCATACGCCTGAACATATCTCCCTGCAGCTGTTCGACGCCCAGCAGGGCGACCAGCCGATCGCGCTGTTTACCGGCGATACCCTGTTCAACCTGGACGTCGGGCGCCCCGACCTGCTGGGCGAAGGCAGCGAACGAAAGCTGGCCGGCGCGCTGTACCACACACTTTTCGATCACTACCTGCCCCTTGGCGACAGGATTGAAATCTACCCCTGCCACGGCGCCGGCTCGGCCTGCGGCAAGTCTATCGGCGACCGTCGCCACTCCACGCTCGGCAGCGAGCGTCTCTTCAACCCCGCGTTGCGCGAGCAGCGGAGCGAGGACGCGTTCATCGATTGGCTACTGGCGGACATGCCGGAACCACCCCGTCACTACGCGCGCCTGAAAAAACTGAACTTGCGCCCAGCGGTGCAGATAGAAGGCCCTGCCCTGCCGCCGCCCCTCGCCCCGTCCGACTTCGAGGCACTGGCCGCGCACGACATGCAGGTTGTGGACGTCCGCTCGATCCTCGCGTTTGGCGGCGGGCACGTGCCCGGGGCGGTCAACATCGCCCTGCGCAACGAGTTCGTGAACTGGGCGGGCCGGATGCTCGACGACGCTCGCCCGATCCTGCTGGTGGGCGAATCGGCCGACGATGTCCACCAGGCTGTCACCCAGCTCTACCGGATAGGCCTGGACGATATTCGCGGCTATCTGCGCAACGGCATGACGGACTGGCAGAACGCGGCGCTACCGCTGAACAGGCTTCAGGAATGGACGGTTCATGAACTGAATGCACGTCGTGAAGCGCCCGATGTACAGGTGCTGGATGTACGCAGCCCCCAAGAGGTTGCGGCGGGTCGGGTGCCTGGCGCCAGGCACATCTTCGTCGCGCACCTCGCCGACCGGCTCAACGAGCTGGATCCGGACAAGACCACCGTCACCTACTGCGGATCCGGCTATCGCGCCTCCATCGCTGCCAGCATCCTCAAGAAAGCCGGCTTTCGTGATGTGGCCAATGTCCCCGGTTCCTGGATGGCCTGGAAGGCGGCAAACCTGCCGGTCCAGGAAGGCTAAGGTCTTATCCGGTCGCGCGGCGCAGGTGTCTGGCTTGCCACCTGCGGGTGCGCGATCAGAAGGCGACTTGAAGCAGCAAGGCCGACGCGGCAACAGCCGCGACCAATCCGAAGCCCCGCTGCAGCAGGCGCCCGTCCAGGCGAGAGGAAACCGTGCGGCCGGCGAACATCCCGAGCACGGCACCGGCCGAGAATGGCAGCGCCACTGCCCACTGGATGCCACCCGTCAGCGCGGCGGACAACACGCCGCTGACCGACACCAGGCCGATGACCGCCAACGACGTGGCGGCAATCGAACGCATCGGCAGATCACTGAAGCGACTGAGCGCCGGCACCAGCACGAACCCGCCGCCGACCCCCAGCAAGCCGGAGAGGAAACCGGCCAAGGTGCCGGAGGCGGCGACGGTCGCTGCACAGCGTGAGGTCCAGTGAAAGCGGCCCGTCTGCGGGTTCAGCCGACAGGGCACGGCTCTCGGGGTCGTGTCATCGCTCGGCGGGCGCCTGAATGCCCTGAAGGCGACCCAGAACATCACCAGCGCAAACACCACGGCAAGCACATCGTGCGCTACCCGCGCGGCCACCCAGAGGCCGACGGGCGCGAGCAACACGCCACAGCAGGCCATCAGGGCCGCCGCCTTGTACCGGACAATGCCGTCCCTCAGACCAATCACTGCCCCGACCCAGGCCGCGAATCCGACCGCCATCAACCCGATTGGCGCGGCCTGATGCAGCTCGAGCCCGACCACGAAGATCAGCAACGGCACGGTGAGGATGCCGCCGCCGGCACCGGTCAGCGCCAGGACGAGGCCGACCAATAGCCCAAGCCCGATCTCAACCATCGTTGCGCTCCGGAAGCCTTGGATCACCTTTCGATTTAGAGCGACTGCAACCTATCACTGCGGCTTCCCTGAGAAGCGTGTCTGCAACTCGTAGAGCGCCATACCCGCCAACATGGCGAGGACAAAGATCAAGGGTTCGCTCCGACCACTCAAAAGCGTCGCGACCGCCGGACCCGGACAATAGCCAGCCAGCCCCCATCCCGCTCCGAATGCCAGGCTGCCCAGTACAAGAGGGCGATCGATCCGGGTGGCGGTGGGCATTCGCATGATATCTCCCAGCACCGCCCGGGACCGTTTGGAGGCGAAATAGAACCCGACACTGGCGACCGCAATCGCACCGCCCATAACGAACG
>DATCUN010000217.1:0-3339 GCA_036561825.1 Pseudomonas sp.
CGCCGGCCTGGAGTTCATCCGCATCGCCGGCCCGTTCACCGTGCTGGCCGAGCACCTGGAGCAGACCGTGGCGCGCGAGGGCTTTGCCGACTTCAACGCCCAGGGCAACACCGTCTACGGCAGCTGGGTGGTGACCGGCGAATCGCGCCCCTACACCGGCACGCTGGGCAACGTCACGCCCAAGGGTCCGGCCGGCGCGCTGGAACTGCTGCTGCGCTACAGCGACCTGGACCTCAACGATGCCGGGCTGGAAGGCGGCTACCAGCATGACTGGACCGTGGGTGCGAACTACTACTTCACCAGCCACTTCAAGGTGCAGGTCAACTACATCAAGGCCAACAGCCGCCGTGCCGGGGTGGAGGTGGACCCCAACGCATTCGGGATCCGCGCGCAGGTGATGTTCTGACCGGCGCCGGCGTGCCGCGCGCGATGCGCTAGGCGAAACGGCGCGTGGACAGGTTGCGCAGCTTGATGGTCGTGGAGCGGGCCACGTACTGCCACAGCATCGGCGTGGTGAGCAGGCTGAGCACCGCGCGCGCGCGCCGGCCGTAGAGCTCGGCCTTGAACTGTTCGAACTGCTCAAGGCCCTGGCAGCCGTCCCTGCAGCGGATCAGCGCCTGCCTCATCTGCGGGGTCAGCGCGTGGGCGTAGGTGCGCAACAGGTGGTCCACGTTCTGTATGACCGGCTGCATGTTGAAGCGCGTGCGCGAATGCGGCGAGCGGGTGTTGGAGACGTCGCTGTGTGACAGCGTGTAGACGTAGTAAGCCTGCGGCACGATGCTGGCCCTGGCGCCTTCCAGCAGGCAACGGATGATGATGTCGAAATCCTCGCCAAAGCGGCAGGCGGGATCGTAGCGGAGCTGGTGCTCGGTCAGGAACGCGCGACGGATGATCGGCTTGATCAGCGGGAAATAGGCGGCGCGGCTGCCGGACAGGATCTCGCGCAGGCTCGGGACGTTGCTGGATCCCTTGAGGAAGGACAGCGCGGTCAATGGCTGGGGGTGCTGGCTTTCATTGAAGGCCAGCAGGCCGACCTGCCGGTCCAGATATGAATCATGCAGCACCTGGTTGTCGGCCACGATATCCAGCTGCTGTTCCTCGGCGTGCCGGATCAGGTGTTGGAGCCGTTGCGGCAGCATGATGTCGTCGGCATCGAGGAAGGCGATGTAACGCCCGCGGGCCTGGGCGATGCCGGTGTTGCGCGCCACGGCCGCGCCACCGTTGCAGTCCTGCTCGAACAGCCGGATGTCCTGGTCGTGGACCTGCAAGGCCTTGACGGTGGCCACCGTATCGTCGGTGGAGGCGTCGTCGACGACCAGGATTTCCAGGTCTTTCAAGGTCTGCTGCCGGATCGAGGCAATGCTGCGGCCGATGAATCCGGCCGCGTTGTAGGCAGGCACCACGATTGAGGCGATGGGATCCATGGGTTATTGATGTCCTGTGGGGGCCAGATGGGTCATGCGGGCCAGGTAGGAGCGCAGCAGCGAACTGCCCGCCGCCGCGCCGGCCACCACGCACACGCCCATGACACTCAGGGCCAGGAAGATCTCGAGCCGGTTGAAGCGGGCGATGAGGTCACCCGAGAGCAGGGACAGCACCGCCAGCACCAGCACCGCACCTGTCGCCACGGGCAGCAGGTCCTGTCGCATCCACGGCCGGTACAGGCCCGGCGCCAGCTTGCGCTGGACCAGCGGCGGAGACACCACGAAGGTCGCCGCCTGCAGCAGGCACCAGACGATCGCCGTGCCGGTGGCGCCGAAACGGTAGGCGGCCAGGGTGATCAGCGGGGCGCCGATGATCGCCTGCAGCGTGTTGATCTTGACGTTCAGCGCCAGGTCCCCGTACGCGTACTGCAGGTAGTACTGGTAGGAGGTGAAGGTCAGGAAGGTATTGCCCAGCATGTACCAGAAGATGATGTTCGAGGCCCAGGTGGACGCGGCGAGGTTGCCGGTCCAGGCGTACATCAGTTCCTTGCCGAACAGCGCCACCATGCCGGTGAGCGGGATCATCAGTACGGCGGTGAGTTGGGTGGCATTGCGGTAGAGCCGGATCAGCTGGTCAATCTCGCCCTTGGAATGAAGGTAGGTCAGGCGTGGGATGAGCGCGCTGCTGAGCGGCGAGGCGGCCAGGGTCACAGCCGAGGTCAACGCCATCACCAGCGAGAAATAGCCATATTCGTCCAGGGGCAGCAGGCCGGAGAGCAGCAGCCGATCCAGCTGGGACAGCAGCAGCCACAGGATCGAGGTGTAGGCGATGCTCAGGCCAAAGGGCATGGCGGTGATCAGCTGGGCCTTGGCGAAGGCCAGGCCGATGCGTTCGGTGGTTGGCGGCAAGACGCGGTAGCTGCGCTGGGCCAGCACGATGGGCTCCAGCAGTCCCAGCAGTAGCTGGACAAGGAAGAACGCCAGCGGCGTATTGCTCACATAGCGCAGCACCGCCAGCGAACCGACCGCCTTGGCCACGGCGAAGCCGACGTTGATCGCGTTGAGCGAGACCTGGGCCTCCATCCCGTTCAGTGCGGTCCGGTAGATCGAGGCGAAGAACCGCAGGCCGATCATCCAGCCCATCAGCATCAGGCACTGGCTGACCTGGGCCGGGTCCAGCGACTTCACCTTGAACCAGTGCGCGGCCAGCAGCGGGCTGGCCAGGGTCATGGCCAGGCCGGTGGCCAGGGCGATGCCGGCGAAGATCAGTTCCACGCTGCGCAGGATCCGGCGAAAGTCGGTGAAGCCGTTGGCATCGGCGCGCGCGCGGGCCACTTCCCGGTTGAGCATCGGCGAGAGGCCGACGTCAAGCAGCCCCAGCCAGAGCTGCAGGACCACGAAGAAGCCGACCAGGCCGTAGGCTTCAGCACCCAGGTACCGCAGGTAGAACGGAACGAAGACGATGCCGACCAGGGTGGTCACCGCCTGGCCAACGTAATTGGCCAAGGCGTTCGTGCGAACGGAGGGAGAGCGGGTCATGTTCGCCTGGGGAAGGTTGGGTGCTGCGTCCCCAAGCGTAACGCCAAGGAGGGGCTTTTCAGGACGCGCCTTGCCAGCTGCCGGATGAACCGTGCTTCAGCCAGGTCGCGGCGGCGGCCTGCACCTGGGGACCGGCAATCGGGGGGGCCGGACGGTGCCGGCAAGCGGTCTCCACGGCCACGCGCGCGCCCGAAACAGGCCGCCTTCGGCCTGCCCGCAGCGGCCCGCGCGTTAGAGCGCGTAGCCGAACTGCTGCCGGAACTGGTCGTTGAACTGGTCGAAGTCGAAGCGCTGGTTCTGGGTGCCGGGGTGCTCGACCTTGAGCGCGCCCATCAGGTTGCCCATGCGACCGATGGTCAGCCAGTCGCAGCCGCGC
>DATCUN010000218.1:0-6696 GCA_036561825.1 Pseudomonas sp.
ACTGCAGCTGGAGTGCATCGGCTGCGGTGCCTGCATCGACGCCTGCGACAGCATCATGGACAAGATGGGCTATGAGCGCGGCCTGGTGCGCTACACCTCCGAGCGCGAGCTGGCCGGCGGCAAGACCCGCTGGCTGCGCCCTCGCCTGGTCGGCTACGCCGCCGCACTGCTGCTGATGTTCGGCGCCTTCGGCTGGGCGCTGAGCGTGCGCCCGATGGTGCAACTGGACGTGACCAAGGACCGCGGCCTGTTCCGCGAGAACAGCGAGGGACAGATCGAGAACATCTATCGCCTCAAGGTGATCAACAAGACCCAGCAGCCGCACCTCTACGCCGTCTCTCTGGTCGAGCCTGGTCCCTTCGTGCTGCAGGGCGAGCGCGAACTGCAGCTGGCGCCCGGGGAAATCCTCGACGTCGCGGTGAGCGTGGCGCTGACCGCCGAGCGCGCCCCGGATAGCGCCACGCCGTTGCGCTTCGCGGTGGAGGATCTGGACCAGCCCGAGGTGCGCGTCACGGCTAAGAGCACGTTCGTTTCACCGCTCAATCGCTGATCGCCCAGGAAATATTCCCACGCCATGAACAGCCGGAACTCGATAGACTGCCATGCATCCACCCCGCTCAACCCGGACAAGATGAAGCGCTACGAGAAGTTTGCCGACGAGATCGCCGAGCTGATCCGCACCGGCGTGCTGGCCCCCGGGCAGAAGGTGCCCTCGGTGCGCCACGCCAGCCGCACCTATGGGGTCAGCCCGTCGACGGTGTTCCAGGCTTACTACCTGCTGGAAAGCCGCGGCCTGATCCTGGCGCGGGCGCGCTCGGGCTACTTCGTCCGCGAACTGGCCCAGCGCCCGCTGTCCGAACCGGGGATCAGCGCCCGCGAGGCACAGACCAGCGTGGTCGATGTCAGCGAGTTGGTGTTCTCGGTGCTCGACTCGCTGAAGGACCCGGACACCGTGCCCTTCGGTTCGGCCTTCCCCAGCACCGACCTGTTCCCCCTCGCCCGCCTGGCGCGCTCCATGGCCCACGGCGTGCGCGAGCTGTCACCCCGTGGGGTGATCGCCGACATGACCGAGGGCAACGCCGACCTGCGCCGGCAGATCGCCCTGCGCTACATGGTCAGCGGGGTGATGCTGCCGCTGGAGGAGTTGGTGATCACCACCGGCGCCATGGAGGCGCTCAACCTGTGCCTGCAGTGCGTCACCCGGCCGGGCGATCTGGTGGCCATCGAGGCGCCGGCGTTCTACGCCACCCTGCAGGTGCTGGAACGCCTGGAACTCAAGGCGGTGGAAATCCCCGTGCACCCGCGCGAGGGCATCGACCTGGCCAGCCTGGAGGCCAGTCTCCAGCAGTTGCCGATCAAGGCCTGCTGGTTCATGAGCAGCCTGCAGAACCCGCTGGGCGCGAGCATGGGCGAGGACAAGAAGCGGGCGCTGTACCAGCTGCTGCAGCGCCATCAGGTGCCGCTGATCGAGGACGACGTGTACGCCGAGCTGTACTTCGGCAGCCAGCCACCCAAGCCGGTGAAGAGCTTCGACCGCGAGGGCCTGGTGATGCACTGCGGCTCGTTCTCCAAGTGCCTGGCACCGGGCTACCGGGTCGGCTGGGTGGCTGGCGGGCGCTACGCCGAGCGGATCCGCCGGCTCAAGCTGATGACCACCATCTCGCCGTCGGTGCCGGCGCAGGCGGCCATTGCCGACTACCTGCAGCACGGCGGCTACGACCGTCATCTGCGCCGGCTGCGCCACGCCCTGGAAACCCAGCAGGCGTCGATGCTCGCCTCGGCGGCGCGGCACTTCCCGGCCAGCACGCGGGTGACCCGGCCCAGCGGCGGCTATTTCCTCTGGTTCGAGTTCCCCGAACAGGTCGACTCGCTGCAGCTGTTCCAGCTCGCCCTGGCCCAAGGCATCAGCCTGGCGCCGGGGCCGATCTTCTCGGCCACCCGGCGCTTCGGCAACTGCGCGCGGCTCAACTACGGCCATCCGTGGGACGCGCAGAGCGAGCGCGCCATGGAAGTGCTCGGGCGCATCATCGCCTCATTCTGATCCGGTCTAATTGCGCCGATCTGAGCCTGTTTTGCGCAGAACCCAAGCCTTACAGTGCCCTCGCGCACTCCTCTACGGAGCGCTCGCCATGGACACTGTCTGCAGAAAGGTTTCGATATGAGCACAACGATTTCCGAACAGGCGTACGACTACCGGGTCGTGCGCCAGTTTGCCGTGATGACCGTGGTCTGGGGCGTCGTCGGCATGGCCATGGGGGTGTTCATCGCCTCGCAACTGGTCTGGCCCGCCCTCAACTTCGACCTCGAATGGACCAGCTTCGGGCGCCTGCGCCCACTGCACACCAGCCTGGTGATCTTCGCCTTCGGCGGTTGCGGGCTGTTCGCCACCTCCTACTACACGGTACAGCGCACCTGCCATACCCGCCTGTTCGGCGGCCCGCTGATCGCCTTCACCTTCTGGGGCTGGCAGGCGGTGATCGCCATCATGCTGGTCAGCCTGCCGCTGGGCTACACCACCACCAAGGAATACGCCGAGATCGAGTTCACCGGCGCGGTGGTGCTGGCCATCGTCTGGGTCGCCTACGCCGTGGTGTTCTTCGGCACGGTAATGAAGCGCAAGACCAAGCACATCTACGTCGGCAACTGGTTCTTCGGCGCCTTCATCGTCGCCACGGCGATGCTGCACATCGTCAACCACCTGGCCATCCCGGTCAGCTGGTTCAAGTCCTATTCGATCTACTCCGGCGCCACCGACGCCATGGTGCAGTGGTGGTACGGGCACAACGCGGTGGGCTTCTTCCTGACCACCGGCTTCCTCGGCATGATGTACTACTTCGTGCCCAAGCAGGCCGACCGCCCGGTGTATTCCTATCGGCTGTCCATCGTGCACTTCTGGCCGCTGATCACCCTGTACATCTGGGCCGGCCCGCACCACCTGCACTACACCGCCCTGCCCGACTGGGCGCAGACCCTCGGCATGGTGATGTCGATCGTCCTGCTGGCGCCGAGCTGGGGCGGCATGATCAACGGCATGATGACCCTGTCCGGCTCCTGGCATAAGTTGCGCACCGACCCGATCCTGCGCTTCCTGGTGGTGTCACTGGCCTTCTACGGCATGTCCACCTTCGAGGGCCCGATGATGGCGATCAAGACCGTCAACGCCCTCTCCCACTACACCGACTGGACCATCGGCCACGTGCACGCCGGGGCGCTGGGCTGGGTGGCGATGATCACCTTCGGCTCGCTGTACCACCTGATTCCCAAGGTGTTCGGCCGCGAGCAGATGCACAGCATCGCCCTGATCAACCTGCACTTCTGGCTGGCCACCATCGGTACCGTGCTGTACATCGCCTCGATGTGGGTCAACGGCATCATGCAGGGCCTGATGTGGCGGGCTACCAACGTGGATGGCACCCTGACCTACTCCTTCGTCGAGGCGCTGGAAGCCAGCCACGCCGGCTTCCTCGTGCGTCTGATCGGCGGCCTGTTCTTCCTCACCGGCATGCTGCTGATGGCCTGGAACACCTGGCGGACCGTGCGCCTGGCCGACCCTGTCGCCTCTCAGGCTCATGCGAAGTTCGCATGACCTTTCGCCCGGTGCTCCCGCGCCGGGCTTTTTTATTCCCGGAGAAACACCATGGCCAACGAACTCTGGCTGCTGACCTGTGTGACCCTGTTCATCAGCGCCGTGCAGCTCTGCCTGTCCGGCCGAAGCCAGCGCAGTCTGGACGAGGCGACTATGCTGCCCTTTGCGGACGACCCGGAAGTGGCTGAGCAAATGGAGCAAGAGACCGGGCGCAGCCGCACGGGCTGCGCCTGCCCGGGCTCTTGCCGTGGTCGCTGTGAGGACTGGCAGAGCTTCACGGCCTGATGCCAGGCGCAGCTCGCAGAGGACGCCATACCTCCGAACTGAAACAAATGCGGCGAGCCCTGACCAGGACTCGCCCCGACCGCGCCACCAGTCAGACCACCTGCGGCAACAGACGCACGGCTCCTTTGCGCAGGCCGGTTTCGATGGGCAGGCGCTCGTCACGCGACCATTCGTTCCAGGAACCGAGATAGATGCGCAGCTTGTCGAAGCCAGCCAGCTTCATGGCAACGTAGGTATTGGCCGCCCGCGCGCCCTTGAAGCAATAGATGATGATCTCGTCATCGGGCGTCAGGCCTCGCTCGGCCGCCAAGGCACGTACGTGACTAGCCGACTTGAATGCCGCGACCGGCTTGCGGGTATCCATCAGCTCGTACCACTCCAGCCAGACCGCACCGGGGATGCGACCCTTGCGGGGTGCGAAGTCCTTGCCGTAGGGCGACGAGCTTTCCCCCAGCCATTCATCCTTGTCGCGATTGTCGAGCAGCTTGATCGCTGGATCGGCCAGTGCGGCCAGCATCTGCTCCGTGGTCACCAGCAGCTCAGCCTGCGGCAGAACGGGGAAGCACGCCGCTGCGGGGGTTACCGTCGCGTTGTCGACCGTGCCGCCGAATGCCTTCCAGGCCCGCAGACCACCATCGAGGATGCCGACCTTCGGGTAGCCGAGGTACTGCAACAGCCAGAAACCGCGGCACGATCCGCCATAGCGGGTATTCAGCGCATCCTCGTAGACGATGGCGACCTTCTCGCCATCCAGGCCGGCGTTGCCGAACAGCTCGGCGAATTGCGCCTGCAAGGCCTGCAGCCCCTCGGGGCTGGTTTGCGCCAGGTAGGAAAAGACATCCGGCACATTGACCGCGCCGACGATGTGCCCGGCCTGATAACTCTCGGTGTCGCGGATGTCGATCAGCACGGCCTTGCCTGCTTGCATCAAGGCTGCCGCTTCGTCGGGCCTGAAAAGCACTTTGTTGCTCATGGTTCCATCCTCTCCGGTTTGCTCCGGCCAGCCTGAAGCTGGCCGAGAGCATGGGCTGCAGCAGGAATCAGTAGCTCTTGTAGGGCAGGAACTTGCCGGACAGGACCACGTTGACGCGGTCGCCCTTCGGGTCGGCCTGGCGCTGGATATCCATGGAGAAGTCGATGGCGCTCATGATGCCGTCGCCGAACTCCTCGTGGATCAGCTCCTTGATGGTGGTGCCGTAGATGCTGACGATCTCGTACCAGCGGTAGATCAGCGGGTCGGTGGGCACGGCGCTCGGCAGCGAGCCCTTGTACGGCACGATCTGCAGCCAGGCCACCGCCTCGTCGGGCAGATCGAACAGCTTGCCGAGGGTTTCCGCCTGGGGCTTGTCGAAGGTCATTTGGCCCAGGCAGCCGGCCGTGGTCCACTCCTTGGACAGGCCGATGGCCTCGGCCACATGGCTCCACTTCAGGCCTTTGCTGACCTTGGCGGCCAGGATCAGTTTGGTCACTTCTTCGCGGCTGGAAATCATGATGCGTTCCTCATTGGTTCGGTGTCCGGGCAGCGCCGCACTGGCGACTGCCCGCAAAGTGGTCGCAGGGCGTTGCGTCAGTCTCAGTCGGCCAGGCCGATGCTGAACGGGACCGGGTTGCGCATGGTGTTGGCCACCGGCGAGTAGAAGTTGGCGTGCTTGACGATCTCGTCCAGCTCCTCGCGGCTCGCATCGCCCTCCACCAGTACCTTCACGCGAATCGCCTGGAAGCCCATCTGCTCAGGCTGCATCTCGGCACCACCGGCACCCCAGGCCGCCGGGTTGCCGATATCGCCCTCGAGGAAGATTTCCAGCTTGGTCAGCTTCACCTGCTTCCAGGTCGCCACCGCGGTGATGCCCACGGCCAGGCAACCGCCCAGACCGGAGAGGACGATCTCGCCTGGGGCCGGCGCGGTGTCCTCGCCGAACAGGTGCAGCGGCTCGTCGACCACCACGGCTTCGTGGTTGCCGACATAGCTCAGGCTGCGGTACATGCCCTGCATGACGGAGTGGACCTTGTTGGTGCCACGGGAGGCCGGGTTGTTGCGGCCCCTCTCGGCGAAGGCCATCAACCCGTCGCGATCGATCGGCTTCAGGTAGGTCTTCACGGTGGTCGGGCAAGTGGCGGTTGCTGCAGACATGGCATTCTCCATCGGGTTTTGATCGAGCAGTTGGGCTGCTCTTTTGGACTCGAATGCTCTGTTGCAGCAGGTGTGCCAAGTCACCCCATGCCGCCAGAATCTGATTTTTATTCCTTTTAAATCAAATGCTTATCCAATAAAGGCGCACCCTCCCACAACCTTGTTTTCAGCAAACCTTGGGTATAGTCGGAAGCTGACATTGTCGACATTGACGACAATGTCAGCTCGCGAATTGGCTCAGGTCGCTGGTGGGTCTACCCGGGCGGCGCCCATGTCCGCGATGGCGCGGAGGCTCACCAGAAGCGCCAGTTGCCCAAAAGCTCGGCTAGCCTTCGTGAATCACCGCTCACAAGTGGGAGACAAGCATGGTCAGCAAGAACACGATCTGCCTCTGGTACGACGGCACCGCGGCGGACGCAGCGAAGTTCTACGCCGAGACCTTTCCGGACAGCGCAGTGGGAGCCATCGTGCGCGCGCCCGGCGACTATCCCGCCGGCAAGCAGGGCGATGTCCTGGTGGTCGAGTTCACCGTGCTGGGCATTCCTTGCATGGGCCTCAACGGCGGCCCGGGGATCAAGCACAACGAGGCGTTCTCATTCCAGGTTGCCACCGACGACCAAGCCGAAACCGACCGCCTGTGGAACGCGATCGTTGGCAACGGGGGCCAGGAAAGCGAATGCGGCTGGTGCAAGGA
>DATCUN010000219.1:0-5057 GCA_036561825.1 Pseudomonas sp.
CAGGCTCAGCAGCCACAGTCCGCCCAGGCCGAGCACACCACAGGCCAGCGCCAGCCGCGGCCGCCGCGCCCGCCACCACCAGGCCAGCAGCAGCAACACAAACAGCCCGCCCGGCGGCAGCAGCAATTGCTTGAACAGGTAACGCAGCGGCATTCTGATCTCCCTTGCCAGCCCATGGCGGCGGCCGTTGTCGACACCGGCCGGCATCATATAGCGAATACCCGCTCGCCTCGCGGGCAGGGCGCCGCCTTCGTCGCGCGCCAGCCCTCCGGCAGGAGCCCGCATGACCGCCCCTCCGCCGCCTGCCGCACGACCGAGCAGCGGCCCCGCCCGCCTGCGGCGATCAGGGTTTCCCCTGATCCGCGGGGGTCATGTATGCTTAGCCACTTTGGTCAACTCCCTTTTTCCAGTCCGGCAGAGCCATGCACGAACAGTATCAGCCCCGCGAAATCGAAGCCGCCGCGCACTCCCACTGGGACGCGCACCAGTCCTTTGAAGTAAGTGAACAGCCAGGCAAGGACACCTTCTACTGCCTGTCGATGTTCCCCTACCCGAGCGGCAAGCTGCACATGGGCCACGTGCGCAACTACACCATCGGCGACGTGATCGCGCGCCACCAGCGCATGCAGGGCAAGAACGTGCTGCAGCCGATGGGCTGGGACGCCTTCGGCATGCCGGCGGAAAACGCTGCAATGCAGAACCAGGTCGCCCCCGCCGCCTGGACCTACGCCAACATCGACTACATGAAGACCCAGCTGAAGAGCCTGGGCCTGGCCATCGACTGGTCGCGCGAAGTCACCACCTGCAAGCCGGACTACTACCGCTGGGAACAGTGGCTGTTCACCCGCCTGTTCGAGAAGGGCGTGATCTACCGCAAGAACGGCACGGTCAACTGGGACCCGGTGGACCAGACCGTGCTGGCCAACGAGCAGGTGATCGACGGTCGCGGCTGGCGCTCCGGCGCGCTGGTCGAGAAGCGCGAGATCCCGATGTACTACTTCAAGATCACCGCCTATGCGGATGAGCTGCTGCAGTCCCTCGACGATCTGGACGGCTGGCCCGAGCAGGTCAAGACCATGCAGCGCAACTGGATCGGCAAGTCGCGCGGCATGGAAGTGAGCTTCCCCTACGACGCCGCCAGCATCGGCAGCGAGGGCGTGCTGAAGGTGTTCACCACCCGCCCGGACACCCTGATGGGCGCCACCTACGTGGCCGTGGCCGCCGAACACCCGCTGGCCAGCATTGCCCTGCGCCAGCTGCCGGCCGACCAGGCCGCCGAACTGCAGGCCTTCGTCGACGAGTGCAAGCGCGGCGGCGTGGCCGAAGCGGACATCGCCACCCAGGAGAAGAAGGGCCTGGCCACCGGCCTGTTCGTCCAGCACCCGCTGACCGGCGAGAAACTGCCGGTGTGGGTCGCCAACTACGTGCTGATGAACTACGGCGAAGGCGCGGTGATGGCCGTGCCGGCCCACGACGAGCGCGACTTCGAGTTCGCCCACAAGTACGCCCTGCCGATCAAGACCGTGATCCGCACCAGCGCCGGCGACCAGACCCCGGCGCCGTGGCAGGACGCCTACGCCGAGCACGGCCAGCTGATCAACTCCGCCGAGTTCGACGGCCTCGACTTCGCCGGCGCCTTCGACGCCCTCGAAGTGGCCCTGCAGAAGAAAGGCCTCGGCCAGGCGCGCACCCAGTTCCGCCTGCGCGACTGGGGCATCAGCCGCCAGCGCTACTGGGGCTGCCCGATCCCGATCATCCACTGCGCCAGCTGCGGCGACGTGCCGGTGCCGGAAGACCAGCTGCCGGTGGTGCTGCCCGAGGACGTGGTGCCGGACGGCGCCGGCAGCCCGCTGGCGCGCATGCCCGAATTCTACGAATGCAGCTGCCCGAAATGCGGCGGCGCGGCGCGGCGCGAAACCGACACCATGGACACTTTCGTCGAATCGTCCTGGTACTACGCGCGCTACGCCTCGCCGCAGTTCGAGGGCGGCATGGTCGACAAGGCCGCAGCCAACCACTGGCTGCCGGTCGACCAGTACATCGGCGGCATCGAGCACGCCATCCTGCACCTGCTCTACGCGCGCTTCTTCCACAAGCTGATGCGCGACGAGGGCCTGGTCGACAGCGACGAGCCGTTCACCAACCTGCTGACCCAGGGCATGGTGATCGCCGAGACCTACTACCGCCTGCAGGATAATGGCGCCAAGCTGTGGTTCAACCCGGCCGACGTCGAGCTCGAGCTGGACGCCAAGGGCAAGCCGCTGTCCGCCAAGCTGAAGAGCGACGGCCTGCCGGTGGAAATCGGCGGCATCGAGAAGATGTCCAAGTCGAAGAACAACGGCGTCGACCCGCAGACCATGATCGAGCAGTACGGCGCCGACACCTGCCGCCTGTTCATGATGTTCGCCTCGCCGCCGGACATGAGCCTGGAGTGGTCCGACTCCGGCGTCGAGGGCGCCAGCCGCTTCCTGCGCCGCGTCTGGCGTCTGGCCCACGCCCACGTCAGCACCGGCCTGCCGGGCGCGCTGGACAAGACCGCGCTGAGCGATGCCCAGAAGGACGTGCGCCGCGCCATCCACCTGGCCATCCGCCAAGCCAGCCAGGATATCGGCCAGCACCACAAGTTCAACACCGCCATCGCCCAGGTGATGACCCTGATGAACGTGCTGGAGAAGGCGCCGCAGAGCGAGGCCCAGGACCGCGCCCTGCTGCAGGAAGGCCTCGAGGCCGTGGCCCTGCTGCTGGCACCGATCACCCCGCACATCAGCCACGCGCTGTGGCAGCAGTTGGGCCATGCCGAGGCGATCATCGACGCCACCTGGCCGCAGGTCGACGAAGCCGCGCTGGTGCAGGACAGCCTGACCCTGGTGGTGCAGGTCAACGGCAAGCTGCGCGGCGAAATCCAGGTCGCCGCTTCGGCCTCCCGCGAGGACGTCGAAGCCGCTGCCCGCGCCAACGAGAACGTGCTGCGCTTCACCGAAGGCACCACCATCCGCAAGGTGATCGTGGTCCCCGGCAAGCTGGTCAACATCGTTGCCAACTGAGTGTCGCCACGCGACGCAAGCCATCCAACCCGCCGCCCGCCCATCGCGGGCGGCGCTGCACAAGAGGGAAGACTGATGAAACGGAGCCTGACCGGCCTGCTGCTGGTGATGCTGACCACTACGCTCGTCGCCTGCGGCTTTCAGCTGCGCGGCGTCGGCAGCAACGATTTCGCCCTGAAGGAACTCGACCTCAGCGCCCGCAACGCCTACGGCCAGACCGTCAAGGACGTGCGTCGCCAGCTGGAAGGCAGCGGCGTGCGCGTGCATGACGGCGCGCCCTACGAGCTGGTCCTGACCGGCGAAGGCGAGCAGCAGCGCACCGCCAGCTACACCAGCTCGGCGCGCAGCGCCGAGTACCAGCTGACCACCAGCCTCGACTACGAGATCCGCAGTGGCAATCTGTCCCTGCTCGACGACAAGCTGGAAGTGCAGCGGGTCTACGTGCACGACTCCAACAACCTGATCGGCTCCGACCAGGAGTCCCAGCAGCTGCGCACCGAGATGCGCCGCGAACTGGTGCAGCAGCTGCTCATGCGCCTGCAACAGCTGACGCCGGCGCGCCTCGGCGAGCTGCAGGAAAAGGCCCAGGCCCGTGCCGAGGCCGCCGCCAAGGCCAGCGCAGCCGCCCGCCAGACCGCGCCGGCACCGGCTCTGCCGCTGCTGCAGCGCTGATCAGCCAGACGGGGCCGCAGGGCCCCGTTGGCTCCTGCCGATGAAACTCAATCCCGCCCAACTGGCCAAGCACCTGCAGGGCCCGCTCGCGCCGGTGTACGCGGTCAGCGGCGACGACCCGCTGCTGTGCCAGGAAGCCTGCGACGCCATCCGTGCTGTCTGTCGCGCCCGCGACTTCAGCGAACGCCAGGTATTCCACGTCGACGCCAGCTTCGACTGGAACCTGCTGCGCGAGGCCGGCGCAAGCCTGTCGCTGTTCGCCGACAAGCGCCTGCTGGAACTGCGCCTGCCCGGCGGCAAGCCCGGCGACGAGGGCACCCGCGTGCTGCTCGAGTACCTCGCCCGCCCGGCCGAGGACACCGTGCTACTGCTCAGCCTGCCGCGGCTCGACGGCAAGACCCAGAAGAGCAAGTGGGCCAAGGCGCTGATCGACGGCGACAACTGCCAGTTCGTGCAGATCTGGCCGGTGGACGCCGCGCAGCTGCCGCAGTGGATCCGCCAGCGCCTGGCCCAGGTCGGCCTGGCCGCCAGCGCCGAGGCGGTGGACCTGCTGGTGGCGCGCATCGAGGGCAACCTGCTGGCGGCGGTGCAGGAAATCGAGAAACTGCGCCTGCTGGTCGAGGGCAACCAGCTCGATGTGCAGACGGTGCAGGCCAGCGTGGCCGACAGTGCGCGCTTCGACCTGTTCGGCCTGCTCGACGCGGCGCTGGCCGGCGACGCCACGCACGCCCTGCGCATGCTTGAGGGCCTGCGCGGCGAGGGCGTGGAAGCGCCGGTGATCCTCTGGGGTCTGGCCCGCGAACTGCGCCTGCTCGCCACTCTCGCCCAGCAGCACGGCCAGGGCCAGCCGCTGGAGCGGCTGATCGCCCAGGCCAAGCCGCCGATCTTCGGCAAGCGCCAGGCCCTGGTCGGCCGCGCCGTGCAGCGCCAGCCGGCGAGCCGCTGGAACCAGCTGCTGCGCGATGCCCAGCTGATCGACGCGCAGATCAAGGGCCAAGCGCCCGGCGATGCCTGGAGCGGGCTGGCGCAACTGGCCCTGCAGATCGCCGGCGTGCGCCTCAACCTGCCCAGCGAGTGATTCCGCTCGTTTTTTGCACAACGCCACTGGACATTTTCTGTACAGCGACCGAAGATGCGCGCGCCTGCACGCTGGCAGGTCCGCACGAGGAAAGGTCATGGCCAAGCCACGCAAACCCGGCCCGAACAAGGCCAAATCCCTGGTTGCACAACCGCTGTTCCGCTGCCGCCAGGAACGCCCGGCCAAGGGCAAGGGCAGCTACCAACGCGAAGCCTTCCGGTTCACCGACCGGGAGGCTTCTTCCTTTCCGGGCCAGGAAAAAG
>DATCUN010000220.1:0-3893 GCA_036561825.1 Pseudomonas sp.
GTGCAGCACCGGGCGACAGCGGGGCCACCGGCGCGGCGGCCGGATCAGCCGGGGCGGCGGCGGCATCGGCCGGCACCACCACGCTGCCATCGGGGTTGACGCCATTGACCGGCTCGCTCTGCGCCGGCAGGGTGACCTTGACCTCGAACATGTACGGCAACGCGCTGATGTCGGTCAGGGTGGTGGGACCGTCCTTGCCGGGCTCGGGCTTCTTGGCCTCGATCACCGACAGCTCCGGCTTACTCATCCAGCCCGACGTTTCCAGGTTGCGCATGTAGGCGCTGACCCGGGCGTTGGACTGGGTGCGCCCCTGCAGGGTGAGGATGTCACCTTCCTGCTTGAGCGCGGTCAGCACCACCCCATCGGGAATGGTGCGCACCAGCGCGTCGAACAGGTGGACCATCTGCGAGCGCTTGGCCTGCAGTTCCTCGATCACCTTCTTGCGCGCCAGCAGCCGGTCACGCTGGCGATCCAGGCGGTCGATCTCCTTGTTCTGCTCCTTGACCTTGGCGATCTCGGTCTGCAGGAAGGCATTGCGCTCGCCCTGCCCGCTGACCTGCCGGTCGTAGTAGAACCAGATCAACAACGACAGCAGGACCCCGCCGATGGCGGCGAAGCCGAGCATGCCGTAGAAGTCGCGCTGGCGTTGCTTGCGCCGCTCGGCGCGCCACGGCAATAGATTGATTCTTGCCATCAGTCAAAGCTCCTCAGCGCCAGACCGGTGGCAATCATCAGCGCCGGGGCATCCTGGGCCAGGGCATGCGCCTGGACCTTGGGACCCAGGGTCATCTGTGCCAGCGGGTTGGCCACCACGGTGGCCACGCCCAGCTGTTCTTCCACCATCTCCGGCAACCCGGCCAGCGCCGCGCAACCGCCGGCCAGCACGATGTGGTCCACGCGGTTGAATTCACTACCGGCATAGAAGAACTGGAGCAGGCGGCTGATCTGCTGGACCGTGGCTTCCTTGAACGGCTCCAGCACTTCCATCTCGTAGCTTTCCGGCAGCCCGCCCTGGCGCTTGGCCAAGCCGGCTTCCTCGTAGGTGAGGCCGTAGCGGCGCATCACTTCGTCGGTGAGCTGCTTGCCGCCGAACACCTGTTCGCGGCTGTACAGGCTACGCCCGCCCCGCAGGACGTTCAGGGTGGTCATGGTGGCGCCGATGTCCACCAGGGCGACCACGCCATCACTGGCGATCGGCAGTTCGCTGGCGACCAGGGCAAAGGCGTTCTCGACCGCGAAGGCCTCCACGTCCATGACCCGGGCGGTCAGCCCGCCGAGCTCCAGCGCCGATTGGCGCAGCTCCACGTTCTCCGACCGCGACGCCGCCAACAGCACCTGGACCATCTCCGGGTTGTTGGGAATGGCGCCCAGCACCTCGAAATCGAGGTTCACTTCCTCGATCGGGTACGGGATGTAGTTGACCGCTTCGAGCTCGACCTGGGCTTCCATGTCGTTCTCGTCCAGATCAGCCGGCATCGGGATCAGCTTGGTGATCACCGCCGAGCCGGCGACGGCTGCGGCAGCATGCCGGGCCTTCGTACCGGAACGGTTCACGGCGCGGCGGATAGCCTCACCCACGGCCTCCACTTCCACGATGTTCTTTTCCACGACCGCATTCGGCGGAAGTGGTTCCACAGCGTAATGTTCCACGCGGAAACGATTGCCACTGCGGGAAAGCTGCAAGAGCTTTACTGCAGTCGAGCTGATGTCGACGCCAATAAGCGGCGACTGGCTTTTTGGGATAAGCCCCACGGTTTCTCCCCTGCCGACGGGCACTTGGACGCATAACCTGCGCCCGCGCATTAATAACGTTTTTTTTGCAAACCGCAACCATCACGCAGTGAAACGTGCACTACCGCACGTTTCACGGCTCCCCAGACGGTCGTCGATCTGCGCTCCCCGGGAACAACCCCAGCCGTTCCCTTGCGTAATCTATACTCTGCGGCCACGAAATTCGCAATCGGAATCTGTCACTGATGACACGCTTTCGCCGCTGGCTGCGCTGGTTGCTGGTCGCCATCCTGGTCCTGGGCCTGATCGGCGCCGCCGTCGCAGGTGGCCTGTACTACGCCATTTCCTCCAAGCTCCCGGACGTGCAGACCCTGCGCGACATCGAGATGCAGGAGCCCATGTACGTGTATGCCAGCGATGGCAAGCTGATGGCCGTCTTCGGCGAGTCGCGGCGCGTACCGATCACCATGAAGGAGGTCCCGGAACGTCTCAAGCAGGCCTTCCTGGCCACCGAGGACGCCCGCTTCTACGAGCATGGCGGGGTGGACTACAAGGGCATCGGCCGCGCGGTCTGGCTGCTGGCCACCACCAACGACAAGCGCGTGCCGGGTGGGTCCACCATCACCCAGCAGGTCGCCCGCCAGTTCTTCCTCAGCTCCGAATACAGCTACACGCGCAAGCTGGCCGAGATCCTGCTGGCGCGCAAGATCGAGTCCGAGCTGAGCAAGGACGAGATCTTCGAGCTGTACCTGAACAAGAGTTTCTTCGGCAACCGCGCCTACGGCGTGGCCGCTGCGGCCGAGTTCTACTACGGCAAGAAGCTGGGCGATCTGGACCTGGACGAGATGGCCTCGCTGGCCGGCATCCCCAAGTTCCCGTCCTCGGGCAACCCGATCAGCAACCCCGAGCGGGCCCGCGAGCGCCGCGACTTCTATGTGCTGCAGCGCATGGCCAGCCTGGGCTTCATCAGCCAGGCCGAGGCCGACGCCGCCAAGGCGGTGCCGATGCACGCCAGCGCGCATGAGCCACCGGTGCAGGTGGAAGCCCCCTACGTGGCCGAGCTGGTCCGCCAGGAAATGATCGCCCGCTTCGGCGGCGACGTGGTCAACAAGGGCTACCACGTGACCACCACGATCAATGCCGAGTTGCAGACGGCGGCCAACATCGCCGTGCGCGATGGCCTGCGCGTGTACGACCACCGGCATGGCTGGCATGGCGTGGAGCAGCACTTCGAGGTGCCGGCCGATGCCGATGCCAAGGCGCTGGCGGCCAAGCTGGTCGGCATTCCGGCCCAGTCCGGGCTGCTGCCGGCGATCGTGGCATCCACTGCCGCCGATGGCAGCGCCACCGTGGTGCTGGCCAACCGCAGCGAGCTGGTGCTGCCCGTCGCCGCCAGCCGCTGGGTCAACAAGACCCCGGCCAAGCTGCTGACCCGAGGCGACCTGGTGCGCGTGCGCGCCGGCGAGAAGGAAGGCGAGTGGCTGATCGACCAGATCCCGCGCGGCCAGTCCGCGCTGGTCTCGCTGGATGCTGAAAGTGGCGCCCTGAAGGCACTGGTGGGCGGCTTCAGCTTCTCCGGCAACAAGTTCAACCGTGCCACCCAGGCGCGCCGCCAGCCCGGCTCGAGCTTCAAGCCGTTCATCTATGCGGCCGCGTTCGACAAGGGCTTCAACCCCGCCTCGATCGTGCTGGATGCCCCGGTGGTGTTCCGCGACCGCCGCGGCAAGACCTGGTCGCCGCAGAACGACGGCGGCGGCTTCCGTGGGCCGATGCGCCTGCGTGAGGCGCTGGTGCAGTCGCGCAACCTGGTCTCGGTGCGCCTGTTGGACGGCATGGGCGTGGACTACGCACGCAAGTACATCAGCGAGTTCGGCTTTGCCGAGGCCGAGCTGCCGCCCAACCTGTCGATGTCGCTGGGTACCGCCTCGGTGACCCCGTTGTCGGTGGCGCGCGGCTATGCCGTGTTCGCCAATGGCGGTTCGCGGGTGGACACCTGGGTGATCGACCAGGTGACCGACCGTGACGGGGTGGTGGTGTTCAAGGAAAACCCGGCCATGGCCTGCCGCGACTGCGCCGGTACCAGCGGCGGCGCGCCGGTCAGCCAGGTGGTGGACGGCTTCAACTTTGGCGCACCGGCTGCCCCGGCCACCGCCGCGGCGCCC
>DATCUN010000221.1:0-6635 GCA_036561825.1 Pseudomonas sp.
CGAGCAGCAGGCCGGCAGCCAGCAGCAGGGCGCTCACGCCCAGCCAGTTGCGCCACAGCGGCAGATTGGACACCGGCCCGGCGAGCACGCCCTTGTCGGCGCGATAGGCGTCGAACAGGCCCCAGTAGCCGCCGACCGTGCCCTCGCTGATGCGCTTCCACGGCTGGTCGAAGGCTTCGATCAGGTTGTATTGCCAGCCGTTCTGCTCGGCCATGTCGATGACCCCGCGGATGAAGCGTGCCTCGTTGACTCGGCTGGGCAGGGCGTCCTCGCGCTGGCGGCCTTCGCTCGGCCAGCCGGTTTCGCCCACGAAGATCGGTTTGGGGGCGTACAGGCGCTCGAACTTCTCGTGCACCTGCTTGACCTCGGCGAGGGCGCCGTCGATGCCGGTCGGATCGTCTTCCCAGTAGGGCAGCAGGTGGATGGTGATGAAGTCGACCGCCGGGGCCATCTCCGGGTGGCGCAGCCAGAACTCCCAGACATCGGCGTAGGTCACTGGCTGGCTGACCCGCGACTTCACTTCGCGGATCAGCGCGCTCAGGCGCTTGGCGGTGATTTCCCGGCGCAGCAGCGCCTCGTTGCCGACGATCACTGCGGTCACCACGTCCGGATGGGCGTTGGCGGTCTTCACCAGCAGTTCGATTTCCTTGCGCGTGGCCTTGGGGGCGCGGCTGACCCAGGCGCCGATCATCAGCTTGATGCCGTGGCGGCGGGCGATGTCGGGCAGGTATTCGAGACCGGTCACCGAATAGGTGCGCAGGCAGTTGAAGCGCTGGGCGAGCAGGGCCACGTCGGCCTCCACGCGCTCGCGGCTGATGTTCAGCGGCTTGTTGAACGGCGACTGGTCATGGTCGAACGGGCTGTAGGAGGCGCATTGCAGTTTGCCGTTGGCCAGTTGCGGGTCGGGCAGGGGCTGTTCGCGGCCCAGGCCATACCAGAGCCCGAGCAGGGCGAGCAGGGTGGCGAGCAGGGTGCAGCAGTAGATCAGAATGGAGCGGGGCTGGGAGGTCATGGCGGCGCAGGTTCAAGGTCGAGGCCGCGGATATTAAAGAGCGGACCCCGTGCGCGCCAGAGGCGCGCTCATTCTGTCATGGGGCTGGCCGAAGATAGCCCCGGCAGGACTCAGGCGTGCCGGTGTTGCCAGCTCTGCCGCGCGGGCTCGTTGTCAGCCGTTGCATGCTTTTCCAGGCGTTTCCACAGCTTGTCGTGGAAGAAGAAGCCCACGGCATTGCACAGCGGCTCGACGGTCGCTACCAGCCCGCCGACGGCCACGCTGCCGGTCAGCGCGTAGGTCACGCCGAAGGCAATGCAGAAGTGCATCAGGGTGAAGGTCAGGGTCTTGAGCATGGCACGCCTCCATGTACTCGCACGTGAGAATGGTTTTCTCTTGTGGGAATTCTGGCCGGCTCATGCCCGGTAGTGAAATTATCGACGTTGATGGTGAGGATAGTGCCGGTCTATTGCCATTCTGCTGCCGGTTCGCCAGAGCCCTGGCAGTGCTGCGGGCGGTCAAGGACGGGCATGCGGGGACTACTAAAGTCGTCTGGTATTCGCCATGCCGCCCCCTAAAGTAACGTACATGCCGCCCATTGGGAGGCTCGACAGACGTGGAGACTAATAATGAATAACAATGAAAACGTGTACCGGCAGATCTATGCCAACCCACGCTTCCAGGAGCTGGTCGCCAAGCGCGGCCGCTTTGCCTGGATGCTCTCGATCATCATGCTGGCAGCCTACTTCGCCTTCATCCTGCTGATCGCCTTCGATCCCAAGGTGCTGGGCATTCCGCTCGGTCCGGATACCGTGACCACCTGGGGCATCCCGGCTGGTCTGGGCCTGATCTTCTTGGCCATCGCACTGACCGGTGTCTACGTGCAGCGCGCCAACGGCGAGTTCGACCGCATCAACCAGGAAATCCTGAACGAGGCCCAAAAATAATGATTGCTCGTTTCCTGACCGCTGCCACCTTGCTGGCAGCCTCCCCGATGTTGCTGGCGGGCGAAGCCCTGACCGGCGAAGTCCAAAAACAGGCGACCAACTGGACCGCCATCACCATGTTCGTGATCTTCATCGCCTTCACGATGGGTATCACCAAGTGGGCGGCCAAGCGCAACACCTCCACCGCCGACTACTACACCGCCGGCGGCAGCATCACCGGCTTCCAGAACGGCCTGGCGATCGCCGGTGACTACATGTCCGCGGCGTCCTTCCTGGGTATTTCCGCCCTGGTATTCACCAGCGGTTACGACGGCCTGATCTACTCCATCGGCTTCCTGGTCGGCTGGCCGCTGATCCTGTTCCTGATGGCTGAACGCCTGCGCAACCTGGGCAAGTTCACCTTCTCCGACGTGGCCTCCTACCGCCTCGGCCAGACCCAGATCCGCATCCTGTCGGCTCTCGGCTCGCTGACCGTGGTGGCCTTCTACCTGATCGCCCAGATGGTCGGTGCCGGCAAGCTGATCCAGCTGCTGTTCGGTCTCGACTACTACGTCGCGGTGATCCTGGTCGGCGTGCTGATGGTCTGCTACGTGCTGTTCGGCGGCATGCTGGCCACCACCTGGGTGCAGATCATCAAGGCAGTCCTGCTGCTGTCCGGTGCCAGCTTCATGGCGCTGATGGTGATGAAGGGTGTGAACTTCGACTTCGGTACCCTGTTCTCCGAAGCCGTGAAGATCCACACCAAGGGCGAAGCCATCATGAGCCCGGGCGGCCTGGTGACCGATCCGGTCTCTGCGATCTCCCTGGGTCTGGCGCTGATGTTCGGTACTGCTGGTCTGCCGCACATCCTGATGCGCTTCTTCACCGTGTCTGACGCCAAGGAAGCCCGCAAGAGCGTGTTCTACGCTACCGGCTTCATCGGCTACTTCTACATCCTGACCTTCATCATCGGCTTCGGCGCGATCCTGCTGGTCAGCACCAATCCGGAGTACAAGGACGCTACTGGCGCCATCATCGGCGGCACCAACATGGTGGCTATCCACCTGGCCAACGCTGTCGGCGGCAACCTGTTCCTCGGCTTCATCTCCGCCGTAGCTTTCGCCACCATCCTGGCGGTGGTTGCCGGTCTGACCCTGGCGGGTGCCTCGGCCGTGTCCCACGACCTGTACGCCTGCGTGATCAAGAAGGGCAAGGCCAAGGAAGAGGACGAGATGCGCGTGACCAAGATCACTACCCTGACTCTGGGTGTGGTCGCGATCCTGCTCGGTATCGCCTTCGAGAAGCAGAACATCGCCTTCATGGTGGGTCTGGCCTTCTCCATCGCCGCCAGCTGCAACTTCCCGGTCCTGTTCCTCTCCATGTACTGGAAGAACCTGACCACTCGTGGCGCGCTGTTCGGTGGTGCTCTGGGTCTGTTCACCGCGCTGGTGTTGACCATCCTCAGCCCGACCGTATGGGTCCAGGTGCTGGGCAACGCCCAGGCGATCTTCCCGTACTCCTACCCGGCGCTGTTCTCGGTCACCGTCGCCTTCATTGGTATCTGGTTCTTCTCGATCACCGACAAGTCCAAGATGGCCAGCGACGAGCGCGAGCGTTTCTTCCCGCAGTTTGTGCGTTCGCAGACTGGCCTGGGTGCTACCGGTGCCGTAGCGCACTAAGCAACAGGGTCAATCGACCGTCGAAAAAGGGGCAGCCTGCGGGCTGCCCCTTTTTTTGTGTCGACTGCCGGCGCCGCGAGTCTTGCGGCAGTTCCTTTCCCCGCGCTGCCTGCTGTGATAGAAGGCGGGCCTGTCCTTTCAGGAGTGTCCGCGTGGACCCCGAATCCATCGTTTATGGCTGCATCCGCGACTGTCCGGACGGTGAGCCGTCAGCCCGGCGCCAGCGCCGCGCGCACAACCGGCAGATGCTCGACGAGCTGCCGGGGCTGGGTGGGTTGCCGCTGCTCAGTCGGCAGATGTTCTCGTTCTGCCGTTTCGAGGGAGAAGGGCTGTACCAGACCCAGGTGATTCATTTCGGCGCCAGCTACCGCGCAGTGGAGTACGAGTGGGCGACCTGGCTGCAGCAGTTCGAGACGCTGCTCGGGCGCCTGTACTGGTCGAGTGCGGTGGTGCATCTGGATACCGAACTGCGCGGCTTTCACACGTTTCGCTGGGAAAGCGAGCAGGGCTTCCATCAGCCGGGCGAGGGCGTGCTGCGCATGCGTTGCGCCTGGGAGCACGAGGGTAGCTTGCGCGGCTGAGCAGCGCGCCGGACGGTCAGTCAGTCAGCCATTCGACCGGCACTTCGCGGCGCAGCATCAGCTGGCACTGCTGGCTGTCCGGTTCGAACACGATCACCGCCTCGCCGCGCTCGAGGGCGTGGCGGACCCGTGCGACGCGGGTGGTCAGCGGCGTGTCGTCGCCATTGTCGGTGCCCTCGCGGGTGACGAAGTCCTCGATCAGGCGGGTCAGGGTCTCGGGCTCGAGCAGCGCGTGGGGAATCAGCATGAGGGGATCTCGGCAAAACGGGTGGCGATCCTGGCATCCGTGCCGCTGTCTGGCTATCCCTGTCGGCGTCGTCGACTCAGGTGTACTTGGTGAAGATGCTGCGCACCCGCGCCAGGGTGGCGCGGCTGTCCTGCTGCGGATCGAGCACGGCTTCCTCCAGCAGGCAGGCGAGCAGTTCCTGGTAGGCGCGATCCAGCGCCTTGCGGGCGGCGGCGAACTGCTGGGCGATGGCCTCGCAGTCCTCGCCGCGGCGGATCATCGCCTGCAGACCGCGGACCTGGCCTTCGATGCGCGCCAGACGCTTGAGCATGGCGTCCTGCTGGGGGGCTTGCGGCGTATCGGTCATGGCTGGTCGGTCAGCGAGCGGCGCAATGTGAAAGCCCCGCGCAATTCGCCGAGGGCGAAGCCGCGGGCCTGATCCTGTGGATAGCGCTGGTCGATCACCGCGGCCAGCTCCGGCTTGATCTGCTGGCCATGGCAGGCTAGGCAGGGTTCTCCGGTGGGGATGGCCTTCATCAGGCGGAATTCGCCATCGACGATCTCGGCCTGCTTGAGCTCGGCGATCGGCTCGCCGGCGGCGGCGCGGGCGGCGAACTGCTCCAGCACCCGGCGCTCCCAGGCATCCGGGGCATTGGCCGGATTGCGCAGCTTCAGCGCGGTGCGCCCGACTTTCCAGGGCGCCTTGCTGTGCTGGCTGGTGATTTGCGGGGCGAGCAGTTGGCAGGCTTCGACCGCCTTGACCGGGCCGCCGCTCTGCATGGCGGTCTTGACGGTCTCCAGCAGCTGCTGCTGGAACGGCGGAATCAGCGCGGCGCCTTCGGCGGCGAGCTGCTGGGTGTCGGCGGCGACAGCCTGGCTGCCGAGCGTGGCGAGCAGGACGAGAGTGGCGATGCGCATGACAGAGCTCCTGTCGAAGTTTCCTCGGATACCTGTGGGAGTATCTGCAGGCGTTGCCGCCAAAGCAATCCCCCGACTGACGCAGGGGCATGCCGGCACTCCGCCTGCCGCGCCGCAGAGGGTGCCGCGGGGCTGGGGTCAGCGCCCGCGGATCAGCTCGCGCAGCAGGAAACGGCTGGGGTGGCAGGCCTCGGCGACGGCGCGCGGCAGCGGCAGCGCTTCGTCGTCCAGCCAGGCCGCCAGCAGTTCGCCGGACAGCGGCGCAGTGATCAGTCCGCGCGAGCCATGCCCGCAGTTGACGTACAGCCCCTCGAGCCAGGGTGCCGGGGTGTCGATGCGCCGACTGGCGTCCTTGGCCAGGCCGGCGTAGGCGGCGTTGAACGCACGCGCATCCACCACCGGGCCGATCAGCGGCAGGTAGTCCGGGCTGGTGCTGCGAAAGGCGGCGCGGCCTTGCAGCTGCGCGGGGTCGAGGTGTGCGATGTCCAACGCTTCGCCCAGTGCGGGCGAGATCTGCCGGAGCATGCCGAGGTTGTCGGCATGCTCGTCCGGGCACAGGTCAAGATCGTCACGCTGGAAATTGAAGCTGGCGCCCAGGGTGTGCTCATCGCCGCGCGGCGGGGCGACGTAGCCCTCGGCGCACAGCACGGTCTGCATGCTTCGGCTGGCGGCGGTGGCGGGCAGGCGGGTGATCTGGCCGCGGATGCGCTTGAGCTTGAGGTGCGCGGTGGCGGCGAAGTTGCGGACCTCGCTGGCGGTGCACAGTACGGCGACCGGTGCGGCGGCCAGCAGGCGGCCGTCCTGGCTGGCCTGCCACTGGCCGTCGACGCGCTGCAGGTCGAGCGCCTCGAGGCTGGGCAGCACGCGGATGTTCGGGTGGCTGGCCAGCTGTCGGCACAGCGCCGGCGGGTGCACCCAGCCGGCTTCGGCGTACCACAGGCCACCGTGTTCCAGCGGCAGGCCGGCCAGTTGCGAGGCTTCGCTGGCGTCCACCGAACGCAGCAGGTCGGCGGGGAAGGCACCGGCCAGGCGCGCCTGGCGCTCGGCTTCCTTGGCATCGAAGGCCAGTTGCAGCACGCCACAGGCGCTCCAGTCGGCACCGGCGGACAGACGCTCGAGCTGGCGCCGGGTGTGGCCGAAACCGCTCACCACCAGCTTCGACAAGGCGGTGCCATGGGCCGACAGCTTGAGGTAGAGCACGCCCTGCGGATTGCCCGAGGCCTCCATGGCCAGCTCGGCGTGGCGCTCGATCAGGGTGACCTGCCAGCCGCGCTCGGCCAGGCTGCTGGCCGTGGCGCAGCCGGCCAGGCCGCC
>DATCUN010000222.1:0-5197 GCA_036561825.1 Pseudomonas sp.
CCGCGCGCGCGGCGGCGGGAGCCGGCATGGCACGACTGCGCGGCGGCGGCTCGTCGACAGCAAACGCCGGCTCGCGGTCATCGGTCTTCAAGCTGGGCAGATCGTCCAGCTCGTCCAGGGAATCGTTACGCATGCCAACACAACCTGTGAGTGCAACCGGAATGGCGCTCAGTATACCGCCTGGCCAGCGCGACTTCAGGGCTGCCTCGCCGCGGTGCAACAACGCACCGTAACGAAGCCGCAGCGCGGCTCCGCGCGAGCACAAGCCGCACCGCGTCACCCGGCAAAGCTGGTACGAAGATTGCTCCCTCTTCATTCAATACTGCGAGGCTGCTCAAGGGAGAGACCCCATGGAACTGAACAAGGCCGTGCTCGATTGCATGCAGACACTGCGCCGCCGCCTGCGCGATGAATTGGGCGCGGACATCCACCTCAACCAGAGCGATGCCGTCAGCGCCCTGCTCGGCGCCTGTGAGCGCAGCGACTCGGTGCGCACCCGCGAACTCGGCGAGGAACTGGCACGCCTGTGTGCGCCGCAACCCGCGCCGGCAGCCCAGGAGGAACGGGCGCAGCCGCTGTATCGCGGCCAGATGCCCGCCGCCGCGGAACCCGTCGCCCCGCCAGCCGCTCCCGAAGAGCGGCAGGTGCGCATCTACCGCGGCCAGCGCGTCTACAGCTGATCCGCCAGCGCGGCGGACAGCGCCCATCCACCCCCGCGCCGCCGCCACCGCGCCCCCCTTTGCGACCCGGCGCAGCGGCCGCCCCACAAGAGCTGCGCAGGGGCCTTTCCCCCACAGATGCCGCGTGGATAAGCCCTGGGGCCAGTGCTATGATCCAAAGTTCACAGCGCCCCAGGGGCCTGGACAGAACCGTTGCAACGGCCCTGTCACACCGGTCGCGTGAACCGGCTTCGCGCACCTTGCTTGCTCACACCTGATGACGATACGGAGAATCACCATGGCTTTCGAACTGCCGCCGCTGCCTTACGAGAAGAACGCCCTCGAGCCGCACATTTCCACCGAGACCCTGGAGTACCACCACGGCAAGCACCACAACGCCTACGTGGTCAACCTGAACAACCTGGTCCCGGGCACCGAGTTCGAAGGCAAGACCCTGGAAGAGATCGTTCTGACCTCCTCCGGCGGCATCTTCAACAACGCCGCCCAGGTGTGGAACCACACCTTCTACTGGAACTGCCTGAAGCCGAACGGCGGTGGCCAGCCGACCGGTGCCCTGGCTGACGCCATCAACGCCGCCTTCGGTTCCTTCGACAAGTTCAAGGAAGAGTTCAGCAAGGTTTCCATCGGCACCTTCGGCTCCGGCTGGGGCTGGCTGGTGAAGAAGGCCGACGGTTCCCTGGCCCTGGCCAGCACCATCGGCGCCGGCAACCCGCTGACCAGCGGCGACACTCCGCTGCTGACCTGCGACGTCTGGGAACACGCCTACTACATCGACTATCGCAACCTGCGTCCGAAGTACGTCGAGGCGTTCTGGAACCTGGTCAACTGGGACTTCGTGGCTGCCAACTACGCCGCCTGAGTCGACCCCAGCTGCACCTGAAGAAGCCCGGCCCTGCCGGGCTTCTTCGTTTCCGCCCGCGGCCTGCCGCCGCCGCGACACGACCAGCGTCGCGCATTCGCCACGTCCCCTTTGACGCCGCCCGGCCGATTCCCAATACTCTGCAACGCTTCACGAGCCGAGAAGCGCCAGACAAGGAAGCGTGCCAATGTCGCCATACCTCCGGAAGAGTCTCTCGCAGCGACTGTTCGGCCAGGTTCTGTTGGCGGCCCTGCTCCTCGGCCTGCTGTTCATCAGCGCACAGGTTGCCTACAGCCTGCAGCAGACGCGCCAGGCCATCCGCGCCGATGGCGAACAGATTCTCGACATGCTCCGTGCACCCTCGACCCAGGCGGCCTACCAGCACGACCACGGCATGGCCGTGCAGATGCTGGCCGGCCTGCTCGCGCACCCCGGGGTACGCCTGGCCAGCATCCGCGACGGCGACGGCGCACTGCTGGCCAGCCAGCAACGCGCCCCCCTGGCCGAGGCGCACAATGCGCTGAGCGACTGGCTGTTCGGCCGCGAACAGCACTTCGCCATCCGCCTGAGCGCCGCGCCCCCACACCCAGAGGATTACGGCAACCTCGAAGTCACCCTCGACACCGCCTACCGGGCCAACGAGTTCCTCGCCGGCGCGCGCTTCATGCTGGTCAGCAGCCTCAGCGGCGCACTACTGCTCGGCCTGGCGCTGCTCCTGCTGTTTCGCTGGCAGCTGAGTCGGCCGCTGGCGCGCCTGATCGAGTATCTGGCGCGGATCAACCCCGAGCGTCCGGCCGAACACCCGCTGCCCCTGATCAAGGGGCACGAAGACAACGAACTCGGCCTGTGGATCAACGGCACCAACCGGCTGCTCGCCGCCATCGCGCGCAACAGCAACCGGCGCCGCGAGGCGGAGGACAACCTGCTGCGCATGACCCAGTTCGACCTGCTCACCGGGCTGCCCAACCGTCAACTGCTGCAGCAACAGCTGGAGCAGATCCTCCGCGATGCCAACCGCACGCAGAGCCGGGTGGCGGTGCTCTGCCTGGGGCTCGACGACTTCAAGGCGGTCAACGAGAAGTACGGCTACCAGACCGGCGACCGCCTGCTGGTGGCGGTTGCCGAGAGGCTGCGCGCCCTCGACAGTCGCCTCGGCAGCCTGGCGCGGCTGGGCGGCGACCAGTTCGCGCTGATCCAGATCGCCTTCGAGCACACCTACGAGGCCGCCGAACTGGCCCAGCAGGTACTCGACGCTCTGGCCCGACCGCAGCACATCGACCAGCACGAGATCAGCCTGTGCGCCACCCTCGGCATCACCCTGTTCCCCGAGGATGGCGAAAGCACCGAGCGCCTGCTGCAGCGCGCCGAGCAGACCATGACCCTGGCCAAGCAGAGCGCGCGCAACCACTACCAGTTCTACATCGCCAGCCTCGACCGCGAAATTCGCCGCCAGCGCGCGCTGGAACACGACCTGCGCCAGGCGCTGCACAACGGCCAGCTGGAGCTGTACTACCAGCCGCAGGTGAGCAATCCCGGCCACCAGGCGGTGGCGGTCGAGGCCCTGCTGCGCTGGCGTCATCCGCAGCAGGGCTTCATTGCGCCCGACCAGTTCATCCCGCTGGCCGAGCAGAACGGTCTGATTCTGGAGATCGGCGACTGGGTGCTGGAGCGCGCCTGCCGCCAGTTGCACGACTGGCATGCGCAGGGGCTAGCCGGGCTGCGCATGGCGGTCAACCTGTCCACCGCGCAACTGCGCAGCGAGAAGCTGCCGCGCCAGATCGTCAACCTGACCCAGCGCTACAAGCTGCCGCCCTACAGCCTCGAGCTGGAGGTGACCGAGACCGGGCTGATGGCGGATATCGCCAGCGCCAAGCAACAACTGCTCAGCCTGCGCCTGGCCAAGGTGCTGCTGGCGATCGACGACTTCGGCACCGGCTATTCATCGCTGAGCTACCTGAAGAGCCTGCCGCTGGACAAGATCAAGATCGACAAGAGCTTCGTGCGCGACCTCACCCGTGACGAGGACGACGCCACCCTCGTGCGCACCATCATCCAGCTGGCCCACAACCTGAACATGAAGGTGATCGCCGAAGGCGTGGAAACCGCCGAACAGGAGGCCTACCTGCTCGCCCACGGCTGCAGCGAAGGCCAGGGCTACCTGTACTGCCGGCCGCTGCCGGCCCTGGAAGTGACCCACTACCTGTTCAACGCCACGCGGCGCAGTCCAGCGGCGGTCCGCCATCTGGAACCGGCCGCCACACCCGACGACTGAAGCCCTACAGACCCTGGGCCAACAGCCAGGTCCCGGCCAGCGCCCCGCCCAGACAGAGCAGCGCCCCGCCCGCCGCCTGCCAGCGGAAGGCCCGCGCCAGCTCGTCCTCGCCCTTGCAGGAGAGGAGAAACGGCAGCGCCTCCTGCGGCTGGCGCAGGTGATTGAGCTCCGGCGCGCAGCTCGCCGCCCGGTGCCGATCCTCGGCTTCCAGCTGCGCGGCCAGGCGGACCAGGCGCCACTCCTGGTCATTGAGATCGCCGCTGCCATCGCGGTCGAAGCGCGCCAGCAGGCCGCGGAAATCCTGCTTCCACTCGCGCACCACCGCGGCCTGCGCCGCGGCCAGATCCAGTCCCTGACGGCCGCCGCCGCTGGTGCGGAACTCGCCCAAGGCATACAACGGCTCGCCGGCATGCAGGCGCTCCTCGACGTAGCGATAGCGCTTGCCCATGCCCAGCAGCTGCCCCAGCAAGCCATGGCCATCCTCGCGACGTGGATGACGACGCTCGCCGTGCCAGACTTCGCGCCGGGCCGGACGCACCTCGGCGCCGACCGGGTTGATCAGGCACTGCCCGGAACCGTCCTCGAAGCCCAGCCAGCCCTCGCTGCTGGCCGACTCCAGCACTCGCCAGGACTTGCTCTTGCCGCTCTCGCGGTACTCCTCGATGCGGTAGCGCCACCACAGGCACGGCTTGCCGGTCAGAGGCGCACTCAACGGCTCGCCCGGCCCCGGCAGCAGCACACCGTACAGCTCGACGTAGCCCTGCGCCGCCGAGCGGACCCTGGAGGTCGGCATGTCCTCCAGCAGACGGGCCTGCGCCAGGCGCTGCAGGCACCACCAACCGCCGCCGATGCAGGCTGCAGCGGCCATGCCGAGGCCGACCAGCAGGCCCGGTTCCACCGCGACCATCAGCCGAACAGCGGCTTGAGGTCGACGTCGGCCTTCTCCGCCTCGCTGAACTGCAGCAGGTCGGCGGCCTGGAAGGCGAACATCCGCGCAATCAGCACGTCGGGGAACTGTTCGATGCGCACGTTGTTCAGGTTGACCGACTCGTTGTACAGCTCGCGGCGGTCGGCGATGCCGTTCTCCAGCCCGGTGATGCGCTGCTGCAGGTGCTGGAAGCTCTCGTTGGCCTTGAGCTGCGGGTAGTTCTCCGCCACCGCGAACAGCTGGCCGAGGCCGGCGCGCAAGCCGCTCTCGGCGCGACCGAGGGCACCGACGTCGCCCTGCTCGCGGGCGCTGGCCACCGCACTGCGCGCGGCGATCACCGCCTCGAGGGTGGTGCGCTCGTGCTGCATGTACTGCTTGCAGGTTTCCACCAGCTTGGGCAGCTCCTCATGGCGCTGGCGCAGCAGCACGTCGATGTTCGACCACGCCTTGCCCACCCC
>DATCUN010000223.1:0-4324 GCA_036561825.1 Pseudomonas sp.
TGGGCTGCGTAGCGGCCCCAAAACCATCCCCCCGGTCTACCTGGAAAACTCGGCGCGACCCTACTGGGGCCGCTGCGCGACCCAACGCGGGCAAGCCCGCTCGCCACAGCAATCGCGGTTTTGCTCTTGCTCAGCCATGACCTGACGGAATACCCCCATACCCATTGGTCGATTGCACCGCGGCCGGCACCCACGCTTATCTATAGCCACGCGAAGACTTCAAGGCGGCACAGTGCCCGCTTCTAACAATGGCCTGCAAAGGCAATAAAAATAGTCTGTCTGGGGAAGCGCACGAGATGAAATACCCATTGCGTCCTTTGGTCTTCTGGCCAACCTTTCTGATCTTGCTGGCGGCGGTGATCGCCAGCTACGTTGACCTCACCGCATTCCTCGCCGTGAGCAAACAGCTCAATACGGTGATCCTGCAAAACTTTTCCTGGCTATTCAGTGCCGGTTCTTTCGCCATGCTGGTGCTCACGGCCATTGTGTATTTTTCGCCCCTGGGCCAGGTGCGTATCGGCGGGGAGGGCGCCACGCCGCTGTTGAGCAAATGGCGCTGGTTCATGGTCGCGCTGTGCACCACCCTGGCGGTGGGCGTGCTGTTCTGGACCACGGCCGAACCGCTCTACCATCTGTACTCGCCACCCTCCAGCCTGCCGATCGAGGCGGGCAGCGCGGCGGCCAAGAGCTTTGCCTTGTCGACAATGTTCCTGCACTGGACCCTCACGCCCTACGCGATTTACCTGGTGCCCTCCCTGGTGTTTGCCCTGGTGTTCTACAACCTGCGCAGCCACTTCTCGATTGGCGCCATGTTGCAACCCTTGCTCGGCGCCGAGCGGGTCAAACGCTATGCCGGGTTGATCGACACCCTGGCGATGTTCGCCCTGGTCGCAGGCATGGCGTCGTCCCTGGGCACCGGGGCGCTGACCCTGTCCGGTGGCCTGAGCCAGTACATCGGCGGTGAGACCACGCCGTTGCGCCTGGGCCTGATCATCGCGGTGATCGTGTTCACCTTTGTCGCCTCGGCCGCCAGCGGCCTGCAGCGCGGCATCGTCATGCTGTCGTCGTTCAACACCTGGATCATGCTGGCCCTGGGCGCGTTCGTGTTGGTGTGTGGGCCAACCCTGTACATCTTCAGCCTGGGCGTCGAGTCCCTGGGGGTGTACCTCGACACCTTCTTCAGCCGCAGCCTGTCCACCGGTGCCGCCAGTGGCGACAGCTGGCCGCAGAGCTGGACGGTGTTCTACTGGTCGGTGTGGTTCGCCTGGGCCCCGGTCAGTGCGCTGTTCCTCGGCAAGATCGGCCGGGGCTACAGGGTGCGCGAATTTATCCAGATCAATATGTTGTACCCGGCGCTGTTTACCGCGCTGTGGATCTGCATTTTCTCCGGTAGCAGCCTGTACTTCGATGCCCTCGGCGATGGCAGTTTGAACCGCGTGCTCAACGAGCAAGGCGTGGAGCATGTGCTGTACCAGATGTTCCAGCAGTTGCCGGCCAGCGGCCTGATGATCGCGTTTTTGTTGTTTGTTGCCTTTATCTCCTTTGTCACCGCCGCCGACTCCAGCACCGACGTGATCGCCAACCTGTGCAGCAAAGGCGTCACCGCCGATTCGGACCTGGACGGCAACCCGCTGCTGAAGATTGTCTGGGGCGTGATCATCGGCACGGTGTCGTGGGTCATGGTGGCCTTTGTCGGCATCGACGGGGTGAAGATGCTCTCCAACCTCGGCGGCCTGCCGGGAATGATCCTGGTGCTGCTGGCCAGCACGTCGTTGCTCTACTGGTTGAAGAACCCCGCGCTGCTGGACGTAAAGGCCCCTGCGGTCCACGTCGAACCTGGCCTGCGTGGTGCCAGCCCCGTGGCGGATTTTGCCCGCTGACTTGCCTCTTTGTTGCTGGAGTTACCGATGGAAATCGTCACCGAATTTGCCTACAAGGTCCTTGAAATCGAGCACTGCCTGATCCCCCTGAGCGACGGCACGCAACTGGCAGCGCGTATCTGGCTGCCTGACACCGCCAGTGTGCAGGCCTTCCCGGCGATCCTCGAATACCTGCCCTATCGCAAGCGTGATGGTACGGCGCTACGCGATGCGCTGACCCATCCGTGGATGGCGGGGCAGGGCTATGTCTGCGTGCGGGTCGATATGCGCGGTAATGGCGAATCCCAGGGCCTGATGGCCGATGAGTACCTGTTGCAGGAGCAGGATGACGCCCTCGAAGTGATCGACTGGCTGTGCCAGCAGCCCTGGTGCGACGGCAACCTGGGAATGATGGGCATCTCCTGGGGCGGCTTCAACAGCCTGCAAGTCGCCGCGCGCCAGCCCGAAGCATTGAAGGCGATCATCACCCTGTGCTCCACCGATGACCGCTATGCCGATGACATCCATTACAAGGGCGGCAACCTGCTGCTGGAGAACTTCGGCTGGGCCGCGACCATGCTCAACTTCAGCGCGGCGGCGCCCGACCCGCTGCTGGTCGGCGATGCCTGGAAAAGCCTGTGGCAACAACGCCTCGACGCCATGCCGCTGCTGGCCGAGACCTGGCTGCAGCACCAGACCCGCGATGCCTATTGGCGTCACGGTTCGGTCTGCGAGGACTACTCGGCGATCAAGGCGGCGGTGTATGCCGTGGGCGGTTGGGGCGATGCCTACAAGAATGCGGTGCCGCGCCTGATGCAACATCTGCCGGGACCGAAGAAAGCCATGATCGGCCCGTGGATTCACAAGTACCCGCACTTCGCCGTGCCCAACCCGGCCATTGGCTTCCTGCAGGAGGCCAGGCGCTGGTGGGACCACTGGCTTAAAGGTATCGACAATCGGGTGATGGACGACGCTGCCTGCACCTTTTACCTACAGGATGTGCTGGCACCCAAGGGCAGTTATGCCGAGCGCCCAGGGATCTGGGTGCAGACCTCGGGCTGGCCCGATCCCCAGGTGCAATGGACCGACTACAGCCTCAACGACCATGGCCTCAGCCCCGGCCAGCAGGCACTGGGCGGCCCGCGCAGTATCTGTTCGCCACTGACCACCGGTCTGCACCAGGGCGAGTACTGCGCCATCTGGTTCGGCCCCGATGGCCCCACCGATCAGCGTCGCGACGATGCGCAGTCGCTGTGTTTCGACTCGCCGCCGTTGGCTGAACCCCTGGCGCTGCTGGGGGATGTGCGCTTGCACCTGCGCCTGGCCAGCGATACCCCCTGCGGGCAACTGGTGGCACGTCTGAATGCGGTGGCGCCCGACGGCCAAGTCACGCAGATCACCTACGGCGTGCTTAACCTTGCCCTACGTGAAGATTTCTCCCGTCTGACGCCGCCTGTGCCGGGCGAGCCCATGGACGTGCAATTGAACCTGGATCACGTCGGCGTGCGCGTGCCGGCCGGCCACCGCCTGCGCCTGGCCCTGAGTACCGCGAGCTTCCCGTTGCTGTGGCCCAGTCGCGAGTTGACCACCCTGACTGTGCTGCCCGCCGTGCAGCGTGTGCAATTGCCGATCTTCAGCGGCGCGGCCGTGGACGCCGCCTACCCGCTGCTGGGCGAGCTGCTGATCGCCGGTCAGGGGGCGCGGCGCGCGCCGGCGCCCGGCACGGTGTGGGTGGAGCCGGTGTTGCTGGCGCAGCTGGGCATCGAGGTGGGTGATCGGATCGAACTCGGCTACAGCGCGTTTACGGTGGCGGGCGTCATCGCCGACGAACCGGACCGCGTGGCCGGCGCCTTCAGCATCGGTCCGCGGGTGCTGATGAACCTGGACGATCTGCCGGCTACGCGCCTGGTGTCGCCGCAAAGCCGGGTGCGCAGCCGACTGCTCTACGACCCGCCGCCGACGAAGGCTGCTCGCCTGGTGTCGGCGCTCGAGGCCGAACTGCCGCCCCACACAAGCGTCGAAACGGCCGACGAGGGCCTCGACGAGACACGCAACATGACCCGCCAGGCAGCCGATTTTCTGCGCCTGGTGGCCCTGGCCGGCGTCGTGCTGGCGGCGGCGGCGGTGGTGCTGTCGGCGTCCAATCTCACCGAAAAACGCCTGCCGGCGGCGGCGACACTGAAAGCGCTCGGCGCCAGCCGGCGGCTGGTGCTGCTGACCTATGCCGGGCTGGTGGCCGCCGTCGCGTTGCTGGGTGGCTTGTCCGGTGCAGCGGCCGGCAGCGTTCTGGAACGGCTGCTGCCCATCCTGCTCAGCGGCCTGGTGCCCGCCGACCTGCCGCCGGCCGATGTGCGCATGCTGCCGATAGCCGTACTGCTGGCACTGCTGGTGGCGCTGGCCGTGGCCGCGCCGCCGCTGCTGCGCCTGGGCGCGACGCCGCCCGCGGCGGTGCTGCGCGCGCCTGC
>DATCUN010000224.1:0-14060 GCA_036561825.1 Pseudomonas sp.
AGGAGCAGTCCGCAGGCGATGCTGGCCTGGTGGCGCTGCGCGGCCGGAAGGGTGCCGAACAACAGCAGTCGGCTGTTCTCGGTCACCGCTGCCCAGCAGGCACCGGCCGCATCGGCGCAAGCGGTCGCCGGCCCTGCCCAAACCGCGTCGAGCACGGCCCATCGGAGCCCGAGCCACAGGCCGAGCGCCGCGACCGACAGGACGATGACGCTGAGTGCCGCACGCACCGGCGACGCCCAGAGCGCATCGGCCCGAAGCGCGGGCAGGCCGAACCGATGGCGCAGCCGCAACGGGCCCGTGCCCTCGATGCCGTGGCGATTGACGCGCCGGTTGTAGCGTGCCAGGAAGAAGGCCAGCAGCAGGCTGATGCCGACGTAGAAGCCGGCGGCCAGCGTCATGCCTTCGATCGCGCGCCCAGTCTGCGCGATCATCGTGTTGACGATGGCCATCAGTTCTTGATAACCGATGGCAATGGCCAGCGTGCTGTTCTTGACCAGCATCAGGCATTGGTTGGCGTAAGGCGGCACCGCGACGCGTGCCGCGTACGGGTAGACGATCTGCGCCGCCACCGTGGCGGGCCGCATGCCCAGGGCCGAGGCGGCATCGACCTGACCCGCGGGCACCGACAGCACGGCACCGCGCACGATGTCGGCGATGTAGGCCGCATGGAAGACCGTCAACCCGATCACCAGCGCGGTGAACTCCGGGCTCAGGCTCCAGCCGCCTTGCAGGCCCAGGCCCGCTGCGATCGGCACATCGAGCTGCAGCGGTGGCACGGCGTGCCACGCCAGCGCCAGTGCGACAAAGCCCGAGGCGAGCACAGCGCCCTGCAGCCATCGGGGCTGCCGGCCGGTGCGCCAGAGCACCAGGGCCGTGGCCACGAGGATGACCATCCATCCGCCCGCGCCATGCAGCAAGGGCATCGCGAGGCCGCGGTTGGACAGGAAGACGCCCGGCAGCGGCTGCCACGCCTGGCGCACCGACGGCAGCTGCAGCAGCAGCGCGTACCAAACGAACAATTGCAGCAGCACCGGCGTGTTCCGCACAGGCTCGACCAGCAGTGCCAATGCACGGTGCAACAGCGGATGGCGCGTGAGGCGCAGCAGCCCCAGCACCACGCCGAACACGGTGGCGAGCGGCAGGGCCAAGGCCGCGACCGTCAGCGTGTTGACCACACCGGACAGCACGACACGCAGATAGGTATCGTCCGGCCCGACCGACAACAGGCTTTCGGCGACCTGAAAGCCGGCCCGCTGCCAGAGCAGGCCGAAATCAGGCCCGCTCATGCCGCGAAGCTAGCGCGGCGTCCCTCGGTCTTCACTGAAACGGCGGTGCGTAGAGCAAGCCACCCTTGTTCCACAGGGCGTTGTAGCCGCGCTCGAGCTTGAGCGGCGTCTTCGGGCCGACGTTGCGGTCCCAGATCTCGCCGTAGTTGCCGACCGACTTGATCACGTTGTAGGCCCAGCGTTCGTCGAGCTGGAAGCTCTTGCCGATGCCCGCGTCGACACCCAGCAGGCGGCGAACCTGCGGGTCCCTGCTGACCAGGAAGCCGTCGACGTTGCCCGACGTGATGCCCAGTTCTTCGGCGGTCACCACGGCGTTGACGGTCCAACGCACGATGTCGATCCAGTTGCTGTCGTTGTCGCGCACCCAGGGCGACAGCGGCGACTTGTTCACACGCTCGGGAAGGATCACGTAGTCGTCGGGGTTGCCGGCGCGTGCCGAGCGGCTCGCCGCGAGGGTCGATGCGTCGGACAGGTAGACATCGCAGCGTCCGGCGTAGAAGGCCTTCTCGAGTTCGACCAGGTTCTCGATCACGACCGGCCGGTACTTGAGCTTGTGCGTGGTGAACCAGTCGACCAGGTTCTGTTCGTTGTTGGTGCCGGGCTGCACGCACACCTGCGCACCGTCGAGGTTCTTGGCGCTGGTGATGCCCAGCTTCTTCGGCACCAGGAAACCCTGCCCGTCGTAGAAGACGATCGCCGTCGACGTGATGCCCAGGCCCGCGTCGCGGCTGGAGGTGACGGTGGTGTTGCGGTTCAGCACGTCGATCTCGCCGGACAACAGCGCCGGGAAGCGCTGCTGCGAACTCAACGGCACGTAGCGCACCTTGTCCGGAGAACCCAGCACGGCGGTTGCCAGGGCCTTGCAGAAGTCGACGTCGAGCCCCGTCCAACGACCTTGGCTGTCGGCCAGCGACAAGCCGGCCGACCCCTGGCTGACGCCGCAGACGAGCTGGCCGCGCTTCTTGATGGTGTCGACGGTCGGGCCGGCGTGCGACAGCGTGGCGCACAGCGTGCCGGCAGCGGCAACAGCGGTCAGCAGAACGCTGCGCAGCGAGGGAAAAGCAGGAATCGACGGCATGAAGAGAGGTCCAGGAAGAAGCGAGGGAGAAGATGGGTCTCGGCGTCGATCGGCAGGGGTGCCGGATCGAAGGGACGCAGATTCTAGGAATGGAAAGGGCTCTGACCTCACCCCGTGAAGCGACCGATTTCGCGCATGCTTATGCGAAAAACAACCAACGCCGACTCCTAGAATTCGCCGCTTCACTTCAAGGTGGCGACGTGGATTGGCAGCAGCGCTTCAGAGACTATTTCCCGATCACGGCGCAGAAGATCTACGCCTGCCAGGCCTACAGCAGCCCGCTGTCGCCGCAGGTCTCGCAGGCGGTGCAGGCCTTCTTCGACGGCGTGACCTACGCACGCGCCGACAAGCCCGAATGGCTCGCCGCCGCCGAGAGCGTTCGAGGCCAGGTCGGCCGCCTGATCGGCGGTGCCGCGCGCAGCGTCGCCTTCACCAAGAACACGACCGAAGGCCTGAACATCGTGGCCCACGGGTTCCCCTGGCGCGACGGCGACAACGTGGTGATCGACGACCAGGAACACCCGGTCAACGTCGTGCCATGGCTGCATTTGCGCACCCGCGGCGTCGAAGTGCGTGTGGCCGCCACCGAGGACCGGCGCGTCACGGTCGATGCGCTGTGGCAGCGGGTCGACGCCCGCACCCGGATGGTCGTGGTGTCGTATGTGCAGTACAGCACCGGCTTCCGGGCCGACATCCAGACCTTGGCGGCGCGCTGCCGCAACAGCGGCATCCGGCTGGTGGTCGACGGCATCCAGGCCGTCGGCTTGCTGCCGATCGACGTGCAAGGCTGGGGCATCGATGCGCTGGCGTGCGGGGCGTACAAGGCGCTGCTGGGGCCGCTGGGCGTCGGCTTCCTGTACGTGGCCCCCGACCTGCTGGCCGAGCTGAATCCGGCCTGTCTGGGCGCATCGGTCGCGAACCAGATCGACCGCAGTGTGCCGGACTGGACCCTGCGCGACAGGCCACCCGGCGACGCGCGCCATCTCGAAGGCGGCAACATCAACTACCCCGGCGTCTACGGCCTGGCGCGCGCCTTGATCATGATCGACGAGGCCCGGGTGGGGCGGCTTGCGCCGTGGGTACTGGGCCTGGCCGCGCAGCTCGATGCCGGCTTGCGCGGGCAGGGCTACCAGCTGCTCTCATCCAATCGCGAAGGCGAGAACAGCTTCACCGTGTGCCTGCGCCACCCCGAAGCCTTCGCACTGCGCAAGTACCTGTATGCGCAAGGCGTGGTGTGCAACCTGCTCGACACGGGCGCGCTTCGCTTGTCGATGGGCGGCTACAACACGCCGCTGGAGATGGACCGCGTGCTCGAGATCACGGAACGCTTCGCCTCCGATGCGACGTTGCGCTCGCAACTGATGCGGCCCACTGCGGCCCAGTCCTACGTGCGCGCCTGACGTTCCGCGACCGGTTGCGCCCCGCGTCCCAAGCGCGCCGCGCTCGCGGGATGCACCGGTCGCCGCAGCCCCAGGTGATCGCGCAGCGTGCGGCCTTCGTATTCGGTGCGGAACAGGCCGCGCCGTCGCAGTTCCGGCAGCACGAGCGTGATGAAGTCGTCCAGGCCGCCCGGGAACCACGGGGCCATGATGTTGAAGCCGTCGGCGCCGCCTTCCTCGAACCATTGCTGCAACTGGTCGGCGATGCTGGCGGGCGTGCCCACCACCTGCTGGTGGCCGCGCGCGCCGGCGATGCGCAGGTAGAGCTCGCGGATGCTGAGGTTCTCGCGGCGCGCCAGATCGAGCAGCAGGCGTTGGCGGCTCTTGGGCCCGTTCGTCTCCGGCAGTGCGGGCAGCGGCCCGTCGACCGGCAGGCCGGAGAGGTCGAAGCCCCCGATCACGTTCGACAGCAGCGAGAGGCCGACCACCGGATGCACCAGCGCCTGCAGCTGTTCGAACTTCTCCTCGGCCTCCGCCTGCGTGCGGCCGACCACGGGGAAGATGCCGGGCATGATCTTCACGTCGTCGGGGTGGCGGCCATGTTTCGGCAGCCGATCCTTGATGTCGGCGTAGAAAGCCTTCGCCTCGTCGAAGGTCTGGTGCGCGACGAAGATCACCTCGGCCGTGCGCGCGGCGAGGTCGCGGCCGGCTTCGGACGCGCCGGCCTGCACCACCACCGGCCGTCCCTGCGGTGACCGCGCGACGTTGAGCGGGCCGCGCACCGAGAAGTGCTTGCCCTTGTGGCCGAGCACGTGCAGCTTGTCTTCGGCGAAGTATTGGCCGCTCTCCTTGTCGCGCACGAAGCTGTCGTCTTCCCAGCTGTCCCAAAGTCCTTTCACCACGTCGTGGAACTCCGCCGCGCGCTCGTAGCGCAGCGCATGCTCGAAGTGCTCGTCGCGGTTGAAGTTCTGCGCCTCGCCGGTGCCGCTGGAGGTCACCAGGTTCCAGCCCGATCGACCGCCGCTGATCTGGTCGAGCGAAGCGAACTTGCGCGCCACGTTGAAGGGCTCGTTGAAGCTCGTCGACACGGTCGCGATGAGGCCGATGCGGTCGGTCAGTGCCGCGATGGCCGACAGCAATGTGAGCGGCTCGAAATGATCGCTGCGCGCGGTGCGCGAGAGCGACGCCAGATCGCTGTTGCGCACGCCGACGGAATCGGCAAGGAAGATGGCATCGAACTTGGCCGCCTCTGCCTTCTGCGCGAGCTCGACGTAGTGGCGGAAGTTGACGCCGGCGTCGGCCTGAGCCCCCGGATGGCGCCAGGCCGCGATGTGGTGGCCGGTCTGCATGAGAAAGGCGCCGAGCTTGAACTGGCGGGTGGATGAAACCATGGGTCGAGTGCCTGAAGAGGAAAAGGAGAAGAAACAAAAGCCTGCGAACGGATCGCAGCGATCACCACGCCAACTGCAGCCGCCACGGCTGGCCGGTGTCGGCCGCACCGACCGGCTGTGCGGCGAGGGGCGCGCGGTCGCTGTCGAAGTCGAGGAAGTCGCTCAACACGTCGTCGCGCAGGGCGATGAAGGCCGGATCGCTGCGGTTGCGCGGGTGGGGCAGGTCGACGTCGACGATGCGCCGGATGCGTCCCGGCGATGGCTGCATCACCACCACGCGGTCGCCGAGGAACACCGCCTCTTCCACGTCATGGGTGACCAGCAGCATCGTGATCTTTTCCTTCTGCCAGATGCGCTGCAGTTCGTTCTGCAGCCGCGAGCGGGTGAGCGCGTCGAGCGCACCGAAGGGCTCGTCGAGCAGCAGCACGCTGGGGCGGTTGACCAGGCCGCGCGCAATGGCCACGCGCTGGGCCATGCCGCCGGAGATCTGGTGGGGCCACGAGCGCTCGAAGCCGGTCAACCCGACCAGCGCCACGTGTTCCGCCACCAGTTCGGTTTTCTCCTTCGCCGTGAAAGGCGCATTGCGCAGGCCGACCGCGATGTTCTGCGCGACCGTGAGCCACGGAAAGAGCCGGTGGTCCTGGAAGACGATGCCTCGCTCGCGTCCGGTGCCGGCGATGGCCTGGCCGCCGAGCAGGATCTGGCCTTCGTACTGGCTGTCGAGGCCGAGGATGAGGCGCAGCAGCGTCGACTTGCCGCAGCCGCTGGCGCCCACGATGCTCACGAAGCGGCCCGCCGGCACGTGCAGGTCGATGCCTTCGAGCACCTGCAGCTCGCCGCTTTTGGCCTGCGCGTGGGTGTAGCGCTTGCCGAGGCCGCGGATATCGAGTTCGTTGTTGGAGGCAGAGGATGTCGAAAGAGTGCTCATTGGGATCTCAGGTTGTGCGGCCGGTCCAGCGCGCCAGCCTGCGTTCCAGCGCGCGGGCCGCTGCATTCATCAGCCAGCCGACCGTGCCGATCACGACCATGCCGAAGATCACCAGGTCCATCTGGAAATGCTCGCTGCCTTCGATCAGCGTGTTGCCGATGCCCTTGCCGGCCACCAGCAGGTACTCGGCGCCGATGGTCGCAAGCCAGGAATAGATCAGCGCGAGGTACACGCCCGTGAAGATCGCGGGCAGGGCCGCCGGCAGCACCACCTGCGTGACCGTCTGCCAGCGCGTGAAGCCGTACACCCGCGCCACCTCCAGCAAGCCGCGCGGCACGGTGCGGATGCCGTCACAGGTGTTCACGACCACCGGCACCAGCGCGGCCAGCGACAGGAAGACGACCTTCGCCACGTCGCCGAGGCCGAACCACACCGAGATCAGCGGAATCCATGCGAACAGCGAGATCTGCTTGAAGGTGTTGAAGCTCGGTCCGACGATGCGGTTGAACATCGGCGACAGGCCCAGCAGCATGCCGAGCAGCAAGCCTGCCACGGTGCCGATGGTGAAGCCGGTCGCCTCGCGCGCCAGGCTGGCGCTCAACGCGCGCCAGAGCCGCCCGCTCACGACCTGCTCGACGGCGGTGTCGAACACCTTGGCCGGCGACACCAGCAAGGCCGAGTTGACGACGTCGAGAGACGACAGCAGCCACCACAGCGCCACGGCCACCATCGGCAACACGAAACCGCGCCAGCGGCCGCGCTGTTCGGGGCGTAGCGGCTGGACCACCGCCAGTTCGGCGGCGTCTCGCGTGGCGCCGCTCATGGCTCGGCCCCGCCGGGTTGTCGCCGGTGCACCGCGGTCTCGAGCCGGTCGAGCAGCCGGTCGATGGCATAGCCAATGGCACCCACCACGATCACGGCCGCCATCACCAGGTCGAGCTGGAACAGCTGTCGGCCGTAAACGATGAGGTAGCCCAGCCCTTCGCTGGAGGCCACCAGCTCGACCACCACCAGCGACAGCCAGGCCTTGGTGAAGCCCAGCCGGATGCCGGTGAAGAGCGTGGGCACGGCATGCGGCAGCACGATCTCCAACACCTGCTGGCGCCGGCTGTAACCGTAGACCTCGCCGACCTCGCGCAGCGCCACGGGCGTCTGGCGAAAGCCCTGCAACGTGTTGAGCGCCACCGGCACCAGGGCCGCCTTGGCGATGAGGATGTACTTCAGCGGCTCGCCGATGCCCACGATCAGCAGCACGAAGGGCAACCATGCCAGGACCGGGATCTGCACCAGCGCATTGAAGGTCGGCAGCACGTAGGCCTCGAAACGTCGCGACAGGCCCATGGCGGAGCCCAGCACGAGCCCCAACAGCGTGCCGACGGCGAAGCCCACGCCCACGCGCATGAAACTGGTGCTCACGTGCAGCCACAGGTCGCCGTTGACCGCCAGGTCGCGCAGGGTTTCCCAGACGAAGAGGGGCGGCGGCAGCACCTGCGGCGAGATCCGGCCTTGCTCGGCGCCGATGAACCACAACGCCACCAGCGCAACGGGCAGCAGCCAGGGCAGGGCGGCGTCCGCCGCTCTCGTGGCCGTTGCGGCAAAGCGTCGCCAGGGGAGCGATGCACGCGCCGGCCCGTGCTGGCCCTTGCCGTGCAATACCGCGGACAGCTCGGCTTCGGCGCTCATCGCGAGGCGATCGACGAGCCCGCTTTCTTGGGCTGGCCCTTGGCATCGAAGGCCGTCCAATAGTCCTCCAGACCCTGCTTCTTCAGCGATGCCTTCAGGTAGCGCGTGTCGAACCAGTCGTCGATCGACACCTCGCGGCGGATCAGCTTGAGCTTGAGCGCGTCGGCCACCACAGCCTTGTAGCGCGCGATGATGAAATCGTCGACCAACGGCGAGTTTCTGATGGCCAGGGGCTGCTGGTCGAACTCGGCCGCCCATGACGCGACGGGCGTGCCGCTGCGCGCCCAGATGCGGAAGAGCTCGTCGCGGTTCTTCTCTTCCGACGACCAGTGCGCGGCGCGCACGAACACGTCGACCACGCGCTGCACCTCGGCCGGGTTGGCCTGCTCGAATTCGCTGCGCACGAGCAGCGCGGCCTGGCGCGTCAAGGCCGGGTCCTTGCCCTGCGTGGAATACACCACCTTGGCCAGCCCCGAGTCGCGTACCTTGAACCATTCGTAACCGCCGAAGGCCGCGTCCACGCCGTTGGACACCAGCGCGGCTTGCGCGCTGCCCGCGTCGAGGTTCACGCCCTTGACGTCGCGCTCAGCCAACCCGCTTGCTGCCAGCACGTTGATGGCGACCAGATGCCCGTTGGTGCCGCGAAAGATCGACACGTTGCGGTCCTTCAGGTCCTTCACCGACTGGATGTCCGACTTGGGTGGCGTCACCAGGTAAAGGTTGTTGCGGGCGCCGCTCACCATCAGCAGCTTGGTCTTCAGCCCGTTGGAGCGCCCGACGATCTGCGGCAGGTCGCCCTGGTAGGCGAAGTCGATCTGCTTGTTCGACAGCGCCTCGTTCACCGCCGGCCCCGCGCCCTTGAAGAACAGCCACTCGACCTTGATGCCCGAAGCCTTGAATTCGTCCTCCAGCCAGTTGTTGCTGCGCGCCACGCCGCCGGGCGAGCCACCGAAGGTGACCGGGTCGCCACCGCCGGCCGATGCGACGCCTATTCGGATGGTGTCGGGCGCCGCATGGGCCGATGCGGCCAAGGCCAGGGTGAGCGTCGCGGCCCAGCGCACAAGACGGGTGATGCTGCTCATTTCGTGTCCTTCAGCGCGAGCTTGCGGCCGACTTCGGTGCCTTCGAAGAAGCGTGGATTCGCTTCGGTGTAGAAGCGGTGCGGGTTGTCGAAGACGAAGGCCTTCAAGTCGGTGGCGGAGATCACGCCCTGCTGCACCAGGTCCCAGGTCTCGGCCAGCGGCTCGGTGAACTCGGGCACGTCCCAGTGGCCCACGTCGGACGACCAGATCGCGTTGATCTTCACGCCCAGCGGATTGACCTTGTCGTTGAAGGCGGCGGCCACCGTGCGGTCGTCGGCTTCGGAGCCGAAGTAGAAGTTGTTCACCCAGCGGTCGCGGATGTCTTCGACCTTCTCGATGCCGGCCAGCGCGAAGTCATCGATCTCCGATTCGTTCGGCTCGCGGCTGTGCGGCAACGCGGAAATGCCCAGGCTGTCGCGCAGCAGCGTGGACTTGTCGAGCGTGCGGCCCTTCAGAAGGTCGCCCCCGTATTGCTCGAACAGCGAGGCGAGCAGTTCGATGTCGGCCTCCGCCGGGTCGTAGTTGCGCACCGCGTGCTTGTTGCGCTTTTTAAAGCGGTCTACCAGGTGTGTGAAGACATGCGAACCCCAGTCGGCGCCGCCTTCGAGCAGGCCCACACGCAGCCCGGGAAAGCGCCGGGTCACGCCGCCGAAGAACAGCGCCTTGGCGAAGGCTTGCGAGCCGTCGGCGAAGTGGCCGATGTGGTTGTTCATGTAGTTGCTGATCGACTGGCGCCCGGTCCAGCCCTGGCTGCCGTAGTGCGTGGTAACCGGCACGCCGAGTTCGACCACCTTGGCCCAGAACGGGTCGTAGTCGTGCTCGCTGTCGATGCCGTAGAAGTCGATGTAGCCGACCTGCTTGGCGATCTCGGGGTGTTCCTTGGCCGGATACTTCTCGGCGATGGCGCGGATCGGCCGGCGCACGCCGCCGGCGATGTTGATCACTTTCAGGCCCAGCGTCTTGACTGCGAACTCGAGCTCCTCGATGCCCTCCTGCGGCGTGTGCAGCGGGATGCCCGCGACCGGGGTCAGGCGGTCGGCATACGGCCGGTACTGGTCGGCATGGAAGTGGTTGATCGCGCGGTGCAACGGCTGGCGGTACTCGCTGCCGGCCGCGGCCGGCGAGAGCACATCGTTTGGAAACAGGATCGAATAGTCCGAGCCTTGCTCGCCCAGGCGCTCGTGCAGCAGCGCGGGCAGCGTGTAGGTGGCCAGGTCGTAGCTGTTGCGCGTCACGCGGGCCCACCAGGGCGCCCGCAGCGTGCGATGGAACTGGCGTTCCTCGGCACTTTGTTGGTACCAGTCCTTGCCGCCACCGTTGCGCGTGACGAATCGCCCACCCAGCGCCTTGCGCAACGCATCGACCAGCTGGTTGCCGCCGTACTGCGCCACGTAGTCCTCCAGCACCGGCGCGAAGTCGTTGACATGGACATCCGTGTCGATCACCGGATGGTCGAGGCCGGCCTTGACGGCGGCGGAGCGCGAAGCGTGCGCGCGTTTCAAACGATCGTTCATCTGCGGGTTCCTCGATGGGGGAAGGATCCGTGCAGGCTACGCGCCGGCCGTGCGCTCGCCAAAGAAGGCTTTTGGTGTTGCTTAGCCGTTGCTTGCATAAGGCGAGGCCGCGCGAGGAGGAGCGAAGAGGGCATGCCGCGCATGCAGGAAAAACAGATATCGAAGCGCGCATCCGTTGTTTGGCCCGCCGCAACGCGCGGCTAACCTGCGGCCCCGCTGCATGTGATGCGGCCTCTTCGGTTTTTCGAGAAAAAGACATGACGACACCCTGGACTCCCACGCGGCCGATGCCGCAGCGCGCGGCATCGGCCGTGCTCGCCGTTCTCGCCTTCGCAGCACTGACCGTCACGGCCCAGCCGCGGCCGGGCGGCACGCTGACCTGGCTGATCAACCCTGTGCCCTCGTCGATCGTTCCGCTCACCACCACGGCAGGCGGCAATGCCGAGATCGGCCCAAAGGTGGTCGAGGGCCTGTTGACCTACGACTACGAGCTCAAGCCCAAGCCGCTGCTCGCCACCGCCTGGTCGCAGAGCGCGGACGGCCTGCAGTACACCTTCACGCTGCGCAAAGGCGTGAAGTGGCACGACGGGAAGGACTTCACCTCCGCCGATGTCGCGTTCTCGATCCTCACGCTCAAGCAGGTGCATCCGCGCGGCCGCGGTACCTTCGCCAACGTGGTGGAGGTGAAGACGCCCGACCCGCACACGGCCGTCATCGTGCTGAGCAAGCCCTCGCCGTTCCTGCTGACGGCGCTGGCCTCCACCGAGTCGCCGATCGTGCCGAGGCACCTCTACGAGGGCACCGACATCGCGTCCAACAAGTACAACAGCGCACCGGTGGGCACCGGGCCTTTCATGTTCAAGGAGTGGGTGCAGGGCAGCCACATCATCCTGGAGCGCAATCCGAACTACTGGGACAAGCCCAAGCCCTACCTCGAACGCGTGGTGGTGCGCTTCGTGCTCGACGCCGCGGCGCGTGCAGCCGCGCTGGAGTCGGGCGCGGCCGACTTGGCCAACGGCACCGGTGGCATTCCGCTGTCGGACGTGGAGCGGTTCAAGAAGCTCCCCGGCATCGAGATCGACGCCCGCATCTCGCCCTACCTCGGCAGCCACCAGCAGATCTACTTCAACCTGGACACGCCGGTGCTGCAGAAGCGCGAGGTGCGACAAGCGATTGCGCAGGCCATCGACGTCAACGCGTTCGCCAAGACGGTGTGGTACGGCTACGGCACGCCGTCGGCTTCGCCGATCGGCAAGGGCATTGCTCGCTACCACGACGCGAGCATCCAGCCTTATCCGTACAACCCGAAGGAGGCCGAGGCGGCGCTCGATGCGGCCGGCCTCCAGCGCGGCGCAGGCGGCACGCGCCTGAAGCTGCGGCTGCTCTACAACCCCTTCCAGGATCGGCGAGCGGCGGACTTCGTGCGCCAGTCGCTGGGCCGCATCGGCATCGACGCGGCGGTTGAGAACTACGACTTCGCGACCTACGTCACCAAGGCCTACACCGAACGGGCGTTCGACATCACGCTGGAGAGCCTCACGAACCTGTTCGATCCCACGGTCGGTGTGCAGCGCGTGTTCTGGTCAAAGAACTTCAAGATCGGCCTGCCGTTCTCCAACGCGCCGCACTACGTGAACCCGGAGGTGGATCGCCTGCTGGAGGCCGCGGCGGTCGAGGTGGACGAGGTCAAGCGCCGCCAGCTCTTCGTCGACTTCCAGCAGATCGTGCACCGTGACATCCCGTCGATCGAGCTGGGCGCCAATCCGCAGATCACGGTGGCGGCGAAGAAGGTGCGCAACTATGCGCCGACCGGCGAGAACATCCGCGGGAGCTTCGCGGACCTGTACTTCCAGCCGTGAACCGAGTCGTGGTTTCGTTGGACCAGAGGCCCGGGTCGCAAGCCTCGGGCTCCTCGGGCTACTTCTTCGCTTCGTCCACCCACACGTCCGCCAGATTTGATTCCACCCCGTCCGCCGTCAGCGAGTGGTCGTGCACGCGCTGGTTGGCGATGGTGATGAACACCGGCTGGTAGAGGTTCAGGTCGGGCACGTCGCGTGCCACGGTGTCCTGGAAGTCCTTGAAGAGCTTCAGCCGCTTGGCGCGGTCGTTCTCCACGGCCGCGTCTTCCAGCAGCTTGTCCACCACCGGGTTCTGGTAGTGGGTGCCGTTGGAGAAGGGCACACCCTTGATGAAGTTCTTCGACCAGTACAGCCGCTGCACGCCCACCGTTGGGTCGAACAGGTTGCTCGCGCCGTTGGTGGTGAAGGCGAAGTCGCGGTCGGTGTAGATGCGCTTGATGAAGGCGCTCGGGTCCTGCGCACGCACGGTCACCGCGATGCCGATGCGCGCCAGTGTCGAGCGCAGGTAGTCGGCCAGGCGCGCGCCGTCGGAACCGATCGGGTTGAAGTCCAGCGGCACGCTGAAGCGCACGCCACCGGTCTTCTTCGGATAGCCGGCTTCGTCGAGCAGCGCATTGGCTCTCTTCAGGTCGACGGCGTAGGGAGAGGGCGCCGGGTCGTGGAAGGCCTTCAGGCCGGGCGCGATCGGCGAGTAGCTGACCTGGCCGTAGCCGTAGTTCACCACCTTGACGATCACGTTGCGGTCCACCGCGTGGGCCACGGCCTGGCGCACCTTCTCGTTCCTGAAGTACTCGTTGTCGAGGTTGAACTCCAGCCGCGTCACGTTCGACGAATAACTGTTGCCCTTGGTCTCGAAGCGCAGCGCGGGCACCTTCTTCAGGCGCTCCAGGTCGGCCAGCGGCACGGGCGTGCGGTAGCCCAGGTCGACGGTGCCGGTCTCGAAGGCCACGGCGGCGGCCGCCGGGTCGGTCACGAAGCGCACGATCAACTGGTCGACGAAGGGCTTGGGCTTGTCCCAGTAGTCCGTGTTGCGTTCGTACACGATGTGGCTGCCGCGCACCCATTCCTTGAACTTGAACGGGCCGGTGCCGATGGGCGCGTTGTTGTTCGGGTTGTTGCCGGGGTCGGTGCCTTCGTAGATGTGCCGGGGCACGATGGGCGTCTCGGTCGCGACCAGCGCGCGGATCAGGTACGGCGCGGGCTTGGACAGCCGCAGCACGGCCGTGTACTTGTCGGGCGTGTCTATGGCCGTGAGGTTGGCAAAAGTGTTGCGCCCGCGCGGGTGGATCTTCTTGAGCAGCTCGATGGAATAGGCCACGTCGGCGGAGGTGAAGTCCTTGCCGTCGTGCCACTTCACGCCCCGGCGCAGCGTGAAGGTGTAGGTCAGGCCGTCGGGACTGATCGTCCACTGGGTGGCAAGCTGTGGCTGCGGGTTGACGTCGAAGTCGTACTTGAGCAGGCCTTCGGTGACCTTGGCGCTCACGCTCAGGATGGGCGTAGCGACATTGCCGATGGTGACGAGCGCGGTCGGCTCGCTGGTCGTCAGCAGCGTGAGCGTGCCGCTGTGGTTGGGCGGTGCGGCGTGGGCGGCGAGGCCCGCGGCAAGCAGCGCGGAGAGGAGGGCGCTGCGAAGCGGGAAGGAGGGGGGCGAGAGAAACATGGTTAAAACAGGGTCGGTAGGAAAAGAAGAAGTCAGGCGATGACAGGCCCGACGGGTGCCAAGCCGGCTTGTGCAGCGGAGGCCGAAGAAGCCTCCGGCGACACCAGCCCTTCGCGCAGGTCGCGCGCAACCAGCGCCGGGTCGCGCTCGGACGGGTCGCCCAGGCCACCGCCACCGGGCGTCTCGACGATCAGGCGATC
>DATCUN010000225.1:0-3649 GCA_036561825.1 Pseudomonas sp.
CGTGAAGCGCAAGGAGGCCAACCAGCAGAGTGCTCCTCTGCTGGAAGGGCCGGGATGTGCCAGTGGGGGCGCGCCCCTCGCTGATGCTACCCTGGTACGAGAGAAGAGCCGAGCTGCAGCCGCCGCGCCGACCCCTCCGGCAGAGCCCCTCAAGAGAGCGGCTGTCGGCGCGGTGGGATCCTGCTCGGCTCCTCCCTCGACTCTGGCGGTGTCGGCGGCCAAGTCGGCTGCTGCACCGCCTGCGCTCACGCAACAGGGTCCCGCAGTGGAGAAGGTGGCTGCGGCCACCAATGCCCGGGGCGCCCGCTCGACGACCAAGCAGAAGGCAGTGTCGCTGGACGCAGCACTGGCTGATGATGCCTGGGGCTGGGACAGCATGGCGTCGTCCTGCTGCAGCGGCAACCGCGCTCGATTCATCTCGCTGCGCAAGTGCGATGTGGTGCCCGTCAAGGTGGCGGACGGTGGCGTCGTCCATGCCAGCCACATTGGGAGCGTGGCGCTGCGTGTGGTGACGGACAGCGGCAAGGTGGTGCGCATCGTCGTCGACAACGTGCTGTACCACGAGAGATTCGCGTCGAACCTGCTGAGCAGCGAGCTTCTGACCAAGAAGCTGGGCTGGCAGCACCACAGCACCCCGGAGGCGAGCTACGTCGTCACGCCCGGAGGGCACCGCGTGACGCTCAGCACGCGCGGCAGAGTGGCGGTGTTGATGAGCGCCGGACCGGAGCGCGTGATGCTCGCCCAAGCGGGGGCCGCTGGGGCGGTCAGCGACGCAGACGCGGACGCGCTGGTGCGCCTGCACGAGAAGATGGCTCATCGCGGCTGGACACGCATGATGCACATGCTCAACAGCGGCCGAGTGCTCGACCACGGCATCGACCTGAAGAGCATGAGCAGCAGCAGCATCAAGGCGGCAGAGGCGCGCGTTCGTGAGTGCACGGCGTGCGTCAAGGGCAAGGCGACGCGGACTCCCTTTGGGCATCGCGGCCTGGACCGCGGCACCAAGGCAGGCGAGTGCTTGCACATGGACACGTACCAGGTGAAGGTGGAGCGCGATGGCCGCATGGTCGTGGAGTACGGCCTGGTGGTGAAGGACATGTTCTCCGGCTACATGTGGCACGCCCAGCTGCGGAGCAAGGACGAGGTCGCGGACTACGTCGCAGTCCTTGTTCGCCAGTCGGAGACGCAGTTCGGCTGCACGGTCAAGCGCCTCTACGCCGACGGCGGCACGGAGTTCATCAACCAGACGCTGAAGGGGTTCTGCTCCAAGCACGGGAAGGAGCTGCGCTGGACGCCGGCGCGCACCCAGCAGCTCAATGGGGCCGCCGAACGCTCGGTGCGCACCTTCAAGGACTACGAGCGCACCATGGTGCAGCACGCGGGCGCGCCGCTGAAGCTCTGGGGCCGGGCGGGATGGCACGCTGCGTACGTGTGGAACCGCACGCACATCTCGAAGGACACCGGGATGACGCCGTACGAGGCGATGCGCGGCAAGAAGCCGAGCCTGCGCCACATCAATGTGTGGGGCTGCGACGCCTACTGCCACGTGCCGAAGGAGCAGCGCAGCGGGCTGGAGCCCAAGGCGGAGCCGTGCATCTATCTGGGCCACAACGACGCGCAGAACGCGGCGTACGTGCTCCCGCTCAGCACGCGGAAGGTGATCACCTCGCGCGACGTGACGTACCGCAGCGGCAGCTTCACCTTCATGCACGCGCTTGCGCGCGGCGACGACGGCGTGCGCGACGCGCTGGCACAGGTGCCGGAGGCTGAGCTGCGCTCCGAGGCCGACGGAGAGCCAGATCGAGTGCCGGCTCAGGGGGGGCAGGATGGCCAGCCCGCCGCGGCGAGCAGCGACTCCGAGAGTGACGACACCTCCGAGTCGGACCCTGAGGAGGAGTACGTCGTGGAGAGCATCGTGGGTCAGCGCAGACGCAACGGCCGCCTCGAGTTCAAGGTGCACTGGGCTGGCTACGGCGCGGAGGAGGACAGCTGGGAGCCCGAGTCGGCTGTCAGCGACCTCGCAGCCCTGGACGCCTGGCAGGCCGGGCAGCGACGCTCCAAACGCCTGGAGTCCGAACACAAGGTCGACTGCGACGAGGCCGATGACGAGCCGCAGGTGCACATGGCGATGAGCGCGCTGCGCCAGCTGCAGCTGCCGGAAGAGCGCCCAGAGCCCGCCGCGGTGATGAGCGCTGTGGCCACGGGCATTGCCGCATTGGAAGCGCAGACGCCACAGACCTACCGCCAGGCCATGGCCAGCCCGGACGCGGCCAAGTGGAAGGCGGCGCTGGATAAGGAGATGCGCTCCTGCACCGAACAGCAGGTGTGGACGCTCGTGCGACGAGACCAGCTGCCGCCCAGGGCCAACGTGCTGCCGTGCAAGGAGGTCTTCAAGCTGAAGCTGGACGAGCACGGCGCCGTGGTGGAGCACAAGGCGCGCTTCACGCCGAAAGGCTTCCGGCAGAAGCAGGGAGTGGACTTCTTCGAGACCTTCGCGCACACCGGCCAGTACAAAACCTTTCGTGGCTCGCTCTCCCTGGTGGCCAAGTGGAACCACGAGCTGGCGCAGTTCGACGTGCCGACGGCGTTCCTGAATGCGCCTGTCGACGAGGACATCTACATGCAGCTGCCGGAAGGGTACGAGCAGCCCGGCATGGTCTGCAAGCTGCAGAAGTCGCTGTACGGCCTGAAGCAGGCGCCGCGCAACTGGGACAAGCTGGTGCACACATTCATCACGAAGGACATGGCATTCAAGGCGACAGTGAGCGACCGGTCGCTGTACTTCAAGCGCAGCCGCAGCGGAAGGCTGATGATGATTTACCGCTTCGTCGACGACATGCAGGGCAGCTATCACGCAGACGACGCGGCGGAGTTCCAGCAGAGCGTGGCGCTTCTGCAGCAACGTTTCAACATCAAACAACTGAAGACGACGACGTGGATGCTGGGCATGCGCATCACGCGCGACCGAAAGGCGCGCACGATCACATTGGATCAGGAGCTGTACGTCAGCAAGGCGCTGGAGAAGTTCGGCCTGCAGCAGTGCCGCGTGGTCAGCACGCCCGAGGCAGTGGGTGCGGCGCACGATGCGAATCCGGCGCTGGACAAGCCTGCAGACAGACAGCGGTACATGGAGATGACAGGCACGCTCATGTACGCGGCGATCAGCACGCGGCCCGACATCGCGCATGCAGTGCACTATCTGGCGAGCAACATGCAGGCGCCGACCCAGCGCCACATGCAGGCGGCCGAGCGCGTGTTCCGGTACCTGGCGGGGACGAAGGCGCTCGGACTGGTGTTCGGCTCGCGCAACGGCGACACGGTGGGCGACTCGCGGGGGCGCCGGGCGCAGGTGCAGGTCGACGTGTGCGCCTTCTCCGACGCCGACTGGGCCAACGACAAGGGCGACAGGAGGTCGATCACCGGCTGGGTGGCGAAGCTCAACGGCGACCCGGTGAGCTGGTCGAGCAAGAAGCAGCGCGTGGTGGCGCTGTCGACGTGCGAGGCGGAACTGTACGCCGAGTCGGCTGCGATCCAGGAGGTGCTGTGGCTGCGCGGCCTGATGGAGGAGCTGGGCCTGCACACACAGACAGGATCCACAGTGTACGGCGACAACCAGTCAGCCATCGCCGTCAGCGAGAACGGCGTCAAG
>DATCUN010000226.1:0-2052 GCA_036561825.1 Pseudomonas sp.
GGCGACCGGGTGCACACGCCGAGCGCGCGCCCCCACTGCGGCGCGCACCGCGCTTCGGTTATACTCGGCGGCTTTACGCAAGCCTCAGAACAGGTGATTTCGTGAGCCAGACTACGCCTGCCGTGCGCACCTTCCAGGACCTGATCCTCGCCCTGCAAAGCTACTGGGCGGAGCAGGGCTGCGTGGTATTGCAGCCCTACGACATGGAAATGGGCGCCGGCACCTTCCACACCGCCACCTTCCTGCGCGCCCTCGGTCCCGAGACCTGGAACGCCGCCTACGTGCAGCCCTCGCGCCGCCCGGCCGACGGCCGCTACGGCGAGAACCCCAACCGCCTGCAGCACTACTACCAGTTCCAGGTGGTGCTCAAGCCGAACCCGGACAACATCCAGGATCTGTATCTCGGCTCGCTGCGCGCCATCGGCATCGACCCGCTGGTCCACGACATCCGCTTCGTCGAGGACAACTGGGAATCGCCGACCCTCGGCGCCTGGGGTCTGGGCTGGGAAGTCTGGCTCAACGGCATGGAAGTCACCCAGTTCACCTACTTCCAGCAGGTCGGCGGCGTCGAGTGCTACCCAGTGACCGGCGAGATCACCTACGGCCTCGAGCGCCTGGCCATGTACCTGCAGGGCGTCGACTCGGTGTACGACCTGGTCTACTCCGACGGCCCGTTCGGCAAGGTCACCTACGGCGACGTGTTCCACCAAAACGAGGTGGAGCAGTCCACCTACAACTTCGAGCACGCCAACGTCGACAAGCTGTTCGAGCTGTTCGACTTCTACGAGGCCGAAGCCAACCGCCTGATGGCCCTCGAGCTGCCGCTGCCGACCTACGAGATGGTGGTCAAGGCCTCGCATACCTTCAACCTGCTCGACGCCCGCCGCGCCATCTCGGTGACCGCGCGCCAGCAGTACATCCTGCGCGTGCGCACCCTGGCCCGCGCCGTGGCGCAGAGCTACCTGATCGCCCGCGCCAAGCTCGGCTTCCCGATGGCCACCGCCGAACTGCGTGACGAAGTCCTGGCCAAGCTGTCCGAGTCAGGACTGATTTCGGACGAAGTCCTGGGCAACAAAGTTCTGAAGGAGGCCGAATGATGAGCGCTCAAGATTTCCTGGTCGAGCTGGGCACCGAAGAGCTGCCACCCAAGGCGCTGAAGACCCTCGCCGAGGCCTTCCTCGCCGGCGTCGAGAAGGGTCTCAAGGCCGCCGGCCTGGGCTACGCCAGCGCGCGCTACTACGCCGCGCCGCGCCGCCTGGCGGTGCTGGTCGAGGCGCTGGCCACCCAGCAGCCGGACCGCAGCGTCAACCTCGACGGCCCGCCAGTACAGGCCGCCTTCGACAAGGACGGCCAGCCGACCCAAGCTGCGCTGGGCTTCGCCCGCAAGTGCGGCGTCGATCTCGAGCAGATCGACCGCAGCGGCGCGAAACTCAAGTTCGTGCAGAGCATCCCTGGCCAGCCGGCCGCCAGCCTGCTGCCGGGCATCGTCGAAACCTCGCTGAACGAGCTGCCGATCCCCAAGCGCATGCGCTGGGCCGCCCGCCGCGAGGAGTTCGTGCGTCCGACCCAGTGGCTGGTGATGCTGTTCGGTGACAGCGTGATCGACTGCACCATCCTCACCCAGCAGGCCGGACGTGTGTCCCGCGGCCATCGCTTCCACGCCAACCACGACGTGCGCATCTCCGCTCCGGCCAACTACGCCGAGGACCTGCGCAGCGCCTACGTGATCGCCGACTTCGCCGAGCGCCGCACGCTGATCGACGCCCGCGTCGCCGAGCTGGCAAGCGAGCAGCACGGCCAGGCCATCGTGCCGCCGGCCCTGCTGGATGAAGTGACCGCGCTGGTCGAGTGGCCGGTGCCGCTGGTCTGCTCCTTCGAGGAACGCTTCCTCGAGGTGCCGCAGGAAGCGCTGATCACCACCATGCAGGACAACCAGAAGTACTTCTGCCTGCTCGACGCCAACGGCAAGCTGCTGCCGCGCTTCATCACCGTGGCCAACATCGAGTCCAAGGACCCGGCGCAGATCGTCTCCGGCAACGAGAAGGTGGTGCG
>DATCUN010000227.1:0-7720 GCA_036561825.1 Pseudomonas sp.
CTTGGCTCGCGGTGGAGGACCCCGCCGCGCCTTGGCCGGCGCTGGGCAAGGCCGGCAAGAGCGCCGGTCCCTTCTATCTGGTGTGGACCAACCCCGAAGCGGAACAGATCGGCCCCGAGCAATGGCCGTTCCGCATGGTGCGCCTGCGCGTACTGGCGCCGGTGGCCGAACGCTTCCCTGCGCTGCGCCCGGATCCGGCGCTGGCAGCAAGCGATCCGGTCAACCTCGGCTTCGCCCAGTTCCAGAAGCATTGCCTGGCCTGCCACCGCCTGAATAAGCAGGGCGATGCCACCTTCGGCCCCGACCTCAACCTGCCCTACAACCCGACCGAATACTTGCGCGCCGACCTGCTGCGCCGCTACATCCGCGACCCGCAGGCCCTGCGCCACTGGCCGCAGGCGCGCATGCCCGGCTTCAGCGAAGCGGCGCTGAGTGAGGCACAGCTCGACCAGTTGCTGGCCTATCTGCGCCACATGGCCGGGCGCAAGGTGGCCGCCGACTGACGGCGGCCACGCGCCAGTGCGCCGCAGCGACGTCGGCCGGCGGCTCTGTTAGGGTAAGGAATGATGTCTGGAGGAGTGTTTTCGATGCGCCGTCTGCTGCTCGCCCTGAGCCTGATCCTGCCGTTGTCCGCCTGTCAGGCGGATACCCCGCCGCAAACCCTGGCCGCGATCCAGAACGGCTCGCATGTGCTGATCGACGTGCGCACCGGCGAGGAGTTCGCCGCCGGCCACCTGCAAGGCGCCCGACTGATCCCCCACTACCGCATCGGTGCGGAGATCAGCGCCGTCGCCCCCGACAAGAACACGCCCATCGTGCTCTACTGCCGCAGCGGCCGCCGCTCGGAAATCGCCCGCCAGACGCTGCTCGAGCTGGGCTACACCCAGGTCGTCGATGCCGGCGGCTACGAGCAGTTGAAGAGTGACCTGGCGGCGACCGGCGCCGACTCCTGCAGCCCGACCGCCAGGTGCTGAAGCCGCCCTGCGCTCAGCGCCCGGCGCGCGACTCGCGGATATAGAAACGCGCCCGCTCGGCCTTGCGCACACAGCTGTCATAGGACTCGAACTGCTGCAAGGTCTTAGCCGCGGTCAGCAGGGACAGCGCCTTGGAGTAGCTGACAGTACCGGCGAAGCCTTCGGCCTTGGCGATATCCAGCTCCTGCCACGCAGTATCCAGCTGGAAGGCGCAGCCGTCGCGGTTTTGCGTCTTGCCGGCGCAGCCGGCCAGCAGCAGGCCAAGGGACAGAACGGGCAGCACGATCCATGCCTTCATCTTTGCATCTCCTGCAGCGGGAATTCCTGCAAGTCTAGCCATTGGCCCGGACTATGCGTCCGGGCCAGGCACGGATATCAGCGACGATTGACCGCCCGCTGGCGCAGGTATTCCACCACCGCCTGCTGGTCGCCACTGAACTCGATGCGCGCCGCCTTGCTCTCGCGCTGGTAGGCGTACATCGGGTCGTAGTACTCGCCGAGCAGGCCCTCGATCCAGCCGCGGTGCAGGTCGACCGCGCCGCTGCGCTGCTGTTCGACCAGTGCCTCATCCATGATCGCCGCCAGACGCTGGTAGCGCTCGCCGCCCAGGCGCTTGACGATGTTCTTCAGGCTCTGCTGCAGACGCTCGGCAAAGGCGACAAAACCCTGCTCCTCACCGTGCAGGGCGATGAATTCGGCGGACAGGTCGATCACGTAGTCGCCGAGGATGCGCTCGATGCGTCCTTCGAGGCTGTCCTCCAGCCAGACCAGCGGGTACTGCTGCATGCCATGGTGCAAAGGCAGCGGCAGCGAGCAGATCCCGATCAGGCGGCTTTCGTCCTCGAGGACGAACTGCTGCATGCCGGCGGCGCGCTTCTTCAGCAGGTCGATGGCCAGCAGGTTCTCGAAGTCGATCTGCCCCGGCTGCGGGGTGGCGTGCTTGCCGAAGCTGGAGCCGCGATGGTTGGCGTGGCGCTCGAGGTCGACGGCGTTGTCCAGCTGCGCCAGCACCTCGGTCTTGCCGGTGCCGGTCATGCCACCGACGATCACGAAGTCGCACTCGGCAACCGCCGCCTCGGTGGTGTCGATGAGGAAGTTGCGCAGCGCCTTGTAGCCGCCGATCACCCGCGGGTAGTCGATGCCGGCCTCTTCCTTGAGCCACTGCTGGGTGATCTGCGAACGCAGGCCGCCGCGGAAGCAGTACAGGTAGCCGTCGGGGTTGGCGCGGGCGAAGGCCGCCCAGGCCTCGATGCGCTCGGCCTTGAGCTGGCCACGCACCAGCTGGTGGCCCAACTCGATGGCGGCATCCTGGCCGTGCTGCTTGTAGCTGGTACCGACCTTCTGCCGCTCGAGGTCGTTCATCAGCGGCAGGTTGACCGTGTGCGGGAAGGCGCCCTTGGTGTATTCCACCGGGGCGCGCACGTCCATCAGCGGCAGGTCGTGGAGGAAGATGTCGCGATAGTGGGCACTGTTGGCACGCATCAGAGCACCTCTACCGCGTGGTTCTGTCGGGCCACCAGTGCGCCGATCGGCGCCAGCTCGAGACCCAGTTCGGCGGCCAGGGCGAGGAATTCCGCCTCGCCGGCCGGCTCCACCGCCACCAGCAGGCCGCCGCTGGTCTGCGGGTCGCAGAGCAGCAGCTTCTGCACTTCCGGCAGCGGGGCGATGCGCTCGCCATAGCTGTCGAAGTTGCGCAGCGTGCCACCGGGCACGCAGCCCTGGTCGAGGTAGTAGTCGACGCCGGCGATGCGCGGCACCGCCGCATAGTCGATGCGCGCGCTCAGGCCGCTGCCGTCGGCCATCTCCACCAGGTGGCCGAGCAGGCCGAAGCCGGTGACGTCGGTCATCGCCTTGACCTGCTCCAGCTTGCCGAAGCGGGCGCCGGGCTTGTTCAGGGTGCACATCCAGTCGCGGGCCAGGCCCACGTCCTCGGCGCGCAGCTTGCCCTTCTTCTCGGCGGTGGTGAGGATGCCGATGCCCAGCGGCTTGGACAGGTACAGCTTGCAGCCTTCGGTGGCGGTGTCGTTGCGTTTCATGAAGCGCTTGTCGACGATGCCGGTGACCGCCAGGCCGAAGATCGGCTCGGGGGCGTCGATGGAGTGACCGCCGGCCAGCGGGATGCCCGCCTCGTCGCACACCGAGCGACCGCCGCGGATCACCTCGCGGGCCACTTCCGGCGCCAGCACGTTGACCGGCCAGCCGAGGATGGCGATGGCCATCAGCGGGTCGCCGCCCATGGCATAGATGTCGCTGATCGCGTTGGTCGCGGCGATGCGGCCGAAGTCGAAGGGATCGTCGACGATTGGCATGAAGAAGTCGGTGGTGGAGACCACCCCGCGCTCGTCGTCGATGGCATAGACTGCCGCGTCGTCACGCGAGGCGTTGCCGACCCACAGCTTGGGGTCGAGGTTCTGCGCGCCACTGCCGTCGAGGATCACCTCCAGCACCTTGGGGGAAATCTTGCAGCCGCAGCCGGCGCCGTGACTGTACTGGGTGAGGCGGATCGGTTCGCTCATGGGGCACTCCGGGGTATTCGATGGCGGCGATTCTAGCAAACGCCACGGCACAAGACCCACAGCACCCCGGATGACCTGCGGAAGGGCCATACTGAAACAAAGGGTGTGAAGGATACGACGGTGCATGACCGTCACACCCGGCCGGCAGGGCTTGCACCGGTTGGTCCGGCCATAGGTTGAAAGGGGGGAAGACATCATGGGCAAACGTGTCGCGCTGGTGCTCGGCTCGGGCGGCGCTCGCGGCTACGCGCATATCGGGGTGATCGAGGAGCTGGAAGCCCGCGGCTACCAGATCTCCTGCATCGCCGGCAGTTCGATGGGCGCGGTGATCGGCGGCATCTACGCCGCCGGCAAGCTGCCGGTCTATCGGCGCTGGGTGGAAACCCTCGACTATCTGGACGTGCTGCGCCTGCTCGACGTCAGCTTTTCGCTGGGGGCGATTCGCGGCGACCGCATCTTCGGGCGCATCCGCGCCTTCCTCGGCGAGATCAACATCGAAGACCTGCCGATTCCCTACACCGCCGTGGCCACCGACCTGACCAACCAGCAGGAGGTGTGGTTCCAGGAGGGTTGCCTGCACCAGGCCATGCGGGCCTCGGCAGCGATTCCCAGCCTGTTTACCCCGGTGGTGCAGGGCTCGCGGGTGCTGGTCGACGGCGGCCTGCTCAACCCGATCCCGATCGTGCCGGTGGTCTCCAGCCGCTGCGACCTGATCGTCGCGGTCAACGTCAACGCCAGCAACCAGGTGCAGTACGAACTGCCGGTGATCGAGCGTCCACCGGCCATGCGCAACCGCCTCGACCAGATGATGGGGTCCATCGGCGCACTGGGCGCGCGCCTGGCGTTTCGCCGCCGCGGCGACAGCGAGCTGCCCGCCCTGCTGGCCACCGCGGAGGAGTTTGCGCCGACCGGCTCGCCCCATGGTGTCGCCTCGTCCAAGGCCAGCCATACCCATGCGCTGGAAAACGAGGCGCCGGACAGCGTGCTGGAGATGATCAACCAGAGCTTCGACGTGATGCAGAACTCGCTGGCGCAATACAAGATCGCCGGCTACCCGCCGGACATCCTGGTCAACGTACCGAAACGGGTGTGTCGCTTCTTCGAGTTCTACAAGGCCCCGGAGCTGATCGCCCTCGGCCGGCGGATCGCCAGCGACTCGCTGGACAAGTACGAGGAGCACCACTCCAGCTGAAACGACGGCACGGGCGGCTTGCGGCGTCCCGCGCCCTGCTCAGCGCGGTTCGGCCTCGCTGTCCGTGGCCATCTCCCCGCTGTCTGCACCCGGGTAGTCCTGCCCATCGCCAGCGGCGCTGCCGTCCTCCGCGCCCATCATCAGGCCCATGGCCTCGGCTGGCGCCATGGACAACAGCAGGCCGGCAAACTGCTCGGCCGGCAGGGTCTGACCATTGAGTTCGATCTGGCCGTCGGCATAACTCAGGTTGGCGACAATGTTGTCGCCCTCCACCCGGGCAAGCTGCGTGGAGGTCGCCATCTCGCCGGCCATTTCCGCCAGCTGCGTGGCTTCCAGGGCAGCCGCCGCCGCGTCGACGGCCGGATCCAGGGCGGCCTGGTACATCACCACATCGCGGATCATCGGCTTGGCCAGCACCAGGCGCGCATCCACCTTGCCGACCAGTTGCCGGGCCAGCTCCGCCGGCGGCAGCTCATAGGACACCGGCCGAGCCAGGTCGACCACCAGGTTGAAGCGGCTCTCGCCGTTGGCGGTCTTCAGCGACAGGTTGTCCAGCGCCAGTTTCGGCTGGCCCGCCAGCAGCGCACCGAGGCCCGCCTGCAGACCGTCGTGCTCCTCCGCCGACAGGCCGGTGTCGCCGTCCGGCTGGGTCTGCAGGCGGCGCAGGAAGCCCGTGTACCAGTCGCCGAGGCTCTTCAGCGCCAGCACATCCAGATTGGCCAGACTCAGGCTCAGGTTGAGCGACCCCAGCGGCTGGCTGCCGTAGCTGAGCATGCCGATGTCGTAGCCGAAGGCGCCCTTCATCTGCCCATCCAGCTCCTCGAGGCGGTCAGTCTGCACGAAGTCGCGCACCTCGACCGGCGGCCGGTCGGCCAGCAGCAGCTGCGCCTGCTGCAGCGCCAGACGACTGTCGCCGGTGTACAGCCCGGACTGGCCGAGACGATAGTCGCTGCGCAGGCTCAGGCCCTTGAGCTGGATCTGCAGCGGCTCGCCGTCGCGGGTCAGGTCCAGGATCAGGCTGTCCATGCCGCCGGCGAGCCGGAGGTACTCGGACTGCGCCCCGGCTGCCACATCGAGGTTCATTCCGGAGAAACGCACGCTGTTGCCCTCCCCGGCAAATTGCAGGGGAAGCAGCGTCACCCGGCCCGTGACGCTGTTGTCGTAGTTCAGCACCAGGCTGCCGGTCAGCGGCGAGCCGCCGCCGGCGCCGACGAACCAGGGGATGACGTCCTCGCTGCGCTCCAGCTCGAAGCGGCTGGCCGCCATCACCGGCTTCAGCTCCAGGGCCTGCAGGCGCGACAGCGGCAGGGGACCATGTTCGATGCGGTCGCTGAACAGCAGTTCGGTCGGCTCCTCGCCGCTCGACGTGTCGTCCAGCGTGAGCCGGTAGTGAGCGGTACTGGCGAAAAAGCCGCGCTCCAGAGCCACCAGCTCCATGCTGACGCCGGTGCCGGGTACGGACTCCTGCAGCTGTTCGTTGCCCTGGCGGATGGAGGTTTGCAGTACCTCCTCCAGTTGCATGCCGGTATACCAGGGGGCAAGCGTGCCAACAGCGCTAGCGGCAGCCAACACGGCCAGGGCGATCCTTGTCTTGTTCAAATTGACTCTTCCAGTTGAGTAAGGGGGGACACTGGCCCCCGGTGCGGCTCAGGCCGCTGCGTCGGGCGGCGCCGGCCGCCGTTTGTGCTGCGGGCCGGCGATCCAGTCGCCGATCAGGCTGTAGGCCACCGCCAGCAGGGTCGGACCGAGGAACAGCCCCATGAACCCGAAGGCCAGCATGCCACCGAGCACGCCGAGCAGCACCACCACCAGCGGCAGGGTGCCACCGCGGCTGATCAGGTAGGGCTTGAGCACGTTGTCCACGCCGCTGATGACCACCAGCCCCCAGATGCCGAGGAACAGGCCCATGCCATAGTCGCCCTGCCAGAACAGCCAGGCGGTAGCCGGGCCCCAGACCAGTGGCGGAATCATGATGAAACTGAAGGCAAACGTCAGCAGCCCGAGGATCAGGGCGCCCGGCACACCGGCGATGAGAAAACCAATGTAGGCCAGCAGTGCCTGCGCCGCCGCGGTGCCGATCACGCCGTTGACCACCCGCTGCACGGTGCCGGCCACCAGCTCCAGATAGTGATCGGCACGCTCGTCCAACAGACGCTCCAGCAGGCTACGGGCGTACTCCGCCATCCGCGGGCCGTCGCGGTAGAAGAAGAACAGCAACACCAGGCTCAGCACCAGCTCCAGCACACCCTTGCCCAGCTGGGCGCTGCGCGCCAGCAGCCAGTTGCCCATCTCGCCCAGATACGGCTTGAGCGTGACGAACAAGGCCGTGCCCTGCTGGTCGATGGAATTCCACAGCTCCACCAACCGGGCGCCGAACAGCGGCACCCCGGCCAGCCAGGTCGGCGGCGGCGGCAGGCCTTCGACCTGCAGATCCTTGAGCAGGGCTACCACCGAGCGGATATGGTCCGCCAGGTTGAAGCCGAGCCAGACCAGCGGCCCCGCCACCAGCAGCATCCAGGCCAGGGTGAGCACCCCGGCGGCGACAGCAGTGCGCCCACGCAGCAGGCGGGTCAGACCCAGCATCAGCGGCCAGCTGGCGAAGGCCAGTACCGCGGCCCAGAACAGCGCCGACCAGAACGGCGTCAGCACCCACAGGCAGGCACCGAGCAGGGACAGCATCAGAATCTGCACCAGCAGACGGTCGTGCTCGATCATCAGATTTGCGCGAGGAACCTCGGCATTCATGCCGGGGAGGGATAGCGCGGCGCCCGAGGGCGCCCCAGTTCTCGCTTCTCCTTAGATAGGGCTATCTTGGGTTGATCCTTCTGCTGGATATGCATACAGTTAAAGCATGAAGACGAAATGCGCCTACCGCTACCGGTTCTATCCGACGCCCAAGCAGGAAATCCTGCTGGCGCGGACGTTCGGCTGCGTGCGCTCCGTCTACAACACGATCCTGGCTTGGCGCACCGAGGCGTTTCAGCAAGAGAAAACACGCATAGGCTACAAGGAAGCCAGCGCCCGGTTGACCGCGCTGA
>DATCUN010000228.1:0-1706 GCA_036561825.1 Pseudomonas sp.
CTGCGCCAGCGTCTGCTCGTGGGCCAGCAGCCAGGCGTGCTTGGCCGCCGCCAGCTCGGCCGGCAGGGCGGCGAGATGGGCGAGGATGTCGTCCTGCGGCGGAATCTCCAGCGCCCGGCGGATCGCCGCGAAGTCGTGCACGGCGACGGTCAGCGTGCCGTCCATGTCGAACACCCAGTGGCGCAACTGCGGCAACGGCAGCCGCTCGATCAACCCGCCCATGGCGTCACGCCCAGTCCGAGCGCTGGCGGATCAGCCCTTCCTGGACCGCCGAGGCGACCAGCTCGCCGGCGCGGTTGAAGATGCTGCCGCGGGTGAAGCCGCGGCCGTGGCCGGCCCACGGGCTGTCGAGGGCGAACAGCAGCCACTCGTCGACCCGCACGTCGTTGCGGTGGAACCACAGCGAGTGGTCGAGGCTGGCGATCTGCATCGAGCGATCCCACATCGACACGCCATGCGGCAGCAGCGCGGTGGTCAGCAGGCCGAAGTCGGTGGCGTAGGCCATCAGATACTTGTGCAGCGCAGGAACATCCGGCAGCTGGCCGGCGGCACGCACCCACAGGTACTTGACCGGCTCGCACGGCTGCGGCTGGCTGGCAATGCCCGGATTGACCGGGCGGACCTCGATCGGAATGTCGAAGTAGGCGCGCTCGCGCCCGCCGTCAGGCTGCTGAGCGAGGCGCTGACGGTGCAGTTCGTGCTCGGACAGCAGGCCTTCCGGGCCGGGCACGTCGGGCATCTGCTCGATCTGGTGGTGAAGGCCGCCCTCGTCGCGCTGGAAGGACACGCTGCAGCTGTAGATCGGCCGGCCCTTCTGGATCGCCAGCACGCGGCGGGTGTTGAAGCTGCCGCCGTCGCGCACGCGGTCGACCTGGTAGAGCACCGGCATGGTCGCATCGCCCGGGCGCAGGAAGTAGGCATGCATCGAGTGCATGTGGCGCTCGGCCGGCACCGTCTGGCTGGCCGCCGACAGCGACTGGCCGATCACCTGGCCGCCGAACAGCTGGCGCAGGCCGAGATCCTGGCTGACGCCGCGAAACAGGTTTTCCTCGATGGTTTCCAGACTGAGCAGGGCTACCAGCTCATCGAGTACGCGGGTCATGAAAATCTCCTTGCAACACGAAGCCGGGCCGCCGCTCAACGGGGCGGCGGCCAGCGTAAATGGGGGTAGGCCGGCTGACTGCTCAGACGAGCGTCCACCTGCGCCTTGCCGATGGTGAAATGGTAAAGACTTTGCAGGCGGCTGTCGGCCATTCCCAGCAATTCGTGCACTGCAGGATCGAAAAAGCAGCCGATGCCGGTGCCGGACAGCCCGGCCGCCTCGGCCTCCAGGTAGAGCAGCTGGCCGATGCGCCCGCACTCGCGGTACAGCTCGGCGTACTGCCAGGCGCCGGCGGCCAGGGCCTGGTCGAAGCGCGCCAGCATGGCGAAGGCCACGCAGCCGTCGCTGGCGATGTCCTGGTCGCAGGCGAGGAACTGCGCCAGGCCGCGGGCATCGCCCGCGAGCAGGCGGTACAGCGGCAGCTCGGCATCGGCGCGCTGCCAGAGGAAGTCGTCGCGCAGACCGGCCTTCAGTGTCTCGGGCGCTTGGTCGCCGCGCGCCAGCCAGTACAGGCCGGGCGCCAGCCCCTGCACGCGGTGGACGAACAGCAGCAGGTCGACCCGCGGCGGCTGGCCGCTCAGCCCCAGCGGCAGCGGCGAGTTGC
>DATCUN010000229.1:0-3643 GCA_036561825.1 Pseudomonas sp.
CGATGACATGGGTGGCACCACCAGCGTCTGGCGCCTCTATGAGGGCCATACCAGCCCGCTGCTGCGCAGCTTCCTTAGCCCGGTGACCGTGACTGCCGACCTGGCTGATGCCGGCAAGACCTACGATGGCGAGATTGCCAGTGGGACGACGACCTACACTCTCGACCCGGGCGTGGACACCGGCCTGCTGCTCGGGGGCGACACCCTCGCCTACGCCACGAGCAGCGGCAATGCAGGCGTCTATAGCGCCACCGACGGCAGCCTGAGCCTCGGGGAAGGGCTGTATTCGACTCAGCAAGGCTATGACCTCCGCTACGAAGGCAGTCTGAGCATCGGCAAGGCCGGTCTGACGATCACTGCCAACGATGCCTCCAAGACCTACGGCCAGAGCGCGAGCCTGAGTGGCTATACGGCTTCGGGCCTGGTCAATGGCGATACGGTGAGCAGCGTGGATCTGTCCAGCGCCGGTGCTGCTTCGACCGCCACGGTGGGTAACTACACCATCACCGCGGCCAACGCCGATGGCACCGGGCTGTCGAACTACGCCATCAGCTATGTCGACGGCACCCTGACCGTGGGCAAGGCCGGTCTGACGATCACCGCCAGCGATGCCTCCAAGACCTACGGCCAGAGCGCGAGCCTCACCGGCTACACGGCTTCGGGCCTGGTCAATGGCGATACGGTGAGCAGCGTGGATCTGTCCAGCGCCGGTGCTGCTTCGACCGCCACGGTGGGCAACTACACCATCACCGCGGCCAACGCCGATGGCACCGGGCTGTCGAACTACGCCATCAGCTATGTCGACGGCACCCTGACCGTGGGCAAGGCCGGTCTGACGATCACCGCCAACGATGCCTCCAAGACCTATGACGGCCTGGCCTGGAGTGGCGGCAACGGGGTGAGCTACAGCGGCTGGGTCAACGGAGAGGACGCCTCGGTGCTCCGCGGAACGCTGGTCTACGGCGGAACTTCGCAGGGGGCGATCGCCCCTGGCAGTTACTCGATCACCGCCAGTGGTCTGATCTCGGACAACTATGCCATAGATTACATCGATGGCTTGTTGAGCATCCAGGCTGCTCCGGCCGAGGAATGGACGCGGCAGTTGCCGCCGGGCTATGCCGCTGCGCTGGCGTCGCTGCATCGGGGCGAACGTCATGCAGCCGATCCGGCGGATAGCACCGGCACTGGTGCCTCGTATGAAGTGATCGCCGACGGTATTCGTCTGCCTTGGTCTTGTATCGCTGATGAACAGGTGCCGGCTGGAGCCCAGGACTGCGCCAAACGAGGAACACGATGAAACGGCTCTGTTTTTGCCTGCTCAGCGGCGTCGCTGCGCTTCAGGCCCATGCCCAGCAAGTGCCGGTGCAGAACCCCGTGGTGCCTGACGCCGGCCGCTCGATGCGCGAACTAGAGCAGCGGCCACCGTCGCTGCCGCAGAAACAGTCACTCGATCTGGACCTGCCGGACGCGCCGTTGCAGCAGGAGGCGCAGAGCAGCCAACGGGTGTGGGTGGACGGCTTCGTCCTCGAAGGCAACAGCGCGATCCCGAGCACAGAGCTGCTGCCGCTACTGGACGACCTGGTGCACCGGCAGGTCTCACTGGGCCAGTTGCAGGCCGGCGCCCATCGCCTTACCCAGCACTACCGCGCGCGCGGATATCCGCTCGCCCGCGCCTACTTGCCTGCCCAAGCAATCGATCAGGGCCAGGTCAGGATCGCGGTGCTGGAAGGGCGCTACGGCCAGGTCCAGGTCCACAACACCTCGCGCCTGCGCCAAGCCGCAGTGGCAGCACCCCTGCGCACGCTGAAGCCGGGCGAAGCGGTGCGTGTTGCACCGCTGGAACGGGCCCTTTTGTCCTTGCGCGACTTGGCAGGCGTGCAGGCCAAGGCCACGCTACAGCCAGGCGCCAGTGTCGGCGCAACCGACCTGGTCGTTGAGGTACAGCCGGAGCCGATGCTGAGCGGCACGATCGAGGCGGACAATTTCGGCAATCGCTACACCGGTGAATATCGCCTGGGCGGCAGCCTGGACATCAACAGCCCGCTGCGCCTCGGCGATCGATTGAGCCTGCGCGCACTGGGCACGAGCGAGGATCAGCACTACTACCGGGCGGGCTGGCAAGTGCCGGTCGGACCCTGGTCCACCCGCCTCGGACTGGCGTGGTCACGAATGGACTACGAATTGGGCAAGGACTTCGCCGATCTGCGCGGCCACGGCCTGGCGCGCATTGCCAGCATGTACGTCTCCCAGCCGCTGCTGCGCAGACGCGATGCCGCGCTCTACGTCACGCTGCAGTACGACCACAAGAACTTGCGCGACGACATAGACCTGTACGACATCCGCAGCAGGAAGCGTTCGCGCGTATGGACCACGACCTTGCGTGGGGACGAGCGCGACGGTTGGTTGGGCGGCGGCGCAAACAGCTTCGCCTTGTCCTGGAGCCATGGTCAGCTGGACATCGAGGACCCCGAAGGGCGGGTGCTGGACGCGGCCACCACCGACGCGGCCGGCAATTTCAACGTGATACGTCCAAGCCTGGTGCGGCTGCAACGCATTGCTGGCCGTTTCAGCGTGTACGCGCAATTGCAGGGCCAGTGGAGTGACCGCAACCTGGACAGCTCGGAGAAATTCTATCTGGGCGGCGCCTATGGCGTGCGTGCTTATCCTCAGGCAGAGGCGGCCGGCGACCAGGGTTGGCTGGCCAACCTAGAGGTGCGCCAGGCCCTGACCGAGGCTTGGCGAATGTCGGTCTTCATCGATCACGGACAGGTGCGCCTCAGCAAAGACCCATGGGACGACGGTGGCAACCACCGCAGTCTTTCAGGCATTGGCCTGGGCACTGACTGGGCTGCGCACGGGTGGCGGCTCGGCGCCTCGGCGTCCTGGAAGCTGGGCAGTGCCGAGGCTCAAGACGGGCACGCGCGCGAGCCGCAGATATGGGCGCAAGTCGCGTTCGATTTTTGATTGCCCATGGCAGACCTATCGCAGGCGGATCAGCCAAGGCGCAAGTGTGCAGGGGCATGTCGTCGGCCCGGCGCCGATTGTCAGGGAGCGCAGGCGGCAGAAGCCGGGCAGGTTGCCAATCGCGCAGAGCGCCCTACAGGCGGTGAGCTTTCGCCTCGAAGTCACGCGCCTGGAGCGTGTCTACCGCCAGGCGCCTGACGCGCGTGTTTTTGCGCCCGCTCGGCCACGATCAACCAGTTGTTGAACGGCGTGTTGCCGTACAGCGGCGAGAAGGTCGCGGTCAGGCCGGCGGCGCTTAGATGGCGTTGCAGGGTTTCGCGGGTCGGGTAGCTCTTGGGGACTTCCTGCATCCATCCGGCCAGGTGTGCAATCAGGTCGGTGACCCGGGTGGTGCGGCCGCGGCCGCTGTCATCGCCCAGCGCGCTGCGGATCACCAGCCTGGCGCCGGGGGCGAGCATGTGCGCCATGTGGGTCAGCAGGCCGCCCTGCACGTGGTCGGGCAGGTACTGCAGCACGTCCAGGATGGCGATGTTGCCGGCGTGCTCGGGCCAGCGCGCGGCCAGGTCGAGCACTTCGAAATGCGCATCGGCCAGGCCGGTGCGGCGTGCGATCCGGCGGGCGCGTTGGATCTTGCCGGCGTCGATGTCCACGCCGTGATAGGCGCGCGACTGGCCATCGG
>DATCUN010000230.1:0-6315 GCA_036561825.1 Pseudomonas sp.
AAGATGTGCTTGGGATACAGGCAGCCATGCTGCCAGCGAGCCTGGTGCAGACGCGCCAGGAGGTTGCCCAGCTGCTGGAAGATGCGCTGGCGCAGCGACTCGCTCCAGGCCTGCGGCTCGCCGCGGGCATAGATCGCTTCCAGGCTGTCGAAACCATCCAGCGCCGCCGTCACCAGCAACGCCTGCCAGCGCCCCTGCTGACGCCGGGTCGCGCAGAACATCACCTGCGGCACGCCCACACCGAGCGCGGCGAAGGCCTCCAGGGCACGCTGCTCGCGCAGCACGGTCGGCTCGCCGAACGGGTGCTGCCAGTCGCGGTAGCAGTGATCGATCTGTTGCTTGCGATACAACAGGCGGCCATCGCTGGTACGCATGCGCTGCACCCCGCTCATGCCACCGCGACGCTCGTTGGGCTCCTCGACCCACTCACCCGGCTCCGCCAGCCAACGGTCGAAAGCCTCGGCCGACGGCAGTTCCAGCAGGCTAGCCAATGCACTGCTCATGGCTCAGGCCTTGCGCAGCACGTAGACCCGCCACATGGCGTAACCCGGAACGAAGTCGTAATGGGTGTCGATGCGGAAACCGGCGGCCTTGAACTCGCGCTCGATCTGCTCGCGCTGGGCAACGAAGCGGTTCTGATAGGTGCCAACCTTGCCGCGGGCCAGACGACGCTTCTCCAGGCGGCTGCGACGCCAGGACTTGAAGTTGCCATCCACCCACAGCGAGAGGATCACGCTATCGCGGGTCACCCGGTGGAACTCGCGCAGCAGGACCGCGCGGTCCTTGGCTTCGCCGATGTGGTGCAGCAGGCGCATGGAGAAGATGTTGTCGACGGCATTGTCCGGCAGATCGATGGCGAATGCGGAAGTCTGCAGCGGCTTGACCCGCTTGACCACATCGGCTGGCTGCGAGCCAAGGGCGATGTTGAGCATGTGCTCGGAGTTGTCGGCGCCGATGATCACCCGGTTGGCCTTTTCCGCCAGCAGCGGCCAGAAGCGCCCGGCACCGCAGGGCAGGTCGAGCACCAGTCCCGGATCGCCGGCGCGCTGCAGGGCCCGGCGGGCCAGCTGCACGTCGCGCCAGTGCGACGCACGCCGCGACAGGCCATCCTGGTGCTTCTCGAAATACTGCTGGGCGTGCTCGGCGTCGTATTTGCGGGAAAACTCGAGCTCGACAGGCTTGGTCATTGAAGGACTTCCAACGGTTGTTGATAGGCCAGATTATCTGCCCAAGCGTGATATTCGAGTCAAACAAATGTGAAAATTTCGTCAACCAGGAGTCAGGCGCACCTCGAAACGACAGCCATGCGGCTGTGCCGACTGCAGACGAATCTGCCAGCCCTCATGCTCGCAGATCCGCTTGACCAGCGACAGCCCCAGCCCCAGACCGTCGCCGCGTTCGCGGTTGCCGCGCACGAACGGCTCGAATACCGACTCGCGCAGGGCTTCGGGAATACCCTCGCCGCTGTCCTCGACGACGAAGCCCGCGGCGCCCAGGGCCAGGCGGATATGGCCGCTGTCGGTGTAGTGCCAGGCGTTGCGCAACAGGTTGCCCAGCACCGAGCGGAGGAACGGGGCGTTGTACAAGGTCGACTGCGGATGATCGGTGAGGTAGTCGAGACGCAGCCCCTTGGCCTCGATCGGCCCGCGCCACTGCGCCACCAGCTCGTCGGCGACCTGCGCCAGGGTGGCCTGCTGCGCCAGGCTGGCTTGGCCGGACTGGGCCCGCGCCAGCAACAGGAAGGTCTGCACCAGTTCGCGCATGTCGCTGCTGGCGCGGGCAATGCGCTGCACCTGGCGACGTGCGCGCTCGTCCAGCGCCGGGTTCTCCAGCAGCAGCTCGCAGGAGCTGGCCAGCACCATCAGCGGCGTACGCAGTTCATGGCTGACGTCGCTGGTGAACAGCTGCTCGCGATTGAGCACCTCGCGCAGCTGGTTGAGGGTCTCGTCGAAGGCCCCGGCCAGCTGGCCAACCTCGTCGGGTGCGTAATCCGGGGCCAGCGGCGGCGCCAGCGCCAGCAGCTGGTCACGGTGACGGACCTGATGCGCCAAGCGCGTCACCGGCGCCATCACCTGGCGCGCCAGCAGCCAGCCGAGCGCGGCGGCCAGCAGCAGGCTGAAGATGAAGCCCACCGTCACCACGACATACATCAGTTCCTCGCGCGCCTCGAAATCGCTCTGATCCTGCAGCAGCACATAGTGGCGCCCGCCCACCTCGCGCACCATCGCGTGGAACGACTGCGGCCCGCGGAACACCTCGTGGAACCCCTCGCTCAGCCCTGCCACATCCTCGGTCATGGCCAACTCGACGGGGCCGTCGCTGACATAGAACAGCTGATCCGGTTGCGGCTGCAGGCGCCACTCGTCCATGTTCTCCATCCGCAGCAGGCGGTCGAGATCGCGACCGAGCTCGGCGGACAGCAAGCGCTGCTCGACCACGTGCACCGTCACCACCGTGCCCAGCGCGAAAGCGCCAGCCACCAGCAGAGTCATCAGCACGAAAGCGGTGACGATCCGTTTCGACAGGCTCTGCCTAAACGCCATCGTCGCTCTCCGCCAGACGATAGCCCAGGCCATGCACGGTGTGCAGCAGCGGGCGGGGGAACGGCTTGTCGATCACCTGGCGCAGCTGGTGGATGTGGCTGCGCAGACTGTCGCTGTCCGGACAGTTGTCGCCCCACAGCGCCGCCTCGAGCGCCTCGCGGCGCAGCACGTGCGGGCTTTTCTGCATCAGCAGGGCCAGCAGCTTGAGCCCCAGCGGGTTGAGCTTGAGGCGGCGACCGGCGCGGCTGACTTCCAGGGTGTCGAGATCGTAGTCGAGGTCGGCCACCTGCAGCAGGCGCCGACCGCCGCCCTGGGTGCGGCGCAGCACCGCCTCGATGCGCGCCGCCAGTTCGGACAGCGCAAACGGCTTGACCAGATAGTCGTCGGCGCCGGCCCGGAACCCCTGCAGGCGATCGTCGAGCTGGTCGCGGGCGGTGAGCATGATCACCGGGATATCGCTGCGCGCCTCGTCACGCAGGCGCTGGCACAGGCTGAAGCCGTCCAGGCCGGGCAACATCACGTCGAGCACCAGCAGGTCGTAGTGGCCACTGGTGGCCAGATGCAGGCCGGACAGGCCGTCCTGCGCACAGTCGACCGTGTAGCCCTTGAGCGTCAGGTAGTCGGCCAGGTTGGCCAGGATGTCACGATTGTCTTCGACCAGCAGAATACGCATGCGAGCACCTCCTGCCGTCATCTTGCGGCGGCAGGTTTAGGAGATTCTTAAGTGCTGCAAAGGTACTCAACCACGGCGGGGTTTGACACATTTTTCACTGCGGGTTCACAAGGCCGCGACGGTGCCGGGAGCAAGCTGCGCGCACCGAACTGCCTGGACCCCTCGTCATGCCCTTGTTGCGCTCCGCTCCACTGCGTTATCTGTTACTCGTCCTAGCCTGCTGGCTCGGCCTTTTCGCCCTGACCCGCAGCGTATTGCTGATCGGCCACTGGTCGGAAGCCGCAGTGGCGCTGAGCGACCTGCCCGCCCTGTTCCTGACCGGCCTGGCCTACGACCTCGGCTTCCTCGCCTACGCCGCCGTGCCGCTGGGCCTGTACCTGCTGCTCTGCCCCGCCGGCCTGTGGCGCCGTCCTGGCCACCGGCTGTGGCTGCACGGCCTGCTCGCCGTCAGCCTGTTCGCCATGCTGTTCAGTGCCCTGTCCGAGTGGCTGTTCTGGGACGAGTTCGGCGTGCGCTTCAACTTCATCGCCGTCGACTACCTGGTCTACTCGGAAGAAGTGATCCACAACATCCTCGAGTCCTACCCGGTATTCCGCCTGCTCGGCGCCATCGCCGTCCTCGCTGGCGGCCTGACTCTCGCCCTGCGTCCGCTGGTGCGTCGCGCCCTCGACGCCGAGCTGCCGCCGCTGCGCCAGCGCCTGGCCGGTTTCGCCCTGCTCGCCGCAGGCTGCGGTCTCGGCTTCGCCCTGCTCGACCAGCAGCATCCGCGCGGCCTCGGCGGCAACGCCTACCAGCACGAACTGGCCAGCAACGGCCCGTACCAGTTCTTCGCCGCCTTCCGCAACAACGAGCTGGACTACCAGCAGTTCTACCCGACGCTGGAGATGACCAAGGTCGCCGGCATCCTGCGCGAGGAGCTGCAGGAGCCCAATGCCCGCTTCAACGACGGCGAGCCGCTGAATATCCGCCGGCAGATCGATAATCCTGGACCGGCGAGCAAACTGAACGTGGTATTGGTCACCATCGAGAGCCTGTCGGCCAAGTACCTCGGCAGCTTCGGCGACAGCCGCGGCCTGACCCCCAACCTCGACGAACTGCGCCAGCACAGCCTCTTCTTCAACAACGTCTACGCCACCGGCACCCGCACCGACCGCGGCCTGGAAGCCATCACCCTGTCGATACCGCCGACCCCGGGACGCTCCATCGTCAAGCGCATCGGCCGCGAGAGCGGCTTCGCTAGCCTCGGCCAGCAACTCGCGGGCCAGGGTTACGACAGCGTGTTCGTCTACGGCGGACGCGGCTACTTCGACAACATGAACGCCTTCTTCAGCGGCAATGGCTACCGCATCGTCGACCAGAGCAGCGTGCCGGAGCAGGACATCCAGTTCGCCAATGCCTGGGGCATGGCCGACGAGGACCTCTATGCCCAGGCGATGAAGGTGGCCGACGCCGACCATGCCGCCGGCAAGCCGTTCCTGCTGCAACTGATGACCACCTCCAACCACCGCCCCTACACCTACCCGGACGGGCGCATCGACATCGCCTCCGGTGACGGTCGCGAAGGGGCGGTGAAGTACACCGACTGGGCGATCGGCGACTTCCTCGCCAAGGCGCGCCAGAAGCCCTGGTTCGACGACACCGTGTTCATCTTCGTCGCCGACCACTGCGCCGGCAGCGCCGGGATGGAGGATCTGCCGGTGGCCAACTACCACATCCCGCTGTTCGTCTATGCACCGAAGTGGATCCAGGCCCGCGAGGACGGCCAGCTGGCCAGCCAGATCGACCTGGCGCCGACCCTGCTCGGCCTGCTCGGGGCGGACTACGAATCGACCTTCTTCGGTCGCGACCTGCTGCAGCCGCACCGCAATCCGCCGCGGGTACTGATCGGCAACTACCAGCACCTGGGACTGTTCGACGGCCGCAACCTGGCAATCCTCAGCCCGAACCGGCTGATGCGCCGGCATGACGACGCCCTCGGCGCCAGCCGCGAACACACGGCCAACCGCGACGATGCCCTGATCGATCGCGACATCGCCTACTACCAGAGCGCCAGCTACGCCTTCAGCAACGGCCTGCTGACCTGGCGCGGCCAGGCGCCGGCCACCACGACCTTCGGCCTAGCCGGGCAAACGGAGCGCGCAAACTGATGAACCTCTCGATTCAGGGCGCCTCGCGCCCGCTGCGCACCTGGCTGGCGCTGGGGCTGCCCCTGGCACTGATCGTGCTGCTGCTGGTGTTCGAGCCCACCCGCCTCGACTTCGCCCTGAGCGACCTGTTCTACCAGCCGGGCGTGGGCTTCAGCGGCGGGCACAGCGCGTTTCTCGAAGACTTCCTGCACGATCGCGCCAAGCAGGGTGTGATCGTCATCGGCGTGCTGGCCATCGCTGGCCTGCTGTCGAGCTGGCTGTACCGGCCCTGGGCGGCGCTGCGCCGGCCATTCGGCTACCTGGTGCTGGCGATGGCGCTGTCCACCGCCATCGTCAATCCGGTGAAGACCCTGACCGGGGTGCACTGCCCGTGGAGCCTGACCCAGTACGGCGGGGAAGAAACCTACAGCCCGCTGCTTGGCGAGCGTGCTCCGGTCGCGGACAAGGCTGGGCGCTGCTGGCCCGGTGGCCACGCCAGCAGCGGCTTCACCCTGTTCGCCCTGTATTTCGTCCTGCGCGACCGTAAACCGCGCCTGGCGCGCGCCGCACTGCTGTTCGCCCTCGGCCTCGGCACGGTGTTCTCGATGGGCCGGGTCATGCAGGGCGCGCACTTTCTCTCGCACAACGTCTGGACGGCGCTGTTCGACTGGATGATCTGCCTCGGCTTTTATCGCCTGATCCTCTATCGCCAGGCCCAACCCGCCGTGGCGCCGGCCCTGGCCACTCGGCGGCTGGAAAGCGCCGACTGAGTAACCGTGTCCCGAGTCAAGTGGTTTTGATCTCGGGATTCCAAGGCAGTCCGCTCCTGGCTATGGCATTGAGCGTGGTCAGGAGCTTGCGCATGCAGGCAACGAGCGCGACCTTGGGCAGCTTGCCGGCGGCCAGCAGGCGAGCATAGAACGCGGCGATGGCCGGGTTGTGGCGCGTGGCCGTCAACGTGGCCATGTAGAGC
>DATCUN010000231.1:0-16071 GCA_036561825.1 Pseudomonas sp.
CCACAAGGTCGACGTGTTCGCCCGTCAGCAGGAGCTGGCCAAGCGCGAGCGCGCCTCGCTGGACGACATCCTGACCATCCCGCTGGCGCCGAGCATCAGCTGGAGCGCCGAAGAGATCCAGAACGAACTGGACAACAACGCTCAGGGCATCCTCGGCTACGTGGTGCGCTGGATCGACCAGGGTGTCGGCTGCTCCAAGGTGCCGGATATCAACGACATCGGCCTGATGGAAGACCGCGCCACCCTGCGCATCTCCAGCCAGCACATCGCCAACTGGCTGCGCCACGGCGTGTGCTCGGTCGAGCAGGTGATGGAAACCATGAAGCGCATGGCGCTGGTGGTCGACCGTCAGAACGCCAACGACCCGCTGTACCGCCCGATGGCGCCGAACTTCGACGACAACATCGCCTTCCAGGCGGCCGTCGAACTGTGCGTCGAAGGCACCAAGCAGCCCAACGGCTACACCGAGCCGGTACTGCATCGCCGTCGCCGCGAGTTCAAGGCCAAGAACGGCCTGTAATACCGCGTCGGCACGGATGCCGACTCCGGGAGCGCCCTGCGCTCCCCTCCCACAACGCGCCGCGCTCCTCCGGGAGCCGGCGCGTTGTGCTTTGTGGGCCTGCCCTGCCAATGGCTGATTGCCAGCCACGCGACGCGCGGTTAGCGTGGAGCCATGGGTACCTGACAGCCCCATTCGGAGACTGCCATGCGTCGCTTACGTTTCCTCCTCGGCCTGCCCCTGCTGCTCGGCGGCACCGCTGCCCAGGCCGCCAACTGCGGCCCGCTGCTGGAAGGCAACCTGCCCGCCCTGCGCGGCCAGCAGACCATCGACCTCTGCCGGTTCGCCGGCAAACCGCTGGTGGTGGTCAATACCGCCAGCCACTGCGGCTTCACCGGCCAGTTCAAGGGCCTCGAGGCGCTCTACCAGCGCTACAAGGGTCAGGGCCTGGAAATGCTCGGTGTGCCCTCCGACGACTTCCATCAGGAAGCCGACGACAGCGCGGAAACCGCCAGCGTCTGCTACGTCAACTACGGGGTCACCTTCAGCATGGCCGCCACGCAGAGGGTCACCGGCAACGAGGCCATCCCGCTGTTCCGCAACCTCGCCGCGCAGAGCGGCGCGCCGCGCTGGAACTTCTACAAGTACGTGATCGACCGCCAGGGCAAGGTGGTGGCGCACTTCTCCAGCATGACCCGACCGGACGATGCGAAACTGATCGCGGCCGTGGAACAGGCCATCGCCTCGCAGCCCTGAACGCGGCGAGCCTGGCGCAGATCAGGGGCTGCGCCAGGGCTCACGGCGAACCATGAACGGACGCCCACGGAGAACAACAAGATGAGCAAGAACGATGGCTTCGCGGAGGTCGGCAAGACCGCCGTGATGCAGAACATCCAGGGCACCATGCACTTCCTGCTGCGCTACGCCCCGTTCAACCAGATGGAGCTCAGCCATCTGGCGCAGATGGTCGAGCAGTGCCGCCTGCGCTTCTATGCCGCCGGCGATCCCATCGTCGGCCCCGGCGACGGGCGCATCGACAACGTCTACATCGTCAAGCAGGGCCTGGTGCTGGGCCAGCGCCCGGCCCAGAACAGCGAGGGCATGGAGACCACCCAGGAGATCGCCCCGGGCGAGTGCTTCCCGGTGGCGGCCATGGTCAGCGAGCGGGCCACGCGCAGCCACTACATCGCTGCCGAGGACACCTTCTGCCTGCAGTTCAATCGCGCCGCCTTCACCCACACCTACAACCAGTCGGAAGCCTTCCGCGACTTCGCCCTGCGCGGAGTCAGCAGCCTGGTAGGCCAGGCGCACCAGCAGGTGCAGCTGCAGGCCGCGGAAACCCTCGGCGCCCAGTATTCGCTGGAAACCCGCCTGAACATCCTCGCCGCCGCCAACCCGGTGACCTGCCGCAGCGGCATCAGCCTGCGCGATGCAGTGAAGCTGATGCACGAGAGTCACGTCGGCAGCCTGATCATGGTCGACGACAGCCACTACCCGATCGGCATCTTCACCCTGCGCGACCTGCGCCGGGTGATCGCCGACGGCAGCGGCGACCTGCAGCAACCGCTCGACGAGCTGATGACCCGCGATCCCATCCACCTGCCGCCGACCGCCACCGCCTTCGATGCCGCGCTGATCATGACCCGCCGGCAGATCGCCCACCTCTGCGTGGTGGAGATGGGCCGGCTGGTCGGCGTGCTCTCCGAGCGCGACCTGTTCTCCCTGCAGCGGGTCGACCTGGTGCATCTGGCGCGGACCATCAGCGCAGCCCCGCAGATCGACATCCTGGTCGAGCTGCGCGAGCAGATCGCCCACCTGATCGACAACATGCTCGCCCACGGCGCCAACCCGGAGCAGCTGACCCACATCATCACCCAGCTCAACGACCACACCGTGGAGCGGGTCATCGAACTGATGATCGAGGAGCACGGCGACCCCGGCGAGCCCTTCACCTGGCTGGCGTTCGGCAGCGAAGGGCGCCGCGAGCAGGCGCTGCTCACCGACCAGGACAACGGCATCCTATTCGAGGCCGACAGCCCCGAGGAAGCCGAGCAGATCCGCCAGCGCCTGCTGCCGCTGGCGCGCAAGATCAACGAGGCCCTGGATCGCTGCGGCTTTGCCCTGTGCAACGGCAACATCATGGCCGGCAACCCCGAGCTGTGCCTGTCCCGCCAGGAGTGGCTGCGCCGCTTCAGCGGCATGATCCAGAGCCCGACCCGCGACAACCTGATGCACTCGTCGATCTTCTTCGACCTGCGCCCGGTCTGGGGGCCGAGCGAAGGCTGCCGGCAGCTCAGCGAGGCGTTGCTGCAGATGATCGAAGACAACGCCCTGTTCCAGCACCTGATGGCGGCCAACACCCTGCGCCACCCGCCGCCCATCGGCCGCTTCCGCGACTTCATCGTCGCCAGGCTCGGTGCCGACAAGGACACCCTGGATCTCAAGGTGGAGGGTCTGATGCCCTTCGTCGAGGGTATACGCATCCTCGCCCTGGCCCACGGCATCAGCGAGGGCAACACCCTCGAGCGCCTGCGCCAGCTCGGCGCGCGGGGCGTGCTGAAGCCCCAGGATGCCGCCGCCTACGAGGAGGCCTACGACTTCATCCAGATGACCCGCATGCAGCTGCACCAGCGCCAAGAGCGTGACGGCCAGCCGCTGAGCAACCGCCTCGCCCCCGACACCCTCAATCAACTGGATCGGCGCATCCTGCGCGAGTCCTTCCGCCAGGCCCAGCGCCTGCAGAACAGCCTGCGCGTGCGGTACCAGCTATGAACCCGCTCCGCGCCCTGTTCTCCCGGCTGCAGCGCCGTCATCTGCCGCTCGACGACCAGCAGCGCCAGCGCCTGCGGGCGCTGCCGCCGCCGCCCGCGCTGGACGCCCCGCTGCACCAGCAGCGCTTCGTGGTGCTCGACCTGGAAACCACCGGCCTGAACCTGAGCCGTGACATCGTCATCTCGATCGGCGCGGTGACCATCGAGGACGGTGCCATCGACATGGCCCAGCAGTTCGAATGCACCCTGCGCCGCCAGGTCAAGGTCAACGAGGCCGTGCTGATCCACGGCATCGCCCCCAGCGAGCTGGCCGCCGGCCAGCCGCCGGCCGAGGCCCTGCTCAGTTTCATGGAGTTCGCCGCCGACAGCGTGATGCTGGCCTTCCACGCCCCCTTCGACCAGCGCATGCTGGCCCGCGCGCTGCAGAAAGAACTGGGCTACACGCTGAAAAACCCGTTCCTCGACGTCGCCGACCTGGCGCCGATGCTGTTTCCGGAGGTGCTGACCCGGCGCGGCAGCCTGGACTACTGGATGAACTACTTCAACATCGACATCGCCCAACGCCACCACGCCTCGGCGGATGCCCTGGCGACCGCGGAGATCGCCCTGGTCCTGTTCAACCGCGCCCGGCGCATGGGCATCGAGCGGGTCGAGGAGCTGGCCCAGCGGGCCAGGTACTGGCAACGCACCCGCCAGGCGGCGCTCAATTCGATCTGAACGGAGCGCACATGAACCTGTAGGAGCCAGCTTGCTGGCTCCTACAGGAAACCCGGCACGCGGCTCAGCTGCTGATGTGATAACGCATGACAAACAGCTTCTTGAAGTCCTTCACGATGTGCAGGGCGTCGCGTAACAGGTCACGCTCCAACTTGTTCAGTTTCTGCAGATCGATGGCATTGGGCGTCTTGTCCAGACTCTCTCCGCCGGCTTCGACACGCTGCATCTGCTGATTCAGGCGCAGCTGGATGAAGATCGACAAGGCCTCGCCAAGGTTCTCGCCCATGGCCTTGTCCATCTTGCCCATCGCCACCAGCGCCTCGATGCGCTTGAAGGTGTTGGTCTCCAGAATCCGCTGCTCCAGCGCCATGGTTCTTATCCCATGCACGACCGGGAAAATACCGCCCTTCTTGATGTCCAGCTGTTCCTTGTCCTTCAGGTTGCCGAAGAGGGTCAGAGGCGTATCGAAGTTCAGCGCCGCTTTCGCAAAGTGCGAGAAGAAGATGTCGTTGCTCTGCACGCGGCGCAGGAAGGCATTTCTCGCCACCTTGAACAGGGCGATGTTGCCGGCAATCGGCTTGCTGTCCACGGCAATCGCCAGGTTCATCACCGACAGACCATCGCAACTATGACTCCACTGCGTCAGCTTGCGCGCCCACTGGTCGATCGAGTTCACCCACTCCGGGTTCGAGACCATGATATTGCCCGGACAGGGCGGGAAGCCGAAGCTGATCAAGGTCTCGCTGAAGCGGCGCATGGTGTCCATCAGCCCGGGCCACTCCAGGCCGTTGCGCACCAGCAGCGCATTGTCCTGATCGGTCTTCATGATCTGCTCGCCGCGCCCTTCGGAGCCCATCACGATCAGGCAGACGTGCGGGCGCATGTCGTTGGGGATGATCAGATCGAACAGCTTGGAAATGATCCGGCCATTCATCGCCGCCAGCAGTTCCATGGTGAAGCGGATCTTCACCCCTGTGGATATCAGCATCCTGATCAGATCGGTGAGCCCCAGCGCCGCCTCCCGCAGCTCCTCGACCGTATTGGCGCGCTCGACCCGCAGACCGATGACATGGGAGTGGCTGGAGAAGTGGCTGAGCACATCGGTCAGCTCGACGACTCCTGCCAGGCTGTTGTCTTCGCGCATGACCACGACACGCTCGATCTGATGCTGGGTCATCAGGATCAGCGCATTGAACAGATAGTCGTCAGGCTGCGCCGTGATCAGACGATAGCTGGCAATTTCGGAGACATCCGCTTCCAGCGGCATCCCCTGCAACACCACCGCATCGAGCAGGTCCGTCCCGGTGATCATGCCGTAACGATTTCTTTTCTTCGCCAGCAGGCAGTCCGTCTTCATCTCGCGCATGAGGCGCGTCGCCTCATGCAGACTGGTCCCTTGCGGAACGATCAGAGGCTCACGAATTAGGCCATCGCTGATTTTGGCCAGCATGAACTCGGCCATGTCCTGGCTCTGCCCGTGCTGCGCGACGATTTCCCGCTTGGCGCTCAGATTCTGCTGGAAGTAATCGGCAAACAGTGAATTGCTGACCATCAACTCCAGCAGGATGCTGGTCGGCAGCACATGGCAGGTGGTTGCCTCGACCGCGATGAAGTTGTGAATCGCCACTCCATTGATCGCCGACCAGCCACCGAAATAATCCTCGTCTTCGTAATGCACGAAAACATTACTGGCCAGCGGCTTGCCCTGCGCATCCGGCTCGGCCACGTCGCTTTCCGCGACTCGGCCCCTGGATATGATGAATACCCCCTGCGGCGGCTTGCCCGCCTCGATGATCAGCTCGCCCTTGTGGAAGTGGGCAATATCGAAATGACTGTTCAGCAAGGCCTGCTCTCGGGCATCCAGCAGACTGAAGGGCAGGTTATCCATCTTGAACGAGTCAGACATGACAAGCGCTCCGCTTTAGTTATTGTTCCTGTCCGCCACTCGCAGCGACAAGTCCGCCCAGCCTCGCCATCCTGCAGGCAAGCAGATGCATGAGCATGATTAAAGCGACAAAGGAGGGAGGTGTCACGCGTCAATGCCGCGCACTGTGGATGCCTTTTCCGGCAGTCGCGGACACGGTTTCAGACGCACTGCCGCAGTCGACTGACGGGGATGCAGCGAATTCTCAGACTGCGCAGCAGGTGCTCCGCAGCGACATTGCCATGCTGCTGGCGGTCAGGCGACCGCCATTGAATCGTGCGGCCGGATCAGTTGCCCAGGGAGGACTGCAGACCGTTGGGCTCGCAGATGGCCCGGTAGAGCGGTGCATTGATATCCAACTTGGTCATGGTGTCGAACTTGGCCTGCCCGGCCTCGTTCAGGCTGAACATCACCTTCTCGCTGCAGAGCAATTGATGGGCGGCGCTTTTCACGGTGGACATCAGATGATGCTTTTCAAAGCGGTAAAGGACGAAACGACCCATGCGCCCCTTGCTCGTTTCCTCGATCTGCGCATTGGCGGAATCAAGCACCGTATAGGACAGCGGCATCGGGAACAGGGCAGTCCAGGGGCGCCAGAGCATGTCGCCGGTTTCGCTGGCCACCACCAGCGAGCCTGCCGGTAGTTGCGCCTGTTTGGTATCGAACCAGGTGTATTCGTAGTGGATGGTATAGGCGAGCATGCCCAGGCCGGCGAAGGCCGGAATGATCCACTTCGGCAGCCACTTGCGCGTCAGGCTGCGCAGTATCAAGGCGATTCCCGCACCTGCCAGGGCAGCGCAGATGGCGGCAATCAGATGCCATATCATATTCAGTCCCCTCAAAAGAATCGGGCTTCCAATTGGAAGCCCGATATCAGTTTCAACCGTGGATCAGAGTATTAGTCTGACTTCGGGCCAAATTATCACTTAGTGATCCAGCGCGGCGCCAGCACCCTTCGGAGTACGCACGCTCTCCACCAGATCCTGGACTGCCTTCGGCGGAGCCTCGGAGGCCAGCGACACAGCGTAGGCCACTGCGAAGTTGATGATCGCACCCACGGAACCGAAGGCTTGCGGGGAGATACCGAACAGCCAGTTATCCGGAGTGTTGGCGAAGGTCGCGGTGCCCGGAATGAAGAACCAGCCCAGGTACATGAAGATGTAGACGATGGTGACCAGCAGGCCGACAACCATGCCTGCGATCGCGCCCTTGTCGTTCACGCGCTTGGAGAAGATACCCATCATCAGTGCCGGGAACAGGGTCGCTGCCGCCAGACCGAAGGCCAGTGCCACTACCTGTGCCGCGAAGCCCGGAGGATTCAGGCCCAGCCAGGTGGCCAGCAGGATTGCCACGGCCATGGAGATCCGCGCGGCTTTCATCTCGCCCTTCTCGCTGATCTTCGGATTGATCAGGGTCTTGATCAGGTCATGGCTCACCGCGGAGGAGATGGCCAGCAGCAGACCGGCAGCGGTGGACAGTGCAGCGGCGATGGCTCCCGCAGCGATCAGACCGATGACCCAGCCCGGCAGGTTGGCAATTTCCGGGTTGGCCAGCACGATGATGTCGTTGTTGACGGTCAGCTCGTTGCCGTTCCAGCCACGCTCGGTAGCGGTTGCCTTGAAGGTGGCGTTGGCATCGTTATAGAACTGGACGCGGCCATCGCTGTTCTTGTCTTCCCACTTGATCAGGCCGGTTTCTTCCCAGGTCTTGACCCACTCGGGACGCTCTTCATAGGCCAGAGGCGCAGCCTCGGTACCCTGCGGGTACACGGTGGTCATCAGGTTCAGACGCGCCATGGAGGCCACGGCCGGAGCGGTGAGGTACAGCAGGGCGATGAAGATCAGCGTCCAGCCAGCGGACCAGCGAGCATCAGCTACCTTCGGTACGGTGAAGAAGCGGATGATGACGTGCGGCAGGCCAGCGGTACCGATCATCAGCGACAGGGTGAACAGGATCATGTTCAGCTTGTTGTCGGTGTCGGCGGTATAGGCGGCGAAGCCCAGATCGGTGACCACGGCATCCAGCTTGGCCAGCAGCGGCTCGCCAGACTCGACGTGGGTACCGATCATGCCCAGCGACGGAACCGGGTTGCCGGTCAGCTGGAAGGCGATGAACACTGCCGGGATGGTGTAGGCGATGATCAGCACCACGTACTGGGCCACCTGGGTGTAGGTGATGCCCTTCATGCCGCCGAATACCGCGTAGGCGAACACCACAGCAGCGGCGATCCAGATACCGGCAGAGTTGCTCACTTCGAGGAAGCGGGAGAAGGCAATACCGGCACCAGCCATCTGGCCGATCACGTAGGTCACGGAGATCAGGATCAGGCAGACTACAGCGGCCAGGCGCGCGCCACGGCTGTAGAAGCGGTCACCGATGAAGTCCGGTACGGTGAACTTGCCGAACTTGCGCAGGTAGGGCGCCAGCAGCATGGCCAGCAGTACATAACCACCGGTCCAGCCCATCAGGTAGACAGAAGTGGAATAACCGCCAGCCGCGATGATGCCGGCCATGGAGATGAAGGAAGCCGCGGACATCCAGTCGGCCGCAGTGGCCATACCGTTGGTCACCGGATGCACGCCGCCACCGGCAACGTAGAACTCCTTGGTCGATCCGGCGCGTGCCCAGACTGCGATACCGAAGTAGAGAGCGAAGGAAGCCCCTACGAATAGCATGTTGATTACAAATTGGCTCATGCTGGCTTACTCCTCAACGCCGAATTCTTTGTCCAGTTTGTTCAGCCGCCACGCGTAGTGGAAGATGATCGCAATGAACGTGATGATCGAGCCCTGTTGAGCGAACCAGAAGCCCAGGTCCGCCCCACCGACCGAAATACCCATCAGCATCGGGCGCAAGAGGATGCCAAAACCATATGAAACCAGAGCCCAGACCACCAGGCTCCACGTGATAAGGCTAACGTTCGCCTTCCAGTACGCAGCAGCATTCGCTTTGTCGTCTGCCATCGCCTTTCTCCATGTTGTTTTTATTGCAGGTGAAAGAAACCGCATGCTGACTTTAGCTAGGTGGCCACATAAAAAGAAAGCCCCGACTTTAGTCTGAAGACTGTTCCGTAAATTCTTCCGGCCCGCACCGGACAGGCCATCGCTCACCGCTAACGAACCCGGCAAGCGCCGGCAGCCTTGGCGTGGCGCACTGCCAGGCCGGGATGAAGCGCCCGCCACCGACGGCGCGCCAGGCACCTGACGGCCGAGCAGCAAGGCGCTCGAAGCTCTCCCGCTGCCTGCCCAACTGCCCAGGCCGCATTCCAGCCACCTGCGCTGCAACCGCTGGCGTCGCTCCCCGCAACTGACGCTGCCCAGGCAGGCCTCATCACGCGCACCCTGCCGCAGGTCGCCAGCTCAACTGCCCGGCCGCTGCGCTTCCCAACGGCACAGGCCGCACCTGTATATAAAGGAAGGGCAGTTCGGGGCGCAGTACTGCCACAACCCAAAACCGAGCAGACAACTTTCATTCAATACCCTTGAATATTGAAAAGCTGCACTCGACAGAACTTCATGAACCCAAAAAAACGCCCGGCAATATCAATTACAAAGTCAAGACAAAAACTCTTAACAACAGAAAAAAACACCCAATCAAAATCTGAGCACATCGAAACCCAACAACCAAAACTTTGCCAACAACATTAACAAGGCAAAACCTGCACAGGCCTTGACAGAAGCGCTACCGACAACCTGCAGGCGGCGGCAGCAGGACTGCGGCCTGTTACACTGTGCGTCCATGTGCCCATACAGACCCGAAACCGTGACCGACGCCTTCTCCTCCCTGCCGCTGCCCGCCAGCCTCCTCGCCAGCCTGGATGCCATCGGCTACCGGCAGATGACGCCGATCCAGGCGCAGAGCCTGCCGATCATCCTCGCCGGCAACGACCTGATCGCCCAGGCCAAGACCGGCAGCGGCAAGACCGCCGCCTTCGCCCTCGGCCTGCTGGCGCCGCTCAACCCGCGCTACTTCGGCTGTCAGGCGCTGGTGCTGTGCCCGACCCGTGAACTGGCCGACCAGGTGGCCAAGGAAATCCGCGCGCTGGCGCGGGGCTCCAGCAACATCAAGGTGCTGACCCTGTGCGGCGGCGTGCCGTTCGGCCCGCAGATCGGCTCGCTGGAGCATGGCGCGCACATCGTCGTCGGCACCCCGGGGCGCATCCTCGAGCACGTGCGCAAAGGCACCCTCAAACTCGACGGCCTCAACCACCTGGTCCTCGACGAAGCCGACCGCATGCTCGACATGGGTTTCGTCGACTCGATCAGCGAGATCATCGAGCAGACCCCGAGCAAGCGGCAGACCCTGCTGTTCTCCGCCACCTACCCGGAAGGCATCGAGCAGCTAGCCGCACGCTTCATGCGCAAGCCGCAGCGCATCGAGCTGGAGTCGCAGCACGACGACAGCCAGATCGAGCAGCGCTTCTACGAGATCGATCCCAACCAGCGCATGGAAGCGGTGGCGCGCCTGCTGCTGCACTTCCGCCCGGCCTCAAGCGTGGTGTTCTGCCAGACCAAGCAGCAGTGCCAGGAAGTGGCGACGATGCTCAATGCGCGCAAGATCTCGGCGCTGGCCCTGCACGGCGATCTGGAGCAGCGCGAGCGCGACCAGGTGCTGGCGATGTTCGCCAACCAGAGCTGCTGCGTGCTGGTGGCCACCGACGTGGCCGCGCGCGGACTGGACATCGACACCCTGGAAGCGGTGATCAACCTCGAGCTGACCCGCGACCCGCAGGTGCACATCCACCGCATCGGCCGCAGCGGCCGCGCCGGCGAGAAAGGCCTGGCGCTGTCGCTGGTGGCGCCGAGCGAAGCCGGCCGCGCCCGCGCCATCGAGGAGCTGCAACAGGCACCGCTGAACTGGGCCAACCTGGACAACCTCAAGCCGCTGTCCGACGAACGCCTGCTGCCGCCGATGACCACCCTGTGCATCAACGGCGGGCGCAAGGACAAGCTGCGCCCCGGCGACATCCTCGGCGCCCTCACCGGCGAAGGCGGCCTGCCCGGCGCGAGCATCGGCAAGATCGCCCTGTACGACCACAACGCCTACGTGGCGGTCGAGCGCGAGCGGGCCAAGGAGGGTCTGCAACGCCTGAGCGAGCGCAAGGTCAAGGGCCGCGGCTACAAGGCCCGGATTCTCTGAACCGCGAAATGTAGAACAGTCGACAGTCCATACTGCGAAACACTTCACACTTTCCGCAACCTTCGCCGCGACCAGCGACTACAGTTGACGTATGGCAATGTGCCGCCAGCGGCACATTGCCTGCACCTGCCCGACGCGGAGACGCCGGGTGACTGTCCATGGAATTCGCGGATTACCTCATGCAGCATGCATCCAGCCGGCGCCCTTCCCGGGCGCAACCGGCAACGGTGGTTGTGCGTCCGGACCTGGCCCACAGGCTGCTGATCCTGCTCGGCCTGGTGCTGCTGTTCGCCCTGCCGGCGCAGCCGGCCCGCGCCGGACTGGCCGCGCTGGTGCTGGACGGCCGCGAGCAGGCCGTGGATCTGCACAGCCACGTCAGCCTGCTGCGCGACCCCGCGGGCAGCCTGCGCCTCGAGCAGTTGCCCGCCCGCGCGGCGGACTTCGTCCCCGTGCGCCAGCGCAGCGACCTGAATCTCGGCTATACCGGCGAGGTGATCTGGCTGCGCCTGGACTTGCAGTCTCGGGCTACCGAACCCGGCGAATGGCGCATCGAGTTCAGCCGGCCGTCGCTGGATCGCGTCGAGCTGTTCAGCGTCGGCCATGGCGACCTGCAGCAGCAACTCGGCGGCGATAGCGTGCCCGCGGCGCAACGCAGCTTCGACCATCGCGCCCCGCTGTTCGCCGTGCAACTGGCCCCGGGCGAACAGCGCAGCCTGTATTTCCGCGCCAATTCCAGCGGCAACCTGGCCCTCGACGCCCGGCTGTGGAACGCCCGCGCCTTCGAGCAATACGCCCACAGCGCCAGCCTGCTGCTGGCGCTGTACTTCGGCCTGCTGCTGGGGCTGGCCAGCTACAACCTGCTGCTGTTTGTCGCCCTGCGCGAACCCAGCCTGCTGTTCTACGTGCTGTTCGTCGCCAGCTTCGCCGCCGGCATGCTCGGCTTCAGCGGCCTCGGCGCCCAGTACCTGTGGCCGCAGGGCGGTGCCTGGGGCAGCCGCGCCCTGCCCTTCAGCCTCGCCCTGGCCAACGCCGCCGCCGTCCTGCTGGCCCGCAGCTTTCTCGACAGTGCCGCCAATGCGCCGCTCTGGCATCGCTGGCTGCGGGTCGATCTCGGCGTGCAGCTGGCCATCGCCGTCGGCACCCTGCTGCTGCCGCTGCCGCTGATCCTGCAGGCGCTGGTGCCGACCAGCATCGGCAACATCCTGCTGCTGCTGGCCTACGGCATCCGCTGCATGCGGCGGGGCGTACCGGCGGCCTCGGTGTTCGTCGGTGCCAAGCTGCTGCTGATGGGCGGGGCGGTGCTGCTGGCGCTGCGCAACTTCGGCCTGCTGCCGTCGAACGCCATCTCGGTGAACGCCATGCAGATCGGCTCGGCGCTGGAGATGCTGCTGCTGTCCTTCGGCCTGGCGTCGCGGCTCAACGCGCTGCGGCAGCAGAAGGTCACCACCCAGGCCAGCACCCTCGCCGCCCAGCAGCACAGCCTGCAGGCCCTGCAGGAGCAGGAGCGGGTACTCGAGCAACGCGTGGCCGAGCGTACCGAGGCGCTCGCCGCCGCCAACGAGCGCCTGCGCGAGCTGGCGCTGAAGGACCCGCTGACCGGCCTGGCCAACCGCGTGGCGCTGCGCCAGCACATGGAGCAGGTCTGGCAGCGCGCCCGCCGGCGCAACGAGATGCTCGCGCTGATCATGCTCGACCTCGATGGCTTCAAGCCGGTCAACGACCACTACGGCCACGAGGCCGGCGACCTGCTGCTGATTCAGGTCGCCAGGCGCCTGCAGGCCAGCGCGCGCACCACCGACCTGGTGGCGCGCCTGGGCGGCGACGAGTTCGTGCTGGTCTGCGAGAGCATCGGCAGCCCGGAACAGGCCGAGGTGCTGGCCGGGCGCATCCTGGAAAGCCTCGGGCGACCGTTCCGCCTGCTCGGCCTCGACGTGTGCATCGGCGCCAGCATCGGCATCAGTTTCGGCCTGCCCCCCGGCGGCGACTGCGACGCCCTGCTGCGCGAGGCCGACCAGGCGATGTACGAGGCCAAGGCCGCCGGGCGCAACTGCATCCGCCTCGGCCAGCCGCTCAGTGCGGAGCCACCGCTCGGCGAGTCCGTCCAGCGCGACGAGAGCTGAACCGCCACGGCCCTCGGCCTGAGCCCCGGCGCTTTGCTACCATACGCGCCCGTCCCGCCCGCCAGAGAGTTCCGCCGTGTCCAGTCCCGAAGTTGTCATCATAGGCGCCGGTGCCGCCGGCCTGATGTGCGCGCTGACCGCCGCCGCCCGCGGGCGCCGCGTGCTGGTGCTGGACCACGCCAACAAGGCCGGCAAGAAGATCCTCATGTCCGGCGGCGGGCGCTGCAACTTCACCAACATGTACACCGAGCCGGCCAACTTCCTCTCGCACAATCCGCACTTCTGCAAGTCGGCGCTGGCCCGCTACACCCAGTGGGACTTCATCGAGCTGGTGTGCAAGCACGACGTGCCCTACCACGAGAAGAAGCTCGGCCAGCTGTTCTGCGACCGCAAGGCCAGCGACATTCTGCAGCTGCTGCTGGTCGAGTGCGCCGAGGCCGGCGCCGAGATCCGCCTCGACACCTCGATCGAACAGATCGAGCGCACCGACACCGGCTACCGGCTGGCCACCACTGGCGGCGAGTTCGCCTGCCAGTCGCTGGTGATCGCCACCGGCGGCCTGTCGATCCCCACCCTCGGCGCCACCGGCTTCGGCTACCAGGTCGCCCGCCAGTTCGGCCACAGCGTGCTGCCGACCCACGCCGGCCTGGTGCCGTTCACCGTCACCGACCCGCAGCTCAAGGCGCTGTGCGCCGAGCTGTCCGGCACAGCGGTGGAAGACTGTTTGGTGAGCTGCAACGGGCAGAGCTTCAAGGAGAACATCCTGTTCACCCACCGCGGCCTCTCCGGCCCGGCGATCCTGCAGCTCTCCTCCTACTGGCAACCGGGCGACACGGTGCACATCAATCTGCTGCCGCACATCGACCTGCCCGAATGGCTGGCCGAGCAGCAGCGCGAGCGCCCCAACAGCGAGCTGAAGACCCTGCTCGCCGAGCTGTTCACCAAGAAGATGGCCGGCCTGCTGGCCGAGCAGTGGTTCGTCTCCAAGCCGCTCAAGCAGTACACCCCGGCCGAGCTCAACGCGGTGGCCGAGTGCCTGGCCGACTGGACGCTGATCCCGGCCGGCACCGAGGGCTACCGCACCGCCGAAGTCACCCTCGGCGGCGTGGACACCCGCGAGGTGTCGTCGAAGACCATGGAGTCGCAGAAATCGCCCGGGCTGTACTTCGTCGGCGAGGTGCTGGACGTCACCGGCCACCTCGGCGGCTTCAACTTCCAGTGGGCCTGGGCCTCCGGGCATGCCGCCGGGGAAGTGGTCTAGCCGCGCGGCTCCTCCTTCCGGTCGCGCGCCACCAGGCTCTGCAGCAGGTCGATGGGCATCGGGAAGACGATGGTCGAGCTCTTGTCGCCGGCGATGGCGCCGAGGGTCTGCATGTAGCGCAGCTGCATGGCGCCGTCCTGGCGGCCGAGCATCTCGGCGGCCTGCATGAGCTTCTCCGAGGCCTGCAGCTCGCCCTCGGCGTGGATCACCTTGGCGCGCCGCTCGCGCTCGGCCTCGGCCTGCTTGGCGATGGCGCGGATCATCGACTCGTCGAGGTCGACGTGCTTGATCTCGACGTTGGCCACCTTGATCCCCCAGGCGTCGGTCTGCGCATCGAGCACCTGCTGGATGTCGGCGTTGAGCCGCTCGCGCTCGGCGAGCATGTCGTCCAGCTCGTGCTTGCCGAGCACCGCGCGCAGGGTGGTCTGCGCCAGCTGGCTGGTGGCCACCTGGTAGTCCTCGACCTGGATGATCGCCTTCTGCGGCTCGAGCACCCGGTAGTAGATCACCGCGTTGACCTTGACCGAGACGTTGTCGCGGGAGATCACGTCCTGGGTCGGCACGTCGAGCACCACGGTGCGCAGGTCGACCCGCACCATCTGCTGGATGCCCGGCACGAGGAGGATCAGCCCCGGCCCCTTGACCTTCCAGAAGCGCCCGAGCTGGAATACCACGCCGCGTTCGTACTCGCGCAGGATGCGGAACATCGACGCCAGCAGGCCGATCAGCAGCGCCAGCAGTACCCCGAAACTCAACTCGAAACCCAGCATGTCAGTCGCCTCCCGAGGAGGTGGCGTCCGTCGCCGCGACCTCCAGCCATAACCCATGGCGGGCGATCACCCGCACCCGTTGTCCCGCCTGCAGCGGCGCGCGGCTGCGCACCTGCCATTGCTCGCCCTGCAGGTGCACCCAGCCGGCCTGCGGGTCGCCGGCCTGCAGCCCCACCACCGCGGTCAGGCTGCCGACCAGCCCGGCATCGCCGCCCTGCAGCGCGCGCCGGCGCGTCTTCAGGGCCATGCCGGCGATGAACGCGATCAGCAGCGCGCTGCCGATGCCGAGGGTCAGGATCAGCGCCAGCGGAATGCCGAAGCCGGGCACCTCGGTATCGATCAGGATCAGCCCGCCGACCACGAAGGCCACCACGCCGCCGATGCCGAGCACGCCGAAGCTGGGCACGAACGCCTCGGCGGTCATGAAGGCGATGCCGAGCAGGATCAGCGCCACCCCGGCATAGCTCACCGGCAGCAGTTGCAGGGCGTACAGGGCGAGGATCAGGCAGATGCCGCCGAGCACGCCGCCGACGCCGAAACCGGGGGTGGAGAACTCGAAGAACAGCCCGTAGACGCCGAGCATCATCAGGATCAGCGCCACGCTGGGATTGGTGATCACCGCCAGCAGGCGCGTGCGCCAGTCCGGCTGGTAGGGGTGCAGCACGGCGCCGGCGCTGGCCAGGGTCACGCTGCCGTCGACCACGGCGAAACGCTGGCCGTCCAGCTGACGCAGCAGGTCGGCCAGGTCGGCGGCCAGGTAGTCGATCACCTTGAGGCGCAGCGCCTCCTCGGCGGCCAGGCTGGCCGCCTCGCGCACCGCCTGCTCGGCCCACTCGGCATTGCGTCCGCGCCGCTGGGCGAGGCCGCGGA
>DATCUN010000232.1:0-8338 GCA_036561825.1 Pseudomonas sp.
GCTCGCAGGCGAGCCGCCGCGACGGCTGCGGCGCGGGCTGAGAAGCGCATTCTAGCCGCCGCGCCGGCCTCAGTCGAACGCCTGCAGCCGGCTGCGCGCCAGCAGCGCCGCTACTTCCACCCCACGCGGCAGGCAACCGTAGACCGCCGCCGGGGCATCCAGGCGTGCGGCGATGAAGGCGTCGCTCACCGCGGCATTGCCGGCCTGCAGCAACAGGCTGGCCTGCAGCGCCACGGCGATCTCGCCGCACAGCTGGCGGGCGCGGTATTCCAGGTCCTCGCGATCGTGCAGGGCATGCTTGAGGCGCAGCACCTGCGCCTTCAGCCGCGCCTCGCCATGGCCGTCGCCCAGTTCGGCGAACAGCGCCTCGGCCACCTCCGGGGTCCTGTCCAGCGCCCGCAGCACGTCCAGGCACTGCACGTTGCCGGAGCCCTCCCAGATCGAGTTGACCGGTGCCTCGCGGTACAGCCGCGGCAGGATGCTCTCCTCGACGTAGCCGCCGCCGCCCAGGCATTCCTGCGCCTCGTTGACGAAGGCCGGCGCGCGCTTGCACACCCAGTACTTGCCGACCGCGGTGAGCAGCCGGGCGAAATGCCGTTCCTGCTCGTCGTCCGGGCGCTCCAGGGCATGCCCCAGGCGCAGGCTCAGCGCCAGCGCCGCCTCACTGTCCAGGGCCAGGTCGGCCAACACGTTCTGCATCAGCGGCTGCGCCTCCAGCACCCGCCCGCCGACCTCGCGCTGCGCGCAGTGGTGCAGGGCCTGGCTCAGCGCCTGGCGCATCAGCGCCGCCGAGCCGGTCATGCAGTCGAAACGGGTCAGCGCCACCATCTCCAGCACCGTGGCGATGCCACGGCCCTCCTCGCCGACCATCCAGGCCAGGGCGCCGCGCAGTTCGATTTCCGCCGAGGCGTTGCTGCGGTTGCCCAGCTTGTCCTTCAGGCGCTGGATATGGATGTGGTTGTGGCTGCCGTCCGGACGCAGGCGCGGCAGCAGGAAGCAGCTCAGCCCGCCCTCGCTGTGCGCCAGGGTCAGGAAGGCATCGCTCATCGGCGCCGAACAGAACCACTTGTGGCCGAGCAGCTCGTAGGCCTGCCCCGGGCCCATGGCACCCAGGGCGAAGGCGCGGGTGCTGTTGGCGCGCAGGTCGGTGCCGCCCTGCTTCTCGGTCAGCGCCATGCCCAGGGTCAGGCCGCGCTTCTGCGCCGCCGGCAGCGGCTGCGGGTCGTAGTCGAGGCTGAGCACCTTCGGCAGCCAGGTCTCGGCCAGTTCCGGCTGGCGCCGCAGCACGGCGACGCCGGCATGAGTCATGGTCAGCGGGCAGGCACTGCCGGCCTCGGCCTGGTTGTGCAGGTAGAACAGTCCGGCGCGCAGCACCTGGGCACCGGGCCGCGGCTCGCGCCAGGGCAGCGCGTGCAGGCCGTGGCCGATGCCGGCCTGCAGCAGGCGGTGCCAGGCCGGGTGGAACTCGACCTGGTCGATGCGATAGCCATAGCGGTCGTGGCTGTGCAGCTCGGGCAAATGGCGATTGGCGGCGAAGCCGGCCGCCAGCAGCGGACCGCCGGCCAGATCGCCGTAGGCCGCCAGGCGCGCCTCACCCCAGCTGGCACCGAAGCGCTGCAGCCACTCCTGCAGCGGCCGGTCGCCGCGGTACAGGTTGCTGCCATCCAGCGGCGTCGGCTGGTTGGTCACGGTATGGGTGTGTGCGTATTGCTCCAGACTCATCGTCCACCTCCTGCAGGGTGCGTCTCCTGCAGTGAAGCAGAACCACGCCGCGGTGCCTGCCGGGCGCCGCGCCGGGCAGGCCGCCGCGCGACTTTGGTGGTAAGCTCGGCAGCCATGAACAGATACCCTTCGCGTCCCGTCGTCCTCTGTCTTTCCGGCCACGACCCCAGTGGCGGTGCCGGCCTGCAGGCGGACATCGAGGCCCTGCTCGCCCAGGGCTGCCACGCCGCGCCGGCGGTCACCGCGCTGACCGTGCAGGACACCGTCAACGTCTCCGACTTCCGCGTGCTCGACCGCGCCTGGGTGCTCGCCCAGGCCAACGCGGTGATCGCCGACCTGCCGGTCGCCGCGGTCAAGCTGGGCATGCTCGGCTCGCTGGAAATGGTCGATACCGTGGTCGAGATCATGGCCAGTCTGCCCGGCGTGCCGCTGGTCTGCGATCCGGTGCTGCGCGCCGGCGGCGGCGGCGCGCTGGGCAAGGACGAGGTCGGCTACGCCATCCGCGAGCGCCTGCTGCCGCTGTGCCGCATCGCCACGCCGAACCTGCCGGAAGCACGCATCCTCGCCGAACTGCCCGCGGGCAGCGCCGACCAGTGCGCCGCAAAGCTGCTGCAATGCTGCGAGCACCTGCTGATCACCGGCGGCCACGGCGATGAGACCGAGATCCACAACCGCCTGTACAGCCGCGACGGCAGCCAGCACGACTTCACCTGTGCACGCCTGCCGGGCAGCTACCACGGTTCCGGCTGCACCCTGGCCAGCACCCTGGCCGGCCGCCTGGCGCTCGGCGAGGAACTGGTCAGTGCGGTGCGTTCGGCACTCGACTACACCTGGCGCACCCTGCGCGATGCCGAGCAGCCCGGTCACGGCCAGTACGTGCCGCGCCGCCTGCCGCTGGATTTCTGCTCCTGACCCTTGTGCCGTGACCCTCTGCCTGGAATAGCGCCGATGAAAACCCTGCGCGGACTCTACGCCATCACCGACAGTCAGCTGCTGGACGGGGGCCGTCTGCTGCCCTACGTCGAAGCGGCGCTGCGCGGGGGGGCGAAACTGCTGCAATACCGCGACAAGTCCGAGGATGCCGCGCGCCGCCTGCGCCAGGCCGAGGCCCTGCGCGAGCTGTGCCTGCGCCACGGCGCGCAGCTGATCATCAACGACGATGCCGAGCTGGCCGCGCGCCTGGGCGTCGGCGTGCACCTGGGGCAGAGCGACGGCTCGCTGGCGGTGGCCCGCGCCCTGCTCGGCCGCCAGGCGATCCTCGGCGCCACCTGCCACGCGCAACTGGAACTGGCCGAACAGGCCCGCCAGGAAGGCGCCAGCTACATCGCCTTCGGGCGCTTCTTCAACTCGCAGACCAAGCCCGGCGCCCCGGCGGCCACTCCCGAGCTGCTGGAGCAGGCCCGTGCGCGCTTTCGCCTGCCGATCGTCGCCATCGGTGGCGTGACCCTGGACACCGCCCCCGAGCTGATCGCCCGCGGCGCCAGCATGGTGGCGGTGATCCACGCCCTGTTCGCTGCCGAGAATGCCGCCGAAGTCGAGCGCCGCGCCCGCGCCTTCAGCGCCCTGTTCGACTGACTTTCCTGCAGGGGCGCATGCACTCGCCCCCATCCTGACTCGAGAGGCTTCCATGTCCCGCTCCGAAATCCTGTTCAGCAACGCCCAGAAGCACATCCCCGGCGGCGTCAACTCGCCGGTGCGCGCCTTCCGCAGCGTTGGCGGCACGCCGCTGTTCTTCAAGCACGCACAGGGCGCCTACGTCACCGACGAGGATGACCAGCGCTACGTCGACTACGTCGGCTCCTGGGGCCCGATGATCCTCGGCCACAGCCACCCGGACGTGCTGGACGCGGTTCGCCGGCAGCTGGAGCACGGCCTGTCCTACGGCGCGCCGACCGCCATGGAAACCGAGATGGCCGAGCTGATCTGCTCCCTGGTGCCGTCGATGGAGATGGTGCGCATGGTCAGCTCCGGCACCGAGGCGACCATGAGCGCGATCCGCCTGGCGCGCGGCTACACCGGTCGCGACAGCATCATCAAGTTCGAGGGCTGCTACCACGGCCACTCCGACAGCCTGCTGGTCAAGGCCGGCTCCGGCGCGCTGACCCAGGGCGTGCCCAGCTCCGCCGGGGTGCCGGCGGCCTTCGCCAAGCACACCCTGACCCTGGCCTACAACAACCTCGCCGAGGTCGCCGCCACGCTGCAGGAAGTCGGCCAGGAAGTGGCGTGCATCATCGTCGAGCCGGTCGCCGGCAACATGAACTGCGTGCCGCCGGCGCCGGGCTTCCTCGCAGGCCTGCGCGCGCTGTGCGACCAGCACGGCGTGGTGCTGATCTTCGACGAGGTGATGACCGGTTTCCGCGTCGCCCTCGGCGGCGCTCAGGCGCACTTCGGCGTAACCCCGGACCTGTCCACCTTCGGCAAGATCATTGGCGGCGGCATGCCGGTCGGCTGCTTCGGCGGCAAGCGGGCGATCATGGAGTGCATCGCCCCGCTCGGCCCGGTCTACCAGGCCGGCACCCTGTCCGGCAACCCGCTGGCGATGGCCGCCGGCCTGACCACCCTCAAGCTGATCAGCCGCCCAGGCTTCCACGCCGAACTGGCCGACTACACCCGCCGCATGCTCGACGGCCTGCAGGAGCGCGCCGATGCCGCCGGCATCCCGTTCGTCACCACCCAGGTCGGCGGCATGTTCGGCCTGTACTTCAGCGCGGCCGCCGACATCGTCACCTTCGACGACGTGATGGCCTGCGACGTGGAACGCTTCAAGCGCTTCTTCCACCTGATGCTGGACGGCGGCGTGTACCTGGCGCCGAGCGCCTTCGAGGCCGGCTTCACCTCCATCGCCCATGGCGAGACCGAGCTGAAGATCACCCTCGACGCCGCCGAACGCGCCTTCGCCGAGCTGAAAAAGGCCTGAAGCGGCGCTGCGGCGGCCCACATAATGGGCCGCCGCAGGGCAAACCCGGCTATTCTTGGGCTCTGCAGGCACATCGCCAGCAGGAAAAGCCGTTCTGGGCCTGTCATGACCCGCCGGCTTATTTCATAATGTGACTGCTGGCGCATTGCGCCGGCCGGGCATCCTGGCCCGTTGACCCAGGGGAGATGTCCGACCGCCATGAACCGTGCTGGCCGCACCCTGCTGATGGGCTGCCTGTTGCTGACCACCCCGCTGCTGGGCCATGCAGGGGATAACTCCCTGCTGATTCCCGCCGACGGCAGTTGCGTGCTCGACACTCGCCCGGAAGATCTCGAACAGGCCCTGGCGCAATGCCGCCGCCTCGCCGAGGGTGGCGACGGCCAGGCGCAATTCGAGCTGGGCGAATATTTCTACGATGCCAGCCGTCACCCGCAGGATCTGCCGCAGGCCGTGCACTGGTACGAGCAGGCGTCCCTGCAGGGCCATGCCGAAGCGCAACTGCGCCTGGGCACGCTGTTCTGGCACGGCGAAGGCGTGCCGGCGAACGCCATGCAGGCCTACATCGTGCTGAAGATGGCGGCGGTCAATGGTTCGGACGAGGCGCTGGACAGCGCCGACCAGGTGGCCGAGCAGATGAACCGCGAGCAGCTGGAACACGCCAACCGCGTGCTCGGCGAAATCTTCCGCAACTACCTGCAGGAGCTGCAGGCCAGCGACACCCGCTCACCGTTCGCGCCGCTGCCCTGAAGTCTTGCGTAGGGCGATTGTCCACCGCCAGACCCCGCTGCGGGGGTGGTAGAAAATCGCTACGCGAGTTTTCTACCCTACGCCCTATCCCGACCACTCGGATCGCCTTGGCGGACTGAAGCCTTCAGCCGTTGCGATCAGGCATCGGCGGCATGGGGAACGGCATGACATTGCTGCCGCCCTTCGCCTCGCTGATCTTCGCCGTGCCCAGGCGCTCCACCTCGTCGATGCGCACGATGGCGTGCATCGGCACGAAGCTGCGCAGCACGCCGTCGAACTGCGCCTTGAGCTTCTCCTCGCTGGGATCGACCACCAACTGGCTGCGCTCGCCGAAGACGAACTCCTCGATCTCCAGAAAGCCCCACAGGTCGCTCTGGTAGATGGCCTTGGCATACATCTCGAATACCTGACCCTGGTTGAGGAAAATCACCTTGAAGATAGGCGCGGGCTTGCTCATGGATCGCTGGACCAACGGGGACTTGCGGGAAGGGCGCGCATCCTAGCACATCCTCCCGGCGGCCAAGCCTAGGAAGGCTGCGCCCCACTCCCTATAATGCGCGGCTCCCTGATTTTCCCGACGAGCACCCATGGCCAAGAAGCTTTTCATCGAAACCCACGGCTGCCAGATGAACGAGTACGACAGCTCGCGCATGGCCGACCTGCTGGGCGAACATCAAGCCCTGGAGCTGACCGAGCGCCCCGAAGAGGCCGACGTCATCCTGCTCAACACCTGCTCGATCCGCGAGAAGGCCCAGGACCGGGTGTTCTCCCAACTCGGCCGCTGGCGCGAGCTGAAGCTGCAGAACCCGGGGCTGGTGATCGGCGTCGGCGGCTGCGTGGCCAGCCAGGAAGGCGCGGCGATCCGCGAGCGCGCGCCCTACGTCGACGTGGTCTTCGGCCCGCAGACCCTGCACCGTCTGCCGGAGATGATCGACGCCGCGCGCACCACCCAGCAGCCGCAGGTGGACATCTCCTTCCCGGAGATCGAGAAATTCGACCGCCTGCCCGAGCCGCGCGTCGACGGCCCCAACGCCTTCGTCTCGGTGATGGAAGGCTGCAGCAAGTACTGCGCCTTCTGCGTGGTGCCCTACACCCGCGGCGAGGAAGTCAGCCGGCCGCTGGTCGACGTGCTCGGCGAGATCCTCCACCTGGCCGAGAACGGCGTGCGCGAGGTCACCCTGCTCGGCCAGAACGTCAACGGCTACCGCGGCGACGCCGGTGCCGGGCGCATCGCCGACTTCGCCGAACTGCTGCACGCGGTGGCGGCCATCGACGGCATCGAGCGCATCCGCTACACCACCAGCCATCCGCTGGAGTTCTCCGACGCCATCATCCAGGCCCACGCCGAGATTCCCAAGCTGGTGAAGTACCTGCACCTGCCGGTGCAGTCGGGCTCCGACCGCATCCTCGCGGCGATGAAGCGCAACCACACCGCGCTGGAATACAAGTCGCGCATCCGCAAGCTCAAGGCGGCGGTGCCGGACATCTGCATCAGTTCGGACTTCATCGTCGGCTTCCCCGGCGAAACCGAGCAGGACTTCGCGCAGACCATGAAGCTGATCGAGGAGGTCGGCTTCGACTTCTCCTACTCCTTCGTCTACAGCGCCCGCCCCGGCACCCCCGCGGCCGACCTGGCCGACGACACCCCGGAGGAGGTGAAGAAGCAGCGCCTGGCCATCCTCCAGCAGCGCCTCAACCAGCAGGGCTTCGAGAACAGCCGGCGCATGGTCGGCAGCGTGCAGCGCATCCTGGTCAGCGACTACTCGAAGAAGGACCCGGGCATGCTGCAGGGTCGCACCGAGAACAACCGGGTGGTCAACTTCCGCTCCAGCAACCCGCGCCTGATCGGCCAGTTCGTCGACGTGCACATCGACGAGGCGTTGCCGCACTCGCTGCGCGGCACCCTGGTCGACGCCGCCAGCGACTGAGCCCCCGCGCGGCGCCCATCACCGGCGCCGCGCGACTTATCCTCCATAGGCAGGCTTTCCCCCTCGGGCCCCTGCGGTTATTCTTCGTCCATTCCCCCAGCCGAACGGCGGCCAACAGAAGACCTTGAACGCACCCCTGGAACACCATCGCTTTATCCTGGAACCCTTCGAAGCACGCCGCTTCGCCAACCTCTGCGGACAGTTCGACGAGCACCTGCGCCTGATCGAACAGCGCCTGGCCATCGAGATCCGCAACCGCGGTAACCAGTTCGAGCTGGTCGGCGACGCCCAGCGCAGCCAGACCGCCGAGCGCCTGCTGCGCCGCCTGTACCGCGAAACCCACACCGGCACCGAGCTGACGCCCGAAATGGTCCATCTGTTCCTGCAGGAATCGGGGCTCGAGGACATCGCCCTGCCCGGGCAGACGCCGACGGTGACGCTGAAGACGCGCAAGGTGCACATCACCCCGCGCGGCGCCAACCAGCAGCGCTACGTCAAGGCGATCCTCGACAACGACATCAACTTCGGCGTCGGCCCGGCCGGCACCGGCAAGACCTACCTGGCGGTGGCCTGCGCGGTGGACGCGCTGGAGCGCGAGCAGGTGCGGCGCATCCTGCTGGTCCGCCCGGCGGTGGAAGCCGGCGAGAAGCTCGGCTTCCTGCCCGGCGACCTGGCGCAGAAGATCGACCCCTACCTGCGCCCGCTGTACGACGCCCTCTACGAGATGCTCGGCTTCGAGCAGGTGGCCAAGCTGATCGAGAAGCAGGTGATCGAGATAGCCCCGCTGGCCTACATGCGTGGGCGCACCCTGAACAACAGCTTCATCATCCTCGACGAAAGCCAGAACACCACCCTCGAGCAGATGAAGATGTTCCTCACCCGCATCGGCTTCGGCTCCACCGCGGTGATCACCGGCGACGTCACCCAGGTCGACCTGCCGCGCGGCACCAAGTCGGGCCTCGCCCACGTGGTCGAGGTGCTGCGCGACGTGCCGGGGATCAGCTTCACCCACTTCAAGGCCAAG
>DATCUN010000233.1:0-1751 GCA_036561825.1 Pseudomonas sp.
GGCAGCGTCCGGCCGATCAGTACCCGACGGATCTGCTCGCCGGCCTGCTGTCGGGCGGCCTGCAAGCGGTCGTGGCCGCGCGCGGCATCCAGGGTGCGCCGCTCGCGTAGCTCTATGCGCTGCTGCAGGCGACGCAGGTACGCCTCGAACTCCTGCAGCAGGCTGGGGAACAGGGCGGAGTCGCCGCTGAAGTCCTGAATGATGCGCTCGACGATCAGCTGCATCTTGGTCTGCAGACCGGAGGTATCGCTGTCTTCCGCAAAGCGCGCGCCGGCCTTGGCCATGCAGTCCAGCAGTTGGCGGGCAGGATGATCGCCGTGGGTGAACAGTCGGCGATCGCGCAGGGCGAGCTTCAGGTAGGGCGTGTGCAGGTGCGAAAGAACGGTCTTGCAACGGTCCGGCAGGGCCGGGTCGTCGAGGATGAAGGCGAACAGCATGCCGACTAGGTCGATGATGTCGGCATCGTCGGCTGTCAGCATCTGCTGGTCGGGCAGGGTGCAGGCGGCCTCCAGTTCGGCATGCAGTCGCGCCTTGAGCTGCTTGGCATCTTGTGGCTGCTGCAGTTTGTCGACGATGTCGCGTGCGCTGACCTGCTGCAGGCGGGTCAGTGCGGCCATCAGCTCGGTTTCGCTGTAGGTGCCCGCCGGAGCGGGTGGCGCCGCGCTTGCCGCAAACCTGGACGAGTCACCTGGACTCGCACTGGCATCGTTGCCGTTGCCGTTGCCGTTGCCGTGGCGCCGGCTTAGCAGGCGTGTGACGCCGTGGAACAGTTGTTCCGCCTCGCTGCGGGGCTCGTTCGGCCAGCTATCGCCATGGCTTCTGCGCCCTTGTGCCTCGGGCCGTGGTGGGTTGGTAGGCGGCCGTGCCGGCGCGCGTAGACGGGGCGGCTTGTCGCTGAGCTGCGGGAGGATGTTCGCATCAATCAGGCGCTGGTTGAGGGCGCTGTACAGTTGCGCGACCGAATTCATGACCTGTTGCTCGAACAGCTCGTACAGGACGCGGCGGATGCGCAGGGGCAGTGCTGCGTCGGGCAGCGCTAGGCGAAAGGCGCTGGCGATGGCTTCCGGAGCGCAGGGGGGCTTCTGCTGCAGGGCGGTCGCCGGGTCGCGGCACAGCTGTGCCAGGCGTTGGCTCAGCGCGTCCAGTTGGGGCGCACAGCGGCTCTGGCAGCGCTTGACCATGTTGCCCAGCAGCAGATTCTCCTCATGCTCCTCGTGGTCGATGAGCGACAGCTGGTTTCGGGCGGCGGGCGTCGGCGCGTTGCCGTGCAGGGGGCGGCCTTCAATATAAGCTGCGAACTCGCCCGCGAGCCGTTGGTGGAAGTGCCGAATGATGTGCGTCCGCTGCGTGCGAACCTCGCGCATGCTGTCGAAGAACAGTGCCTGCTCCAGGTTGTTGGCCGCCTTGTTGGCCAGGGAGAACAGGGCATCATCGGCCTGTTCGAAGGTGCAGCCCAGGTGCTGGTCAAGATGGTTCAGCAGCAATTGACGGCAGCTTTGCTCGATCTGGCCAAAGCGCGGCTGGATGGTGCGCCCGGCAAGAGCAGGAGGAGCGGGACGATCGGGTGGTGGCGTATGACTCATGATGGTCTGGCGGGCCAGAGCTCTGTGCTCTCAGAATGAGCGCACATATAACAAGCGTGGGGTGATCCTGCCAAGTGCCAGAAAAAACCTTTTATTCAGGGTTGACAATGCTTTGGAAGTCCGTAGAATGCCGCGCCACTGATACGGGAAATCGGCAACGCCGAAACC
>DATCUN010000234.1:0-14640 GCA_036561825.1 Pseudomonas sp.
TGTTCGATGTGCAGCTGAACATCCCGCGCAACCGCGTCACCGCCTTCATCGGCCCGTCCGGCTGCGGCAAGTCGACCCTGCTGCGCACCTTCAACCGCATGAACGACCTGGTCGACGGCTGCCGCGTCGATGGCGAGATCCGCCTCGATGGCAAGGATATCTACGCCAGGGGCGTGGAAGTGGCCGAGCTGCGCCGCCGCGTCGGCATGGTGTTCCAGAAGCCCAACCCGTTCCCCAAGAGCATCTACGAGAACGTGGTCTACGGCCTGCGCCTGCAGGGCATCAACCAGAAGCGCGTGCTCGACGAGACCGTCGAGTGGGCGCTGAAGAGCGCGGCGCTGTGGGACGAGGTCAAGGACCGCCTGCACGACTCGGCGCTGGGCCTCTCCGGCGGCCAGCAGCAGCGTCTGGTGATCGCCCGTACCGTGGCGGTGCAGCCGGAAGTGCTGCTGCTCGACGAACCCTGCTCGGCGCTCGACCCGATCTCCACCCTCAAGGTCGAGGAGCTGATCAACGAGCTCAAGGGTCAGTACACCATCGTCATCGTCACCCACAACATGCAGCAGGCGGCGCGCGTCTCCGACTACACCGCGTTCATGTACATGGGCAAGCTGATCGAGTTCGGCGACACCGACACGCTGTTCACCAATCCGGCGAAGAAGCAGACCGAAGACTACATCACCGGTCGCTACGGCTAGTCCGAATGCGCGGGGTGCGCCGTGCGCACCAGGGAGCGGTGCGCGCGGCGCACCCTACAGTCAGCTTTTGCGGAGCGAATCCATGATCAACAAAGACGGCCTTACCCATCACATCTCCGCCCAGTTCAACGCCGAGCTGGAGGAGATCCGCAGTCACCTGCTGGCCATGGGTGGCCTGGTGGAGAAACAGGTCAACGACGCGGTCTCCGCGCTGGTCACCGCCGACTCCGGCCTGGCTGCGCAGGTGCGCGCGGTGGACGGCCAGATCAACCAGATGGAGCGTGACATCGACGAGGAGTGCGTGCGCATCCTCGCCCGCCGCCAGCCGGCCGCCTCCGACCTGCGCCTGATCATCAGCATCTCCAAGTCGGTGATCGACCTCGAGCGCATCGGCGACGAGGCCACCAAGATCGCCAAGCGCGCCATCGAGCTGTGCGAGTCGGGCGAGGCGCCGAAGGGCTACGTCGAGATCCGCCACATCGGCGAGCAGGTGCGCAAGATGGTCCAGGAGGCGCTGGACGCCTTCGCCCGCTACGACGCCGACCTGGCGCTGTCGGTGGCCCAGTACGACAAGCAGGTCGACCGCGAGTACAAGAGCGCCCTGCGCGAGCTGGTCACCTACATGATGGAAGATCCGCGCTCGATCTCCCGCGTGCTCAGCGTGATCTGGGCGCTGCGTTCGCTGGAACGCATCGGCGACCACGCGCGCAACATCGCCGAACTGGTGATCTACCTGGTGCGCGGCACCGACGTGCGCCACACCGGCCTGGCCAAGCAGGGCCCGGCCAAGGCCGACGACAGCCAGGCCTGACCGCGCTGGCCCGCCTCCCGGACTGACGGGGCGCGGGCTGGCCATCGCCGCCCGCCGAACTGACCTGCGTCAAGCCGGCGACAGTCAGCCGCGAGACCGGTCACAACCCGGCCGCCCGCTGCTCGCTGAGGGGGAGGCCGGCTGCTAGTCTTGCCTCGGTAATCTCCTCATTACTGACGCCGTGACATCATGCTGAATCGTCCGATCCTGCTGACTCTCCTGTCTTTCCTAGGCCTGGCGCTGGCCGCTCCGGCCAGCGCGCAGACCGTGTACAAGCACGTCGATGCCAATGGCCAGGTCAGCTACAGCGACCAGGCCCGGCCGGGCGCACAGGTATTCCAGTTTGCCAAGCCCGGCGCGGCCTCGCGCCTGCCGCGGCTCAGAGAGGAGCTGGCGCGCCAGGTGCATCTGGATACTCTCAAGCATGCCGGTGGCGATACCCTGCGGGTGCGCAACGACCTGTTCGCCCCGGTGGAGATCGAACTGCGCCTGGAGGACGTCGCCAACGCCAGCGGTGCGCCGGAGCGGCCGCTGCGCTGGGTGCTGCCGCCGCGCAGCCAGATCCGTCTGCTGACCCTGGCGCCGCGCGATCCGGCGCAGCCGCTGCGCTACACGCCGAAACTCAGCCACGCCCTCGGCGATCCGCGCCTGCTACCCAAGCCGCATCGCTATCCGCTGCCGTGGAGCGGCGGGCCGTTCCGCCAGAGCCAGGGCGCCAACGGCCAGTACAGCCACTTTACGGCCAAGGGCCGCTACGCCGTGGACATCGCCATGCCGGAAGGCACGCCGATCCGCGCCGCGCGCGAAGGCGTGGTGGTGAGCACCTACAACGACCAGGCCGGTGCCAAGCCCGAGCCGGGCGGCAACCATGTGCGGATCCTCCACGACGACGGCACCATGGGCGTCTACCTGCACCTGCAGCAGGGTTCGGTGCAGGTTGCCTCCGGCCAGCGGGTGCGCGCCGGCACGCCGATCGCCCGTTCCGGCAACACCGGGCGCAGCAGCGGGCCGCACCTGCACTTCGTGGTGCAGCGCAATGTCGGTCTGGCGGTGGAGTCGATCCCCTTCCGCTTCGCCCAGCCGGTCAACAGCCGGCCGGAGCTCGCCGTCGGCGGCGAGGATTGAGGCGCCATCGCCCGCACGCCGCTGCGGCGGATCTGCTGCTCGAGCGGCAATGAACAGGGCCACCCCGCGGGGTGGCCCTGTTCGTTTGCGCCGGCGTCGGGGCGTGATCAGTGGAGCTTGAGCACCTTGGCCAGCAGGATCTTCGGCCCCTTCATCTTCTTGACGATGATGCGCAGGCCATGGGTCTCGAGGGTTTCGTCTTCCGTGGGCAGGCGCTTGAGGGTGTCGTAGACCAGTCCGGCCAGGGTGTCGGCTTCGACCTCGTCGAGGTCGACCTCGAGCAGGCGCTCGATCTTGAACAGCGGCGTATCGCCGCGCACCAGCAGCTTGCCCGGCTGGTAGGCGAGCAGGCCGCGCTCGGTCTTGCGGTGCTCGTCCTGGATGTCGCCGACCAGCACCTCGAGCACGTCCTCCATGGTCAGGAAGCCGACCACCTTGGCGTCGGCTTCCTCGACCAGGGCGAAGTGCGCGCCGCCCTGGCGGAACTGCTCGAGCAGGCGGCCGAGCGGCATGTGCCGCGACACCCGCTCCAGCGGGCGCAGCAGGGGGCGCAGATCGAAGGCTTCCGCCGGCCGCTCGCCACCGGCCAGGGCCAGCAGCAGGTCCTTGATGTGCAGCACGCCGATGAACTGCTGCTCGGCGTCCAGCACCGGGTAGCGGCTGTACTTGTGCCGGCGGATCTCGTCGAGGATCTCGTCGAGGCTGGCATCGACGTCGAGGCAGACCAGGTCCTCGCGCGAGTTGGCCCAGTCGACCACCTCCAGTTCACCCAGCTCCATGGCCGAGGCCAGTACGCGCATGCCCTGGTCGCTGGGGTCGCGCGCGCGACTGGAGTGCAGGATCAGCTTCAGCTCGTCGCTGCTGTAGTGGTGCTCATGGTGCGGCCCTGGCTCGCCCTGGCCGGCAATGCGCAGGATGGCGTTGGCGCTGGTGTTGAGCACCCAGATCGCCGGGTACATGGCCCAGTAGAACAGGTACAGCGGCACGGCGGTCCACAGCGACAGCAGCTCGGGCTGGCGGATCGCCCATGACTTGGGCGCCAGTTCGCCGACCACGATGTGCAGGTAGGAAATGGCGAAGAAGGCGCTGAAGAAGGAGATGCCGTGCACCAGCGCCGGCGAGTCGATGCCGAGCTGCCCCAGCAGGGGTTCGAGCAGGTGGGCGAACGCCGGCTCGCCGACCCAGCCGAGACCGAGCGAGGCGAGGGTGATGCCCAGCTGGCAGGCCGACAGGTAGGCATCGAGCTGGCCGTGCACGGTGCGCAGGATATGCCCGCGCCAGCCGTGTTCGGCGGCGATGGTCTCGACGCGGGTGGAGCGCAGCTTGACCATGGCGAACTCGGCGGCGACGAAGAAGCCGTTGAGCAGGACGAGGAGCAGGGCGAAGAGAATGAGGCCGAAGTCGGCGAAGTAGCTGAACAGGGTGGCGCTGGGGGAGGGGTCCATGGACGGTCTTGTGTCGGTAATGAAGGCTATAGGATGGGATGTGGCGGCGCACCTTTCAAGTCCGCCGGGCTCCGCGCACCTTGCGCCGCGGCGGGGCAGGCGCCATTCCGACGCCCGCTGCCCGCGCAGTCCACGCGGGGGCGGCTCAGTTGCGCACCACCTGCGCCGGCGGGAAGTGGCAGGTGAAGGTGCTGCCCTTGCCCATCGTGCTGTCGATCTTCAGCTGGCCACCGTGGTGGATCAGCACGTGCTTGACGATGGCCAGGCCCAGGCCGGTGCCGCCGGTGTTGATCGAGCGGCTGGCGTCGACCCGGTAGAAGCGTTCGGTCAGGCGCGGGATGTGCTTGGCCTCGATGCCGATGCCGCTGTCCTGCACGGCCAGGTGGCCGCCGCTCTCGTCGGCCCACCAGCGGATGCGGATCTCGCCGCCTTCCGGGCTGTACTTGACCGCGTTGAACACCAGGTTGGAGAAGGCGCTGCGCAGCTCCGACTCGCTGCCCTTGAGCTTCACCGCCGGATCGGCCTCCAGGCTGATGCGGTGGCGGTCGGCGGACAGCGCCTGGGCGTCGGTGCGGATGCTCAGCAGCAGCAGGTCGACCGCCACCGGCCGGCTGTCGGACGGGTAGGGGGCGGCCTCCAGGCGGGCGAGCAGCAGCAGGTCGTTGAGCAGGTTCTGCATGCGCGAACCCTGCTGCTGCATCTGCTGCAGGGCGCGGCGCCAGCGCGGATTGACCTCGTCGACATTGTCCAGCAGGGTTTCCAGGTAGCCGGTGATCACCGTCAGCGGCGTGCGCAGCTCGTGGGAGACGTTGGCGACGAAGTCCTTGCGCATCTGCTCGAGCTGGTAGACGCGGGTCACGTCGCGCACCAGCATCAGGTGCTCGCCGTTGCCGTAGAGGGTCAGCTGGAACTGCAGGCGCACATGGTCGTTGACCGGCGAGGGCAGCTCCAGCGGCTCGCGGTGGTTGTCCTGAGCGAAATATTTCTTGAAGTGCGGGTGGCGCACCAGGTTGGTGATCGGCTGGCCACCGTCCTGCTTGCGCTTGAGGCCGAGCAGGGTGCCGGCGGCGCGGTTCCACCACTCGAGGTTGCCCTGGCGGTCGAGCATGATCACCGCATCCTGCAGCGCCGCGGTCGACTCCTGCACGCGGTCGACCACCGCCTGCAGGCGGCCACGGGCGTGCTGGTTGCGCTTCTGCAGCTGGTAGATCAGGTCGTACACCTCGCCCCACAGCCCCGAACTTTCCGGCGGCAACTCGTCCGAGGCGCGCTTCAGCCAGTCGTGCAGGCGCAACAGCTGGCGCAGGCACCAGAACAGGTAGCCGGCCAGGCCGAATGCCAGCGCCCAGGCATACTGGCCCGTGATCAGGCCGAGCAGCAGACAGCCGCCCAGCAGCAACAGCAGGCGGCGGGTCAGCGCGCCGCGCCAGTCGTGGTTCACCTTGCAGTCCTTGTAAAGCGGCCGCGCTCAGCGGCAGAACGAGTTGTCGCGCCGTGCCGGCTTCAGCCCTTGGTGGAGAAACGATAGCCGGTGCCGCGTACCGTCTGCACCAGATTTTCGCAGGTTTCGCCGAGGGCCTTGCGCAGGCGGCGGATGTGCACGTCGACGGTGCGCTCCTCGACATAGACGTTGCCGCCCCACACCTGGTCGAGCAGCTGGCTGCGGGTGTAGGCGCGCTCCTGGTGGGTCATGAAGAACTGCAGCAGGCGGTATTCGGTCGGCCCCATCTCGGCCGCCTTGCCGTCGATGGTGACGCGGTGGCTGACCGGGTCGAGGATCAACCCGCCGATCTCGATCGGCGTCTCGGCATCGCTGGCGCCGGCACGGCGCAGCACGGCCTTGAGGCGGGCGACCAGCTCGCGCGGCGAGAACGGCTTGGTGATGTAGTCGTCGGCACCGACTTCCAGGCCCTGGATCTTGTTGTCCTCCTCGCCCTTGGCGGTGAGCATGATGATCGGCGTGTCGGCGGTCAGCTCGTCGCGCTTGAGGCGGCGCGCCAGCTCGATGCCGGTGGTGCCGGGCAGCATCCAGTCGAGCAGGATCAGGTCGGGTTTGCGGTCGACGATCAGCGCATGGGCCTGTTGGCTGTTTTCCGCCTCCAGGCACTCGTAGCCGGCCATTTCCAGGGCGACGGCGATCATTTCGCGAATCGGTGCTTCGTCGTCAACGATGAGGATGGATTTGCCAACCATGGGGGCTGTCTCTGTAGTCCGTGGGCATGCTGGGCATTACATAACGGAATTATTGCAGCTATGTGACATGTGGACGGTTTGCCGGACTGCAGGTCGTCCGGCCGGCGCGATTTCGCCCTGGCGGGGCACCCGCCGGTGACGGCGGAACCGCTCGACTATGCTGCAACAGCAGGCCGGCGGTTGTCGGCAGGCCATCCCTGGTGCGTCATGCCGCGCAGGCGCGGTCGGCGCCGGGTCGTTTCATCCCACCCGAGGAAGCTGCGATGCTGAGAATCTCCCCGACCCTGCTGGCCGTGGTCGGCGCCGCCACCCTGGCGCTGCTGGGACAGGTCCAGGCCGCCGAACCGGCGGCAGTCCAGGACGGCATGCTGGTCGATGCCAAGGGCATGACCCTGTATACCTTCGACAAGGACGCCATGGGCAAGTCCAGCTGCAACGACAGCTGTGCGACCAACTGGCCGCCGCTGGCCGCCAGTGCGGATGCCGACGAGGGTGACGACTGGACGGTGATCCAGCGCGCCGACGGCAGCTGGCAGTGGGCCTACTACGGCAGGCCGCTGTACACCTTCGCCCGGGACCAGAAACCGGGCGACATGCTCGGCGACGGCAAGATGAACGTCTGGCATGTCGCCAGGCCCGAGGCGGAGGACGCCGGCGACCAGTAGCCGGCCCGGCCCGCTCCGACGCCCGGCGCCGGAGGGTCGCGCGTTAGCGCAGGGCGTAGTCGGCGATGGTGCCGGCGAGGATCGCCAGGCCGGCCCAGTGGTTGTGCAGGAAGGCGCGGAAGCAGGCGTGGCCGTCGCGCGTGCGGGTGCTCCAGTATTCCCAGGCGAAGCAGGCCGCCGCCGCCGCCAGGCCGAGGTGGAAGTACAGGCCCAGGCCGAAGCGCCCGGCGGCCAGCAGCAGGCACAGCAGGCTGAGGCCCTGGAGGATGGCGATGATCGGGCGGTCGGCGTCGCCGAACAGGATGGCGGTGGACTTCACGCCGATCCGCAGGTCGTCGTCGCGGTCGGTGATCGCGTAGTAGGTGTCGTAGGCCACCGTCCACAGCAGGTTGGCCAGGTACAGCAGGCCGGCCGCCGCCGGCAGGCTGCCGGTCTCGGCGGTGAAGGTCATCAGGATGCCCCACGAATAGGCCGCGCCGAGCACCACCTGCGGGTAGTAGGTGTAGCGTTTCATGAACGGGTACAGCGCGGCCAGCGCCAGCGCGCCGCACGACAGCCAGACGGTGATCGCGTTGGTCAGCAGCACCAGCCCGAAGGCCACCGCCATCAGCACGGCGAACACCCGCAGCGCCTCGCGCGCGGTCATCCGCCCGCTGGCCAGCGGGCGGGCGCGGGTGCGCTCGACGTGGCCGTCGACGCGGCGGTCGGCGAAGTCGTTGATCGCGCAGCCGGCCGAGCGGGTGAGGATCACGCCGAGGGTGAAGATCAGCAGGTTGGCCAGCGACGGCACGCCGCCTGCGGCAATCCACAGCGCGGTGAGGGTCGGCCACAGCAGCAGGTAGATGCCGATTGGCCGGTTCAGGCGGGTCAGGTCGATGAAGTCCTGGGCGCGCGGATGCAGGCGGGCCAGGGGCTTGAGCAGGCTGAGGGACATCGCGGATCTCCGCAGGTGAAACCATCCGGCCGCCGCCGCGCGTGCGGCCGGGCAAAGGGCGCCAGTATAAGGCGTGGCGCCAGGCAGGGGTGGTTCAGGTGTGCGGCGTGGCGTCCGCCTGCCACAGCGCCGGCAGGAAGACCTCGGCCACCAGTACGCCCAGCGCCCCCTGGCAGAACAGCGAGCGGCGGCCCCACAGATCTGCCGTGCGTACCGCCGCGGGCAGCAGCGCGGCCGGATAGCGGCAGGCCTCGATCGGCTGGCGGGTGAAGGCCGGATCGCGGAACAGCAGGTGGCCCAGCGACGTGGTGCCGAGCTGGTCGAGGGCGAAGGGATGCAGCTCCAGCCTGCTGCGCGCGGCCACGCTGCGGGCGAACACCCAGGGCAGGCCCTGGCCGCGCAGGTAGACCTCGCGCACCCAGCCCTCGCTGCCGGGCGGCACGCCGAGGGCAGCGCATTCGTCGGCGCGCAGGATCTGCCAGCCCTCGACCAGCGGCTCGACGGCGAAGGTGTCGCCGCTGAGGGCGGTGAGGCGGCGGGTCAGCGAACCCTGCTCGTTGAGCCAGTCGAGTTCGCGGGCGTTGGGCGTGGGGTGCAGGTGGTCGGTGGCCAGCCACTCGGGGCTGGCGCAGGCAGTCTGGGACACGGCGGGATTCCGCAGCGAAAAACCGGCTGCCAGTCTAGCATGCACCTTCCGGCCTTGCCGACCGGCGCATGGCGGGGCGGGCTGCCTTGCCGTGCCGCTGGTCCGGCGTCGCCCTCTACGACCATTGGCCGGCTCCGGGCCGCTGGCGCGTGTCGGTCCGGCGTGCCATTCTTCAGCGGTCAGCCGCAGCCCAGAGCCTGTCCGGCGTCTCTGCAGCCTCGATGGCGCAGGTGGCGGGCGGTGGCAACAGGGAGACGCCCATGCCGGGCAGCCCGCACAACAAGAACAAACCCGAGAGGCACGTATGCGTAAACCGGAACTCGCTGCCGCAGTCGCGGCAAAGGCCGACCTGAGCAAGGAACAAGCCAGCCGCGTACTCAACGCGGTGCTAGAAGAAATCACCAGTGCGCTGAACCGTGAGGACAGTGTCACCCTGGTCGGTTTCGGCACCTTCCTGCAGCGCCATCGCGGGGCGCGCACGGGCAAGAACCCGCAGACCGGCGAGCCGGTGCAGATCCGCGCCAGCAACACCGTCTCCTTCAAGCCGGGCAAGGCGCTGAAGGACGCGGTCAACTGAGTGCGCCGACCCGGCGTCGTTCGACTCCGGGTCGTTGAAGCCGGTCGAGCAATCCGTGGTTCAGGTGGTCTTCGGCCGGCGCGCGACGCGCTAGAATCCAGGTTCCCTGTGCGTGACTCAGAGGTTCTGCCGTGAAATTCCGCTTCCTGCTCTGGCTGCTAGGCCGCCTGCTGGCCGGCGCCAGCCGTACCAACGCCGAGTTCCGCGAGCAACTGGTCGATCGCGACCTGGTGTTCCAGCTGCAGACCCAGGACGGCAAGATCGCTCGCCATTTCGTGGTCAAGGACCAGCGCATCCGCAGCGCCACCGGCAGCGTAGCGCATCCGGCGTTCAGCATCGCCTTCCGTGACAGTGCCTACGCCTTCGCCACCCTCACGGCGGCGAACAAGCAGCTGGCCTTCATGCAGGGCATCCAGAACCGGGACATCCAGATCCAGGGCAACCCGGCGCTGGTGATCTGGTTCCAGGGCCTGACCCAGCTGCTCGGCCCACGGCAGAAGCAGGCGGCCTGAGCGTCATCCGCTCCTGGCCGGAAGCCTTGCCGGGGGCGTCATGCGCACGTGGGCAGCCTCCAGCAGTCACACCTCCCGCACCTCTGCCCTCGGCAAACACCCGCTGGCCTTCACGTGCGCATATCTACCGTCACGGCTAACTCTCGGGGTCAGCAATGGAAATCCTGATTCTGATCGGCCTGATCGTGCTGAACGGCCTCTTCGCCATGTCCGAAATCGCGCTGGTCACGGCGCGCAAGGCACGCCTCATGAAGCTGGCGGCCGACGGCGACAATTCGGCGTCCGTAGCGCTCAAGCTGGGTGAAGACCCCACCAAGTTCCTGTCGACCATCCAGATCGGCATCACCTCCATCGGTATCCTCAACGGTATCGTCGGTGAGGCTGTACTGGCCGGTCCGTTGTCGCAGTGGCTGCAATCGTTCGGTATTGCAGAAAATGCCGCCAACATCGGCGCGACCGCGGCTGTCGTCATTGTCGTGACCTACGTTTCCATTGTGGTGGGCGAACTGGTGCCCAAACGCATTGGCCAGCTCAACCCGGAGCCCATTGCGCGCCTGGTCGCGCGTCCCATGCAGGTGCTGGCCCTGATTACCCGTCCGTTCGTCATGCTGTTGACGGTGTCCACCCATGCACTGCTGCGCCTGTTGGGCGTCAAGCAGAGCAGCCAGGCCAGTGTTACGGAAGAAGAAATCCACGCCATGCTGGAAGAGGGCTCCGAGGCAGGCGTCATCGAGCAGCATCAGCACGAGATGGTGCGCAACGTCTTCCGCCTGGATGACCGCCAACTGGGCTCGTTGATGATTCCGCGTTCGGATATCGTCTGTGTCGACATCCGGCGCTCTCCTGAAGAGAACCTGCAAGTCCTGATCGAGTCAGAGCACTCCCGCTTCCCGGTCTGCGATGGCAGCCTCGACAAGCTGCTCGGGGTCATCCACGCCAAACAGGCCTTGGCGCGTGTGGCGAAGGGTGAGACCCCCGACTACTCCGCCAACCTCCAGCCGTGCGTCTACGTTCCCGAAACGCTGACCGGCACAGAGCTGCTGGAGCAGTTCCGTGCCAACGACATGCAGATGGCCTTCGTCATCGACGAATATGGCGAAATCGAAGGCATTGTCACCCTGCAGAATGTCCTGGAGGCGGTGACCGGCGAGTTCACCCCGCGCAATGCCGAAGATGCTTGGGCAGTCCAGCGTGAGGACGGTTCCTGGCTGCTGGATGGCGCCATTCCGATTCCGGAGATGAAGGATCGCCTGGAACTCAAGAACCTCCCCGAGGAGGACAAGGGCCGTTACCACACCATCAGCGGGATGATCATGCTGCTGCTCGGACGGGTGCCCGGCACCGGTAACCATGTGGACTGGGCGGGCTGGCGGTTCGAGGTCGTGGATATGGACGACAAGCGGATCGACAAGGTGCTCGCGACGCCCCTTCTGAATGGCGATGAAAGCGAGGCCTCCGCTCAGGAGTAAGCCTCGCTTCACTCTGCCATCCATCCTCAGCCGGGGTTGGACGGCAATTGGGACGGTGTGTTGCCCAAACGCTCACTCTCTGGCACACAAAACTAACGATAAAAAACCATTATCGAGAGTTTCCGCCCCAGCAGGCTTCGCTCCCCGCTTCACACCTGCCCATACTGCTGCCCATGGCGCAGCCAGCGCTCCAGCAGCGGCGCGGCGTGCTGCGGCCAGTGCGCGAGCAGGGTCTGCGCGGCCTCGCGTACTGCCGGCAGCAGGTCGGCGTCGCGCATCAGGTCGGCGACCTTGAACTGCAGCAGGCCGGTCTGGCGGGTGCCGAGCATCTCGCCGGGGCCGCGCAGCTCGAGGTCCTTCTCGGCGATCACGAAGCCGTCGCTGGTCTCGCGCATGATCGCCAGGCGCTCGCGGCCCATGTGCGACAGCGGCGCGTGATAGAGCAGCACGCAGTGGCTGACCGCGCTGCCGCGGCCGACCCGCCCGCGCAGCTGGTGCAGCTGCGACAGGCCCAGGCGCTCGGGGTTCTCGATGATCATCAGGCTGGCGTTGGGTACGTCCACGCCGACCTCGATCACCGTGGTGGCGACCAGCAGCTGCAGGCGCGCGGCCTTGAACTCCTCCATCACCGCGGCCTTCTCCGCCGGCTTCATGCGGCCGTGGATCAGACCGACGCGCAGCTCGCCCAGCGCGGCGGACAGCTCCTCGAAGGTGGTCTGCGCTGCCTGGCAGGTCAACTCCTCGGACTCCTCGATCAGCGTGCACACCCAGTAGGCCTGGCGGCCCTCTGCGCAGGCGGCGCGCACCCGCTCGATCACTTCCGGGCGGCGGCTGTCGGCGATCACCAGGGTGGTCACCGGCGTGCGCCCCGGCGGCAGCTCGTCGAGGATCGAGGTGTCGAGGTCGGCATAGGCGCTCATCGCCAGGGTGCGCGGGATGGGCGTGGCGGTCATGATCAGCTGGTGCGGGCACAGCCGGCCGTCGACGCCCTTCTGGCGCAGCGCCAGACGCTGCTGCACGCCGAAGCGGTGCTGTTCGTCGATGATCGCCAGTGCCAGGCGCTGGAACTTCACCTCGTCCTGGAACAGCGCGTGGGTGCCGATCACCATCGGCGCGCCGGCGGCGATGCGCTCCAGCGCGCTGGCGCGCGCCTTGCCCTTGAGCTTGCCGGCCAGCCAGGCGACCTCGATGCCCAGCGGCTCGAGCCACTTGCCGAAGTTGAGGAAGTGCTGCTCGGCGAGGATCTCGGTGGGCGCCATCAGCGCCACCTGGTAGCCGGCCTCGATGGCCTGCAGCGCGGCCAGCGCGGCGACCACCGTCTTGCCGGCGCCGACGTCGCCCTGCACCAGGCGCAGCATCGGCTCGTGTTGCTCTAGGTCCCAGGCGATCTCGCCGGCCACCCGCTGCTGGGCGCCGGTCGGCTGGAAGCCGAGGTTGGCGAGGAACTGCGCCGGCAGACGTTTGGCCTTGGCCAGCGGTGGCGCCTGCTGGGCGCGGATGCTCTCGCGCAGGCGCTGTAGCGACAGCTGGTGGGTCAGCAGTTCCTCGAAGGCCAGGCGGTGTTGCGCCCAGTGGCGGCCCTCGGCCAGCTCCTCGAGGTCGGCGTCCGGCGGCGGCCGGTGCAGGTAGCGGATGGCGTCGGCCAGCGGCGCGAGGTCGTACTGGCGGGCCAGCTCGGCCGGCAGCCAGTCGGGCAGGCTGTGGCCGTTGAGGCTGCCCAGCGCCTGCTGGCTGAGGGCGCGCAGGCGCTGCTGGGTGAGGCCCTCGGTGCTCGGGTAGATCGGCGTGAGGCTCTGCTCGACCGCCGCCGACGGCTCGTCGGCGGCCAGGGCGCGGTACTCGGGGTGGTAGATCTCCAGTCCGGTGGCGCCGGTGCGCACCTCACCGTAGCAGCGCAGGCAGGTGCCGCGCTTGAGCGCGTCCTTCTGCGCCTGGCTGAAGTGGAAGAAGCGCAGCGACAGGGTGCCGCTGGCGTCCTGCAGGCGCACCAGCAGACTGCGGCGGCGGCCGAGGACGATGTCGGCGCCACTCACCACGCCTTCCACCACCGCGTCGCCGCCCGGGCGCAGGGCGCCGATCGGGCTGACCCGGGTGCGGTCCTGGTAGCGCAGCGGCAGGTGGAACAGCACGTCCTGCAGGCTTTCCAGGCCGACCTTGGCCAGCTTCTCGGCCAGTGCCGGGCCGACGCCTTTCAGTGTGGTGACGGCGATCCGCGCCAGTTCGGTCATGCCGGCTGCGCAGCCTCCGCGACATGCGGCGGGCGGGCCAGCGAGCACAGGCGGATCGAGTCGGCGAGGATCTCGATGGCCTTGGGCCGCGGAAAGCTGGCGCGCCAGGCGATCGCCACGGTGCGGTAGGGCACCGGCGGGGTCAGCGGACGGATGGCGATCACGCCCGGTGCGTAGTGGTGGCTGTCCACCGCAGTGAACGGCAGTACCGAAATCCCCAGCCCAGACGCCACCATGTGGCGGATGGTTTCCAGCGAGCTGGACTCCACGGTGGTGTGCTGCTGCCCCTCGCTGCCCTTGCGGGTGGTCGGGCAGGCTTCCAGCACCTGATCGCGGAAGCAGTGGCCTTCGCCGAGCAGCAGCAGGCTCTTGTCGTTGAGCATGGCGCTGTCGATGGTCTGCCGCGCGGTCCACGGATGGTCGGCCGGCATCACCACGAAGAACGGTTCGTCGTACAGCGGCTTGGTCAGCACGTCGGCCTCGGCGAAGGGCAGGGCGATGATGATCGCGTCCAGCTCGCCGGTGCGCAGCTTGTCGCGCAGCACGTGGGTGAAGTTTTCCTCGATGTACAGCGGCATCTGCGGGGCGACCCGGTGCAGCTGCGGGATCAGGTGGGGGAACAGGTAGGGGCCGACGGTGTAGATGGCGCCGACCTTGAGCGGTGCCGCCAGCTGGTTCTTGCCGGCCTGCGCCAGCTCGCGGATGCCCTGGGCCTGCTCCAGCACCTTCTGCGCCTGGGCGACGATGCCTTCGCCGACCGGGGTCAGGCGCACGGCGCTCTTGCTGCGCTCGAAGATCAGCACACCCAGCTCGTCCTCGAGCTTCTTCACCCCGACCGACAGGGTCGGCTGGCTGACGTGGCAGCGCTCGGCGGCGCGGCCGAAGTGCTGCTCCTGGGCGAGAGTGACGATATAGCGCAGTTCCGTGAGTGTCATAGCGAATATCCATTGAGATGCCCCCAAGCATAGCGGCTGTCTTCAATGGAACCAACCGCCCGCGCGCCGGCGGGCGGCTGGCGGACCCTCAGCGCCGCTCCAGGGAGTAGGCGAAGGGCGCCACCACTTCCAGGCGACCGTCCTGCAGCAGTTCCGCCGGCGGCACCGGCAGTGGCTGGGCGCGGCGGATCATCTGCAGGGTGGCGCGGTCCAGGCTGGCGCTGCCGGACTTGCCGGCCAGCGCGAAGGACAGCACCTGGCCGCGGCCGTCGACCACGAAGCGCAGCTTGACCACGCCCTGCTGGCCGCGCCGGCGCGCATCCTCGGGATAGCGCTTGTGGCGGTTGAGGTGGGCGAGCAGGCGGCTCTGCCAGCTGGGCAGGGCCTGGGGCGACGCCGGGC
>DATCUN010000235.1:0-9430 GCA_036561825.1 Pseudomonas sp.
GCCGTGACAGTGGGAGCGGCGCGAACTCCAGCCGTTCCTCCAGGCGCCGCGCCAGTCGGTAGGCCGGCGTCGGCTCGACGTAGCGCCGAAACTCTGGCCGGTACGTCTGCATGAGCCTATGGGTGTGTTTCTGCTCCCACAAAAAGCCGCGCCCCACAAACAGACGCTGCTGGCTGACCGGCACGTCCTTGCTGGTCATCACATATCGCGGCAGGCGGCGGATGTTGCGTCGGTAGCGAAGGATGACGCGGGCATCGCGGTAGCGGATCGCGCCGTAGGCGCCGAACGCCAGTGCGCTGCCGACGCCCATGGCAGGGCTCAGCGCGAGCGACCACGGGGCCACCAGGGACAGAAACGCGGCGCCTGCACACGCCGCGACGGTATATAGCTCCACCGCTGGGCGAAGCAGAACCTCGACCGGCTGTTTCCCCGACATGGCGTCATTGCTCGATGCCGGTGGCCGTGATCAGCGCCGGGTAGTGCCGCAGGCCCAAGCGCTCGGCTAGGTCGTCGCCGGACACGGGCGCAAGCGGCACGCCGGACGCCAGTGCGCGCAGCCGCGCCAGGCCTTGCACGGTCTCGACGTTGACCACCAGACCGACCGCGCCGCGCTCGCGCAATGAGGCTGCATGGCGGCGCAACCAGGCCTGGGAAGCCTCGTCGTCGCCCACGACCACGAAGGGACGCAGGCCCGGGGCCTCGATCACCCGCCGCGCGACGGTGCCGGGCGTGAGCTTGGCGCTGCGCACCGGCAACATCGCGGCCTCATCCGCCGGCGTGGCCGGGATCTGAGTCGCAGGGATGGGCGATCGGGCCGGAGTGTTGGCGCGCGGCTGGAGGCTCAGGGCTTCGTAGTACGGCAGCGCCGACGTGCCGCCGCGTTCTTCGACCACGATCAGCGGCTCGCTGGCGAGAGAGGCCAGCGGCAGGCCTGCCAGCAGCACAAGCAGACCCGTCACCGAGAGATGGGCCAGATGGGATGTTGTCATGGGGATGTCTCCTGGCGCGCGGCAAGGACCGCGGCGGTTGGGCGCGTGCCCTGCACGCGGGCAAGGTGGCGGGATACGCTGCGCCGGTAGCGGGCGGCGGGCTCACCCCCTGCAGGACGGTGGTAACGGCCAATCGCCAGCAACCAGTCTTCGCCGGGGGTGTGCTGCTCGCGCAGGATCTCGGCGGCGATGGCCAGATTCCGATACGGGTCGAGCAAGTCGCACGCGCTGGCGTAGCGCTGATGGTGATAGCCGAGGTTGATCTGGCCCAGGCCCGCGTCGATGCGCGTGTGCGGCGTGGAGCGCATCGCCCGCTGCAAGCCGGCGCAGGCGTCGGCGCGGGTTGCGTAGCGGCGCGATTGGCCAGCGACGTTGAGCGACCACGGCCACGGGACGATGCGCCCATTGCGGCGGATGCCGCTCTCCTGCAAGGCCACGGCGTAGAGCACCGTCGAGGGGATGCCTGCGCGCTGCGCGGCGAGCTGGTACGCCGGTGGCGGAACCTCCTGGGCCTGGGCGACGCAGGCGCACAGGCCAGCGGCGAGCGCCAGTGCGCGCAGGAGTGCGGCTATGGCTGGCGCTGCCATTGGCCGTTCACCTCGCGCACGACCGCGGGCAAGTCGCCGGGCAGGCCCAGCGACAGCCAGCGGCCGCCGTCGTGGTTGAGCGTGATGGTGCCGCGGCGCACGCGCGCTGGATCGACGTTCGCGCGTTTGGCCCAGTCGCGGATGCGCGCGTCTTCCTGGCGGCTGCCGACCATGTACAGGTCGAATTCGGCGCCCGAGGATTGGAGGCGCTGCACGAGCTGGCCGCAGGCATCGCAGCCGTCCTTGACGAACACCGCCGTGCGGCCGGAGCCGCGCGTGGCTCCGGCGACCGGCTTGTCGTCTGGCAGGTTCACGCGCTGCATGCCGGGGTTCAGGCGCTGCCAGGCCTCGTCGTAGGCGCGCTGATAGGCAAGCAACTTCTCCACGCGGCGCGCTTCGACCTGCACCTGTAGCTCTGCGTAGCGGCGCCGTTCCTCGTCGGTGCGGGCCTCGATGCCCAGGGCCGATAGCGGGTCCAGGTTGGGCGAGTAGATGCCCAGCGGCCCGTCCATCAGTTCGCGGTAGCGCGCCCACTCCTGCGGTTGCAGGCCCCAGTCGCTCGCCACCCGGTCGTCCAGAACGCGAGCGACCAGCGGGCGCTCCTGGCTCTGTGCATTGCGGGCGGGTGCCGCAGGCGGCTGCTGCGCCCAGACGGGCCACTGGGCGGACGCCAGCAGGAGCGCGGAAAGGATGATCGACGGCTTCATGCGATCTGCTCCGGTCAGGGAATCGCCACGCGGCGGGTCTGGTCGCCGGCCTGGAACACCGCGGTGTTGCCCTCGACGGCCTGCAAGTGCCACGGGCCCGCGGCATCGCCGGGTAGCAGCACCTGAAGCTGGTCGGGCGTGAAGTCGCCACTGCTCGGCGCGACGGACACGCTGCGCTCGCCGGCGCGCAGTTCGGCACCGACGATGCGAAACGGGAGCGGCGGTGGTTCAGGCTTGGCGGCTGACTTGCTCGGTGCGCGCGGCTGGGCGGGTACTGCGGCGCGTGCGGCGGTCTGGCGCGCCTTGACCTGCTCGACTTCGGCGCGCAGTGCCTGAAGGTCGTCGGCGGCGGCATAGGCGCTCAGCGATTGCTCGACCTGGGCCGCGCGTGCTTCCAGGATTTGGCGGGTGTCTTTGAGGTCTGCCGCCGTGGCGACGGCCGGACGCTGCTGGATGGCCTCGACGGTCTCGGCCAGACCTGTTGCCTGCGCTTCGAGGCGTTGCAGACGGGAATCGAGGCGATCCTGGTCGGCCTGGTCGTTCATGGCCTGGTAGCCCAGGGCCACGAGAACACTGAGGCCGATCAGCCAGAGCCACATCAGGCTCTGCACCACCACGGCGGCGGTTGAACGCTGGGCGGGTTGCGGGGCGTTCATGGCTGGCCTCCCGATGCCGCGGGCGCCAGCGGGAACGTCTGCACCGCCTCGGTGGCGGGCGGCGCGGGTGCGGTGTCGGCGGTCACGCTGTCGCCGGGCCGCTCGAAGCAGATTTGCCGCGCGCGGTCATCCGTGTGCAGTTCCCAGGCCGGGCCAGCCAGCGTGAGCAGCGCGTCGCGCAGGGTCATGGGGCCGAGGTGCAGATGCGCCGCCGGCAGCGGCAGTGTGTACAGCTCGATCACCGCGTGCGCTGTCTGGCACAGGCCGTAACCGCTGCGCTTGAGCACATGCCGTAGCCCGTCGCCGACCGTGGCGCGTGCATCCTCGGGCATCGACACGTCGATGGTCTGCAACAGCAGGTCGCGCTGCGCCGCCGTGGGTGCGAGTTCCACGAGGGTGTAGCGGCCGTAGCGCACGACGGGGATGTACTCGGGTGCCTCGGGTGCGGGCGCGGCCGAGACTTCCTCGATAGTGTCGGGCGCGACCGGCGCGCTCGTCGTCGCGCAGCCGCCAGCCAGTACCGACCAAAGCAGGCCGAGAAATCCCGCCAGCAGGCGGCGTTCGGGATGGTGAAACCAGGGTGGAGAGGGGCACATGGCGCGTCGTCCTGAAACATCGAGCCCTCACCATCGCCGCTCGGGCCACGAGCGGCAGCAAACAATGCGAACCAGGCAGCGCCCGATTTCCCGGCAGCCTCCCTCCAAAGAAAAAGGCCCCCGAAGGGGCCAGTGAAAACGCATTGGACTTCGCTCGATCAATCCCGAGCCAGCTTCAGGCCGGGATCGACCTGCGCCAGTTGGGTGTGCGACCAGCAGCGCACGAGCTGGCCGTTTTCACCGAGCGGCCGGTTCGCCACCGCCGCCGAATACTCTTCGGTGTCGCTGGTGTCGTAGCAGATGACCTTGATCTCGCCGCTGTCGCAGCGGATAGAGTGGATCTGGCCGTCGGTCATATCGACCACGACGACCTGCGGAACGAGGCCAAGTTCGCGGGCGGCCGACAGGATGGGGCCGTATTCGGCGGCGTCGAAGCAGACGAACGGCCCTTCGTACCGGGCCTCTTCGGCCAGGTCCCTGGCCTTGTCGTAGTGGATACCCAGGTCGTATTCCTCCTGGGTGATACTGACCTTGAAGACCGGCACGTCGGGGCTGCCGGAGGCACCGATGCAGGCGACCGCGACTTGCATCTCGATCTCGCTGCCGTCGGCAGGTTCGGTCGAGGGGATGACGGCTCGGCCCGTGGGGGCGTCGTCGTCCATGCCCATGCGCTCGCGCATTTCGTCGGCGAATGCCTCGGGGGCCATCAGGCCATAGCGCGCCAGACGCACGGGAATGTCCTCGGCACCGAGGTTGCCGTCCTCGATGCGCTGTTGCATGAAGGCGGCGATCTTGGCTTCGAGTGCATCGCGGTCCGTCTCCGAGGGAAGCACCGCCACATCGATCGACCAGGTGTCCACTTCCGCGGCGGTCTCGCCGGTCAGCAGACCCTCGCCGATGGCGCGTTCGCACATGCGTTCCAGCCGTGCCAGCAATTCCGGCGCGGCCTCGCCGTTGAGCAGATAGGTCACGTCCAGCGTCAAGCGCGCATTGACGGTTTCGGGCGTGGCTTGGGTAGTAGCGTTCATGAAAATCTCCTTGGGATGAAAAAAAGCGCAGCCACGTCCACGGAGACCGTGGGCGTGGCTGCGAGGTGGGAACAATGGAAAGCCGGCGGCGCGAGGCCGGCGTTGGCGTGGGGATCAGGCGGCGACCAGTTGCCGGGCCAGTGCGACCTCGACGGAATCACCGTCCTGGTTGAGCACATCCAGCCCGGATTCGGGTACATCGCCGGACGTGCTTTGGGACACGAGGATCTTCTTGGCCATCAGCGCGAGGCACGTCATCTGCGAAGAGGCGGCGTACCCCAGGTAGATCACCTTCACGGCGAGCTTCTGGCCGATCCGCCATGAGCGGCGTGCGGCCTGCTGCAGCGTGTACACGTTCCACCCCGACTGCAGGAAAACAATCGTCGGGAATTCGAGCAGGTCCAACCCCGTCTTGACGAGTTCGGGGTTCGTGATGAGCACGTCGATGCCCCGGTCGATCTGCTCGGCAATCCAGTCCTCGCGCTGGCTGGCATCCACGCTTGCGCGCAGTACCGCCACCTTGAAGCCTTCCTGCTCCAGCAGCATCTTCAGCCGGCTCGTGGTGTCCCGCGTGCCGGTATAGACCGAATACACCAGGGTTTTGCGACCCGCTTCCTTCTCCTCGCGGCAGATGTTGATCAGCTCGCGCTCCTTGGGCATCACCTCCAGCTCGTTGAACTGGGCCGGGGTGAATGCCAGCACCTCGCGCGTGCGCGGATGGCGGACCGTCTCTGCCCTGAAGCAGCAGTCGGGCCACGCCAGCAGCGTGTTGAGGACCACGCCCAGCAAAGTGGTGTCCCGCTTGCGCAGGGCCTCCTTGAGCTGTTGAGTGAGGCTGGAAGCCAGCTTCTGATACGCCTCGCCTTGCTCGGCGCTCATCGCCACGTCCCGGAACTCCTCGTCATACGGCGGCAGCACGCCACCGATGTCTCGCAGCTTCAGGAAGATGGTGTACGGCAGGATGCACCGCAGCACGCCCTTGGGGCCGAAGCCGGGGGCCTTGACCGTTCTGACCGTGACCTTGCTGCCTTTGGCCGTCTTGTGTGCCGGACCGTCGGACTCGGAGTAGATATCCCGCAAGACGCCGTGATCCCTCATGAAGGCCATGGCGGCGGCGTTCATGCTGCCGTTGCGGCCGGGGATGTAGCCGTCCTCGATCATGCGGCCCGGAAGCGCGCGGAACAGCAGGTGGAAAAGATCGTCGGCGTAGCCGCCCATCAGCGTGCCCGTGAGCGAGACCGTCTTGCGGACCTTGGACGCGATGACGCCCATGGCCTGGCCTTGCGCCGAACCGCCCGTTTTGTACTCGTGGGCTTCGTCTGCGATAAGCAAGTCGAACGTGCTGCGCGGCAGATACCGCTTCACATATTCGCTGGGTTGGTAGCCGCCTTCACCGAAACCGAACTCCATGTTCGCCATGGACCGTTCCATGCGGTGCGCCTGGCGGTCGGAGAAGACCAGCTTCCCGCTCGCGTCCATCAGGTTGATGAAGTTGTGCAGGTTGTCGCCGAGCATCGAGGCCAGGAAGCTGTCCCCGAAGGTCTTCATCAGCTTCTGCGCGGTGGCTTCGCCGATGGTGGGAATACGCTTCAAGGCACGCAGCACAGCCGAGGACTGGTCGCTGCCGGACAGTGACCGCGGACGCATCAGCGTCCACAGCGCGCCGCCGCAGCCATTGCACTTGCGACGGAACTCTTCCGCCTCCAGCTCCTGAGCAGTGATCGGCTCACCGTCGAGGTTGGTGACGACCTCTCCGCAGTGCGGGCAGGCCCCCACGTCACCGTGACGGGTGTGCTTGCGCGCGAAGGCGGGCTTCCAGTGGAACCCCATCCTCATGCGGACACGACCGAGAACGAAAAACTCCTGCGCCGGCGAAGGCACGCCAAGCTGCTCGCGCAACTTGATCAGTTTGAGCAGCGTGTCCGGGCCATTGAGCACCCAGACCTTTGCGCCAGCGACGGTTTCGAGGATTTCCCGGCGCCACTTGTAAACAAGGTGCGGCGGGCTCAGGACGAGCGTGCGGCGATAGCCTTCGGCATGCAGGACCGCGGCCAGCGCAATGCCGATCGTGGTCTTGCCGGTGCCCATCTCGCCGTTGACGAAAACGGCCCGCTCGCCTTGGTTGACGAGCAGTTCCGAGGCCGCATGCACGACCTCGGCCTGGGCGGGAAACAACTGGCGTTTCAGCCCGGCCAGCACCAGTTGCCGGTGCGGGCGCGGCGTGCCGCTATAGACGGGCGGGTTCGCCCGGTTGAGGGATTCCAGCAGCTCGTCTCCGAACTCGGAAACGAAGTCCTGAAGGCTCATGGACAGCTCGGACGGTTCCTGTTCGAGCAGGTCGTCCATCGGGGACGAGGTATCAGCGGCCGAGGCCGCGTCGATGACTTGTGCGTTCATGGTGATGCTCCGAGAAGAAAAACGGGGCATGCACCACTCCCCAAGGGGCGGTGACATGCCCCAGGGGTGGGAAGGAAAGATCGGCCGGATTCGGGATCTGGCCGGTGATGACGACGATCAGTACTCGCTGGGCAGCAGCACCGTGGTGACGCTGCGATCCCATTCGGTGATGACCCAGACCTTCAGGCTCGGGCCGACCTCGTAGGCAGAGAACAGGCGGGCCTCGCCCGACTTCAGCGCGGCGTCGTTCTGGCGCCGGTCGCTGTCGTCGAGGTCGCCCCAGTCGGCGGACAGATGCCGCAACAGGTACGGACGGGGATTGAGCTGGCCTTGCTGAACCAGGCTGGCAACGCCCGAGGTCATGACGACCTGGCCGGGGTTGAATCGGGGAAAAGCGTGTTGGGCAACGGTGGACATGGAGATGGCTCCTTCAGCAAAAGAGGCACCTCGCCCCATCGGGGCGAGAAACCCCGGTGGGTGGAAAGAAAACGTGCCGCGGCTGCGGACGCTGGACGATCAGTTCACGGCCCCTTCTTCGGGCAGTTGCACGACCGTGGTGCACTGGTCGTCACTGGTGATGACGAGCAGGAACAGCCTCGGTGTGATCTTGAAACGCGACGTCATGGGTGCGCCTTGCTCCAGCGCGACGTCGTTCAACTGGCACTCGGCCTCACTGGCCTCGCCCCAGTCGCCGCGCACATGGCGCTGCACGTAGGGCAAAGGGTCGATGAGGCTCTTGCTTGCCAGCCAATGCACCTTCTCGCTCAGCTTGAGCGTGCCCGGTGCGAAGAGCGGTGGAACCTGGGGCTTGCGCCCCTGGAAGATGGACAGCATGGGGATACTCCTTGCAGGTGATGAAAAACAGGCGGCAAGCCGCCCGCGGGGTCAGTGGATGGTGAGAACCTGTCCCAGCGTGGAAGAGCTGGGTGTGAGGTCCCAAGCCCGAATCACCGGGACGAACTTGTCCGTCAGGATTCGGGTTTCGGCCAAAGAGCCGTCGTCGCGCTCGCGGTATTCCACGGCGGAAGACTTCTGCTTGAACGTGTCGCCCTTGACGGCCAGGGTGTGGCCGGAGGGTGACTGCACGACACCGGAGATCGCGCCGGCCGCGAGGGCCAGTGCCAAGTGCCACTGGGACAAGGCGCGTGCCGGAGCACGCAAGGTCTGCTGGGTCGCGCCCAGATGGGTCTCGAACGCGGGCCACAGGCCTTTGAGGCGCCGCACTTCGTCGGCGAACTGTTCCGGCTCCATGCTGATCCGGTAGAAATGCTCCGGCTCGGCGGGGGCCGTGGGGACCACATACGGCAGCAGCGTCCAATCGGGCGGCAGCTCGTCTGGCTCCAACTCGGCCAAGCCGATTTGCAGCAGCCGGGCGCGGGACGCTTTCACGTCATCGCCCGCCTGGTCGCGCTGCCGGACACGACGCCCGAACACCACGACCTGCTTGAACTGCTTGTCCACCGCTTGGAACACGGACAGGTCCGCGAAATGGCGTGTCAGCCAGCCGACCATCTCCTGATCCAGCACGTAGGACGGCAGGATGAAGACCAGGATGCCGCCGTACTGCAACAGAGGCAGCGTGCGCTGGTAGAAGAGCTTTTCCAGACGGGCGCGGCCCTTGCCTTCGTAGCCCAGGTTGCCGCTGGTGTCCCTTGCGAGATCGCCATAGGGCGGGTTGAGCCACAGGAGGCCGAAGGCCTGCCGCGAGATCATGGTGTCCATCAGGTCACCGTGGATGCAGTGATCGACCAGCAGCCGGGCGTGGGTGGCTCGTTCCTGATCGAACTCGACGGCATAGGCGCTGGCCAGCTCAGGCCCGAGGGCATGGGCGGCTTCGGCGATGGCAACGCCTTCGCCAGCGCAGGGATCACAAATGCACATGGGCCCATCGCTGGGCGCGAGCGCGCTGAGGGTTCTTTCGAGGGTGGCTTCGTCGGTCGGGTAGTACCCGTTCTTGGCGAAATTCCGAGCAAGCCTGGGGAACATGAGTGCCATGGGAAGTCTCCTGTCTGGCGGGGATGAAGAACGGAAGCACGCCAAGGCGTGCCTCCGCGGTGGGGTCAAACCGCAGCCGGCTCCGGCGTCCAAATCCTGGCCGGATAGGGATAGGCGGTGAGCACGCCCTGGCGGATGAGGTCGCCCAGCGCATTGGTGAGCGCGGGCACGTCGATGGCGAGCCGGAACCCTTGCAGCGGCCCGAGGGCCATGCGCAGGGAGCACAGCATTTCGCGCTCGCGCAGCAGCGCCAGGACTGGCGATTGCCAGTGGTCCAGCAGCGGCAGCGGGCACGTGTCCTTGACCAGGTGCCACAGGCGTGACGTGGGATCGGCCGCGGAGCGCGGCAGCAGCGCCAAGGCGCTGGCCGAACTCTTGTCGGGCCGGATGCAGCGCCGGTCGAACAGCCAGAGATTGACCATCGAGCCGAACAGCGTGCGGCGATAGCTGCGGGTCAGGCGCTTTTCAAGGCGCT
>DATCUN010000236.1:0-2714 GCA_036561825.1 Pseudomonas sp.
CTGCGGCGCGGCCGGCTCCGGCCGGCAGCCGGCCAGCCCCAGGGCGGCCAGCGCGGCGGTGGCACCGAACAGGTGGCGACGCTTCATCGACTCTCTCCCTTTCGCGATGAGGCCGCAGGCGGCCGCGAGGGTGGTTCGGGCCGCGGTCGGCGGGCTACAGCGCTTCCAGCTTGGCGTAGGACAGCATCAGCCACTTGGTGCCTTCGCTGGCGAAGTTCACCTGTACCCGCGCCTGGGCGCCGGAGCCTTCGTAGTTGAGGATCACCCCTTCGCCGAACAGGCTGTGGCGCACCTGCTGGCCGAGGGCGAAGGCGGTTTCCGGCACGCTGGCGCCGGCGAACGGGCTGGCCACGCTGCGGTTGCCGGTATACGGACGGCTGACCGTGTTGGCCAGGCGCACCTCGTGGATCAGTCCCGGCGGGATCTCGCGGACGAAACGCGACACCTTGTTGTAGGTCTCGCTGCCGTACAGACGGCGGGTCTCGGCGTAGGTCAGCACCAGGCGCTGCATGGCGCGGGTCAGGCCGACGTAGGCGAGGCGGCGCTCCTCCTCGAGACGGCCGGGCTCCTCCATGCTCATCTTGTGCGGGAACAGGCCTTCCTCCATGCCGACCAGAAACACCAGCGGGAACTCCAGGCCCTTGGCGCTGTGCAGGGTCATCAGCTGCACGCTGTCCTCGTCGACGTCGGCCTGGGTGTCGCCGGCTTCCAAGGCGGCGTGGTCGATGAACGCGGCCAGCGGCGACAGCTCTTCCTCGCTGGTCTCGAACGAGCGCGCGGCGCTGACCAGTTCCTCAAGGTTGTCGATGCGGGTCTGGCCCTTCTCGCCCTTTTCGGCGAGGTGGAAGGGGATCAGCCCGCTCTGCTCGATCACCGTCTGGGTCTGCAGGTGCAGCGGCATCGCCTCGACGCGCAGGGCGAGGCTGTCGATCAGCTCGACGAAGGCGTTCAGCGCACCGGCGGCGCGGCCGGGGACCAGCTTGTTGCCGACCGCCTGGTGCAGCGCGCGCCACAGCGACAGGTTCTCGCTGCGGGCGATCTCGCGCAGGGTTTCCACGGTCTTCTCGCCGATGCCGCGTGGCGGCAGGTTGAGCACCCGCTCCAGCGCCGCGTCGTCCTCGCGCTCGCGCACCAGGCGCAGGTAGGCCATGGCGTTCTTGATCTCGGCGCGCTCGAAGAAGCGCTGGCCGCCGTAGATGCGGTAGGGAATCTTCTCGCGCAGCAAGGACTCTTCGAGCACCCGCGACTGGGCGTTGGAGCGGTAGAGGATGGCGATCTCGCTGCGCTTGAGGCCGTCCTTGCGCACCGCCTCCATGATGCTCTCGACCACGTAGCGCGCCTCGTCGTACTCGTTGAAGGCGGCGTACAGGGCCAGCGGATCGCCCTCGTGGCCCTCGGTCCACAGCTCCTTGCCGAGGCGGCCCTGGTTGTGGGCGATCAGCGCGTTGGCGGCCTTGAGGATGCGCGCGGTGGAGCGGTAGTTCTGCTCCAGGCGGATGGTCTGGGCGTCGGCGAAGTCGCGGCCGAACTGCTGGATGTTCTCGATGCGCGCGCCGCGCCAGCCGTAGATCGACTGGTCGTCGTCGCCGACCACCATCAGGCTGGCGCCGCCCTGGCCGAGCAGGCGCAGCCAGGCGTACTGCACGGCGTTGGTGTCCTGGAACTCGTCGACCAGGATGTGCCGGAAGCGCCGCTGGTAGTGTTCGAGCAGGCCGGGGTGGTCGCGCCACAGGTCCAGCGCGCGCAGCAGCAGCTCGGCGAAGTCGATCGCGCCGGCGCGCTTGCAGGCGGCCTCGTAGGCGCTGTAGATCTGCAGCATGGTCGCCACGTACAGGTCGCCGGACGCCTGGATGTGCTGCGGGCGGATGCCCTCGTCCTTCTGGCCGTTGATGAACCACTGCGCCTGGCGCGCCGGCCAGCGCTGCTCGTCGAGACCCAGCTCGCGGATCACCCGCTTGACCAGGCGCTGCTGGTCGTCGGAGTCGAGGATCTGGAAGTTCTCCGCCAGCCCCGCCTCCTGCCAGTGGGCACGCAGCAGACGGTGGGCCAGGCCGTGGAAGGTGCCCACCCACATGCCGGCCGGGCTGACGCCGAGCAGCTGCTCGATGCGCACGCGCATCTCGGCGGCGGCCTTGTTGGTGAAGGTGACCGAGAGGATCGAGTGGGCGCCGGCGCCTTCGACCTCGATCAGCCAGGCGATGCGATGCACCAGCACGCGGGTCTTGCCGGAGCCGGCGCCGGCCAGCACCAGCTGGCGGCCGAGCGGCGCCGCGACGGCCTGGCGTTGGGCATCGTTGAGGGAACTAAGCAGAAAGGAGAGGTCTTCGCGCATCGCGGCATTCTAGCGGTCCGCGCGAAGACGCGGCAAACTCCGTGCGGTCGGGAGTACCGGCCCAGTCCTGCAGGGAGGCGACCACCGCATGTCCGGGACGACAATCAACACAGAACAACAAGAAAAGCCGCACACATGACCTTTCTGTTTTCGTCGGATGTCGCGCCGCCGGTGATCGAGCCGGATGCGGTGCGCCAGCACTATGCCGCGCAGATCGAGGTGGCCGTGACCCGCCAGCTGTACCGCGGCTCGCGCCTGCCCACGCTGCTGATGCTGCTGGGCAGCCTGAGCGGCGTCGGCCTGCTCTGGGGCGAGCGGGGCCACGGCCTGCTGGCGGGCCTGCTGGCCTGGCTGAGCCTGCTGGCCGGCCTGCGCCTGTGGC
>DATCUN010000237.1:0-3384 GCA_036561825.1 Pseudomonas sp.
GGCCGGCTGGTCCTTATCCGTCTGCTCGTGCTGGCCGCCCAGGCCGGCTCGGTGGGGTTCGCCTGGTGGTCCGACCGCCTGCCACTGCCGTGGACCGAACTGGGCATCACCCTCGGCGTCTCCGGGCTGCTCAGCATCTTCACGGCGCTGCGCCTGCGCGCCTCCTGGCCGGTCACCGAGCTGGAATATGCGGTACAGCTGGGCTGCGACTTGGTGATCCACAGCGTGCTGCTGTACTACACCGGCGGCTCGAGCAATCCCTTCGTCTCCTACTATCTGGTGCCGCTGACCATCGCCGCGGCGACCCTGCCCTGGCTGCATACCCTGACCCTGGCGGGTCTGGCGCTGGCCAGCTACACCCTGCTGCTGGTCTGGTCGCATCCGCTGGATCTGCCGGCCGGGCCGCAGGAAAGCCTGCTGGTCTATGGCATGTGGCTGAGCTTTGCCCTGGCGGCGGCGCTGGTGACCTTCTTCGTCGCCAAGATGGCCGAGGAGCTGCGTCGCCAGGAGCAGTTGCGTGCCCAGCGCCGCGAGGAGGGTATGCGCGACCAGCAGCTGCTGGCCGTGGCCACCCAGGCCGCTGGCGCGGCCCATGAGCTGGGCACGCCGCTGTCGACCATGAGTGTGCTGCTCAAGGAGCTGCGTCAGGAAAACCGCGACCAACCGGCGCTGCAGGAGGATCTGGCCCTGCTGCAGGAGCAGGTCAAGCTGTGCAAGGAGACCCTGCAGCAGCTGGTGCGCGCGGCCGAGGCCGAGCGCCGCCAGTCGGTCAGCGAGCAGACCGCCCGCGAATGGCTGGAAGCGGTGCTGCAGCGCTGGCACCTGATGCGTCCGGAGGCGACCTATCGCTACCAGTGCGTGGGGGTCGGCACGCCGCCGCGGCTGATGCCGCCGACCGACCTCAGCCAGGCGCTGCTCAACCTGCTGAACAATGCCGCGGATGCCTGCCCGGACCAGCTCGACATCCGCCTGGACTGGGATGCGCGGGAGATCTGCCTGAGCATCCGCGACCATGGCGTCGGTGTGCCGCTGGCGATCGCCGAGCAGCTCGGCAAGCCGTTCTTCACCACCAAGGGCAAGGGCTTCGGCCTGGGCCTGTTCCTCAGTCAGGCCAGCGTGACCCGCGTCGGTGGTACAGTGAAGCTCTACAACCACGAAGAGGGCGGCACGCTGACCGAGTTGCGACTGCCGCGCAATTACGGCGTCGCCTGAGCGCCGGTCCTGCCTTGTGAGGAATGAAATGAGCGAAGAAGCCCTGTTCGATGCGGAAGAGCACCCGCATCTGCTGCTGGTGGACGACGACGAAACCTTTACCCGCGTGCTGGCGCGCGCCATGAGCCGGCGCGGCCTGCGCGTGTCGGTGGCCAACTCGGCTGAGGAAGGGTTGCTGCTGGCCGAGCGCGACATCCCCGACTATGCGGTGCTGGACCTGAAGATGGACGGCGACTCCGGCCTGGTCCTGCTGCCCAAGCTGCTGGAGCTGGACGCCGAGATGCGCGTGGTGATTCTCACCGGCTACTCCAGCATCGCCACCGCCGTGGAGGCGATCAAGCGCGGTGCCTGCAACTACCTGTGCAAGCCGGCGGACGCCGACGACGTGCTGGCGGCGCTGCTCTCCGAGCATGCCGACCTCGACAGCCTGGTGCCGGACAATCCGATGTCGGTGGATCGCCTGCAGTGGGAGCACATCCAGCGCGTGCTGACCGAGCACGACGGCAACATCTCCGCCACCGCTCGTGCCCTGGGCATGCACCGGCGCACCCTGCAGCGCAAACTGCAGAAGCGCCCGGTGCGCCGCTGAGCCAAGCGAGGTCTGGGCGTTGATGGGGCGCAGTTGCGGGCGGCACCCGGCCGCCTCGCGTTCCGCAGCCGGCCTGTGGGCGATGCTTTTACGCCGCTACGGCTCGCCAGCCAACGGGCTCCTGCAGGCGCTGCGCTTTAGCCGCTAGCCGAAGCTGCGGCTGCTGGCGCCTGGCCAATCAATTCGTCCGCCAGTGCCTGTTAAGATGGCGCCCTCTCGCGCCATCCGGATGCCCCCATGCTTGCCCTGTTCCACGCAACCCTCGGCGTCACCGCGCCAGTGTTCGCCATGCTGTTCCTCGGCGTGCTGCTCAAGCGCCTTGGCTGGATCGATGAAGCCTTCATCAATACCGCCTCGGCGCTGGTGTTCAAGGCCACCCTGCCGACCCTGCTGTTTCTCGGCATCCTCCGCGCCGACCTGTCCACGGCCCTGCAGCCCGCGTTGCTCGGCTATTTCGTCGTGGCGACCCTGGGCAGTTTCCTGCTGGCCTGGGGCTGGGCGGTGTGGCGCGTGCCGTATGCCGAACGCGGGGTGTTCACCCAGGGCGCCTTTCGCGGCAACTGCGGGATCGTCGGCCTGGCCCTGGCCACCAGCCTCTACGGTGATTACGGCCTGTCGCTCGGCGGTGTGCTGGCGGGGGTGGTGATCCTCTCCTACAACGTGCTGTCGGTGATCGTGCTGGCGCTCTACAGTCCGGGCGTCAAGTCCGACCCCTGGAGCCTGGTCAAGGGCGTGTTGAGCAATCCGCTGATCATCGGCGTGCTGGCGGCGCTGCCGCTGGCCGGGTTCGAGATCGCCCTGCCGCACTGGCTGCTGACCTCCGGCGGCTACTTCGCGCAGATGACCCTGCCGCTGGCGCTGATCTGCATCGGCGGCACCCTGTCGTTGGCCTCGATTCGCGAGGGCAGTGCGCTCGCGCTGGGCTCCAGCCTGTTCAAGCTGGTCTGGCTGCCGCTGCTGTGTACCCTCGGCGCCTGGCTGTGCGGTTTCAGCGGGCGCGAGCTGGGCATCCTGTTCCTCTACTTCGCCAGCCCGACGGCCGCGGCGAGCTTCGTCATGGCACGTGCGGTGGGCGCCAATCACCAGCTGGCGGCGTCGATCATCGTGCTGACCACGCTGGGCGCGGTGTTGAGCATCAACCTCGGCCTGTTTGTATTGACCGGGCTGGGCTGGATCTGAGGACGGTTGTGCCGTTGGGGTGCGCATGGCGCACCCGGCTGGCAAGGGGCGGCGCTCACTAGCGCTGCTGTTGCCATGCCCTCCCGCCGATCACCAGCAGGGTGGTGAGGGTCAGCGGTAGGACGAACCAGGTCATCGCCTGGCTGAACATCGCCAGGCCCGGTGCGTCGGTGCTGTGCATCACCAGCCAGGCGGTGTAGATCAGGTAGTAGGCGAAGAACAGCGCGCCTTCCCAGCGGCGGATGCAGTAGCCGGCGAAGAACACCGGCAGGCAGGCCATGGCCACGGCGATCATCACCGGGTAGTCGAAGGCGATGGCGTTGGCCGACACGCTCAGCGGCGTTGGCGACACCAGCGAGGCCAGACCGAGCACGCAGAGCAGGTTGAAGATGTTGCTGCCGACC
>DATCUN010000238.1:0-1677 GCA_036561825.1 Pseudomonas sp.
GCCGACGCTGTAGAGCAGCGCGTCGTCCCTGTCGTAGTTCTGCACCCACTTGTCGAACAGCTGCACCGAGAAGAACATCGGCTTCTCGGTACCCAGCCAGTCCTGGGTGGCGGCGATGTTCTTGTCCATGCGCAGCATCAGGGCGACCACGTCCTTGGTGGCGTAGCCGTCGAAGCCGGGGGCCACCGCCTGGCTGATCAGGGTCGGCGGCGACTGCAGGATCTGGTAGGGCGCGTCCTTGATGTAGGCCATCTCGGTGCTGAACACCGCGTCCGCCCACCCGGAGTAGCGGCTGGCGGTGAAACCGAAGATGTCGACCATCGGGTAGATGATCTCGCCGGCCGGACCGCGGGTCTGCGTGGTGCCCTCGGTTTCCGCGCCGGACGGCACGCCCGGCAGGCCGAACAGGGCGAGGTTGTTGGAGGCGTTGAGGATCGGCGACGGGTAGTAGGTCTTCAGGTAGGAGACCGAGTAGTTGGTGTCGCCATACAGGCCGCTCCAGCGGATGCCGCCGGTGACGTCGCGGTAGTCGCCCTCGTCGTTCTCGAAGTTGTACGGATCGATGTTGCGGAAGTCGACGCCGGCGTACGGCTGGCTCGACCAGCGCCCGCCGTAGATGTCCAGCTCGGTGCCGATGTCGTTCTTGTCGTCCCAGCCGGGACGCACGAACACCTCCAGGCCGCCGTCCCACTCCGGCACGTCGATGTTCATCTTGGCGATGATGTTGGCCTTGCGCAGTTCCTCGTTGGCCGGCTCGAGGAAGCTGCGCCAGGTGTAGTCGAAGCCGTGCACCAGGTCGTTGGCGGCGAAGAAGTCGGTCTCGCCCCAGGCGATCTGCTGCTTGCCGAGGCGGAACTGCAGGCGCTCGCCGACCGGGAAGTCGACGTACAGCTCGCGGATCTCCTCGTCGTTGTAGAGATCCATGATGTCGCCCTGGCCATCAGCCTCGCGGTAGTTGTAGGCGCCCATCTCCTCGAGCTGCTCGAGGAAGTTGGTCTTCACCTCGCGGGTGGCGCGCAGCTTGGCTACCACCGACAGCGCATCGGTGGCCTGCCACTCCAGGTTGAGGCGCGCGGTGCTGCGCGCCATCGACATCTTGCCCTTGTCGTCGTAGCCGGGGGTGTCTTCCCAGTCTTTCATGTTCCAGGACAGCTCCTCGCGCAGGTAGCCGTCGTACTTGAAGCGGTCTTCGGCAAGGGCGGTCGAGGCAACCGTTGCCAAGGCGATCGCCAGCGCGAGCTTGTCCAGAGGGGTGCGCGAGAGCGTACCCACGATGCCGTGCTTGTTCATGTGTTATCCCCAGAGTGGTTGGCAGCGAGGAACCGATGGTTTCTTGTTGTTGTTATCCCGTCTCAGGCCGGCTGGAACGGGGCGGGTTGGGCACTGGCCGCCGGCTCCGGCGCGCGCTCGCCGAAGATGAAGCGCGGGCGGGTGACGTAGATCAGCGCGGGCATGACGAACAGGGCGGAGAACGCCGACACGCTCAGCCAGATGGCCATCAGCAGGCCCATCTCGGCCTGGAAGCGCAGCGAGGAGACCCACCACAGCAGGGTGGCGAGGATCAGCACGCTGGCGGTGACGATGACCCCCATGCCCGAGCTGTGCAGGGCCTGGCGGATGGCGTGTTCGGGGCTGCTGCCGATGGCGATCTCTTCCTTGACGCGGTCGGCGATGTAG
>DATCUN010000239.1:0-24987 GCA_036561825.1 Pseudomonas sp.
CTGCGGCGCGAGATCGTCAGCACGCAGATCGCCAACGATCTGGTCAACCACATGGGCATCACCTTCGTTCAGCGGCTCAGCGAGGCTACCGGCATGAGTGCGGCCAATGTTGCCGGTGCCTATGTGATCGTGCGCGACATCTTCCATCTGCCGCACTGGTTCCGGCAGATCGAGGCGCTGGACTACAAGGTGCCGGCCGAGTTGCAGCTGCGGCTGATGGACGAGCTGGTCCGGCTCGGCCGACGGGCAACCCGCTGGTTCCTGCGCAACCGTCGCAGCGAGCTGGACGCCGCTCGCGACGTTGCGCATTTCGGCCCGCGTGTCGCCGCGCTGGGGCTCAAACTCGACGGTTTGCTCGAAGGTTCGACGCGCGACCTCTGGCAGTCGCGCTACCAGCGCTACACCGCGGCGGGTGTTCCGGAATTGCTCGCGCGAATGGTCGCCGGCACCAGTCACCTGTATACGCTGCTGCCGATTCTCGAAGCGGCAGACGAAACCGGGCAGCCGCCGATCAAGGTCGCGTCGACCTATTTCGCCGTCGGCGGTGCGCTGGAGTTGCCCTGGTATCTGCAGCAACTCACCAGCCTGCCGGTGGAGAGCACCTGGCAGGCACTGGCACGCGAGGGTTTTCGTGATGATCTCGACAGCCAGCAGCGCGCTATCACCGTGTCGATTCTGCAGATGGAGAGTGGCGCACAGCAGCCGGCCGCCTGCGTCATGGAATGGCTGGAGCAGCGTGGCTATCACGTCGATCGCTGGCGCGGCATGCTGGCCGAGCTGCGCGCCACCAACACGCCCGACTACGCAATGTACGTCGTAGCCAGCCGCGAGCTGCAGGATCTGGCGCAGGCGCCAGTGAGGCATGGTGAATAAATGGCGAGGGTGGCGGCTGAGGATAGCCGCCACTGCGGACTGTTTTACGAGTCTTGCGGCTGGCCGAGCTTGAATCGCGTGATCTGCGGCAGGTTGCGCAGATAGCGCACCATGTCCGGCGCGCCGGCGCGTTTCAGCCCTTCGCCGATAGCGCTGGCGGTAGGGTGGTGTTTCTCCAGCAGCAGCAATTCCGAGTTGCTGGCGTTACGTAGCACGGTCAGGCGCGCATACGGCACCTGCGTGTCGAGCAGCAGCGCCATGAACTCCGCATCGCTCCAGGCCTGGGCGGGCATTGCAATGGCGTGGTACTGCTCGTCCAGCGCACGCAGCCCGGCTCGGTCGAGGCGGTAGACGACAAGCTCGGCAGGCATCAGCAGTTCAAGGCCGCGCAGGCGCGCATAGGCCACCGCACTGGCGAATGCCTCGACGTGGTGCTCTCCGGCCCAGTACAGGCGTTCACCCAGCCAGCCGGCCTGGCGCAGCTCGATGGGCTCATCCTGCGCATGGCCGGGCAGGGCGATGCCGAGGGTACGCAGGAAGTCCTTGTAGCTGATGATGCGGGTGCGCCGGCAGGCCTCGGTGGCGGCGAATGCTTCGATGCTCGGATAGGCGATGCCGTCGGGACTCTGGCCGCCGAGACCGTCGATCTGGCGCAGGTCGATGCTGGCCAGCGACTGACTGTCTTTCTGAATCAACCGGCTCAGCGCAGCGTGCGCGCGCGCCTTGTCTTCCTGTACCGGACCCGAAAGTGCACCGCGCGGCAGCTCCAGCAGGCGCTGCAGGCAGGGGCCGTCATTCCAGAAAATGCTCGGCTCCGGCTCGTAAAGCGGCGCGAAAGGCAGGTTCAGCCGACTCGCACGCTCCAGCGTCTGATGGCCGGGTTGTGCGCGTAGCCCCAGCCGCTGGGCCAGGCGGGTGATGTGAGTGGACAATGAAGGCATGGACTCGGGCAGGCTCGTCACGATGCTTGAGCTCGGAAAGTACTCTGGGGAGTGTGGCAGACCGAGCCGCGAAGCGCACCTGCCTTGCGCGCTTCATGCGCCGGGCAGCAGCGGACCGATTGGCTATGGCGGCCGGAACGGCGCGCCGATGTGCGAGGATTGCTGCAATTGAACACGAGGAGCCTCCATGCCTAGCCTGGTGCTGGATATTGCACTGCCTGCCGAGCGCCTGCTGGCTGCCTATCAAGGGCACGCCAACCGGGTTCTGCTGCGCAGCCGCGACGGCAGACGAATCAGCCTACCGGTGCATCATCTGCGGCCCTTTGTGACTCGCGAAGGGGTATTTGGTTCCTTCGAGCTGGAATTTGCCCAGCAAGGCCAGCTGATCGGCCTGCACCGCTTGCGCTGAAGCGCCTTCGGAGCAGCCGCGCAGGCGGCTGAAATACCGCGTCGCCTGCTATACTCCGCGGCCATCACTTCCCGAGATTCTAGGCTGCGTATGTATAACCTGGCCCGCCAGATGCTGTTCAAGCTGTCCCCGGAAACGTCTCACGAGCTGTCGCTCGATCTTATCGGCGCCGGCGGCCGCCTGGGTATCAATCGGTTGCTGAGCAAATCGCCGGCAAGCCTGCCGGTGCGCGTCATGGGCATCGATTTCCCGAACCCGGTCGGGCTCGCCGCAGGCCTGGACAAGAACGGCGAGGCCATTTGCGGGTTGTCGCAGCTGGGCTTCGGTTTCATCGAAGTCGGCACGGTCACGCCACGCCCGCAGCCGGGCAATCCGAAGCCGCGCATTTTCCGTCTGCCGGAAGCCGAGGCGATCATCAACCGCATGGGCTTCAACAACCAGGGCGTCGATGCGCTGCTTGCGCGGGTGGACGCCGCGCGCTTCAAGGGCGTGCTGGGAATCAACATCGGCAAGAATTTCGATACGCCAGTGGAGCGTGCCGACGAGGATTACCTGCTGTGCCTGGACAAGGTTTACCACCATGCCAGCTATGTGACCGTCAACGTGAGCTCCCCCAATACGCCGGGGCTGCGCAGCCTGCAGTTCGGCGACTCGCTCAAGCGTCTGCTCGAAGCGCTGCGCCTGCGCCGCGAGGATCTGGAGATCGAGCATGGCAAGCGCGTGCCGCTGGCGATCAAGATCGCCCCGGACATGACCGACGAGGAAACCGTGCTGGTGGCCGAGGCGGTTCTGCAGGCTGGGATGGACGCGATCATCGCGACCAATACTACGCTGAGCCGTGAGGGTGTCGCGGGGCTGGCGCACGCCGACGAAGCAGGGGGATTGTCGGGCGCTCCGGTGCGCGAGAAATCCACCCACACCGTGCGCGTGTTGGCGCAAACCCTCAGTGGCCGGCTGCCAATCATCGCCGTGGGCGGGATCACCGAGGGGCGCCACGCCGCCGAGAAGATCGCCGCCGGAGCGAGCCTGGTTCAGCTGTATTCGGGATTCATCTACAAGGGGCCGGCGCTGATTCGCGAGGCGGTGGATGCGATTGCCGAGTTGCGCGCGAAGGCGCAGTGACTAAGAGGTCGGAATCGAGATCGGAATCGGCCCGATGCGGGGCTCCGGATCGGAGCCCCTGGGCTTCTAGCCCGCCGCCCGGATGGGGCGTGCGATGAAGAGTCGGTCAGGTCGGGGAATCAGCCGACCGCGTGGAGTTCGTTCAGTCGATGCAGACCGGCGGTGCCGGTCAGACCATCCCAGTTGTCGCCGCGACCCTCCCGCCAGCCGTTGATCCAGGCTTGGCGCACAGTGGGATGGGTGAAAGGACACAGGTCGCGAGATTTGCCATGTATGCCGTGTTGATAACCGCGCAGGAATGCTCGTTCCATCGGATCACGCTTGAGTCTTCTCATTGGGTATTGCCCTCAGTGGTTGACTGGTGTTCCTGGTGGCCTCATGGCGAGACCGGGCAGACAGGCTGCCGTTGGGTCCGCTGCCGGCGTGGCGGACGCCATCGACCTCATTGCGATGGTCGATTGGGACGAGTTCTAACCCAATGGCCGAGAGGCTGGAATGATCGTTTTGTCATAAGTAGGTAACCAAACTATGGTTCAGCCCATAAGCAGTGTGTACTGCCGGGCCTAGAGCCACCCGCCCGCAACCGCGCGACAGCGCCGGCGCGCGTCTGTGTGACGCAGGGCAATTTTTTTGCTGGGCCATTCCGACGAAGGGTCGGATCGTTCCGCTTCGAACACTCACTGGAAGCATCCATGACCGACCGTCACGAACTCATTCTCACCTGTCCCAAGGGACTCGAAGGCTTGTTGCTGGAGGAAGCCCGGCAATTGGGGCTGGAGGACGCGCGTGAGCAGACCGCGGCAATCCGCGGTTTCGGCGCCCTGGAAGTCGCGTATCGTCTGTGTCTCTGGTCGCGCCTGGCCAATCGCGTGCTGCTGGTGATCAGCCGCTTTCCGACCACGACCGCTGAGACCCTTTACGAAGGCGTGCGCAGCGTGGACTGGGCCGAGCATCTGGAACCTGGCGGCAGCCTGGCAGTCGAGTTCAGCGGGCGCGGGTCGGGTATCGACAACACTCATTTCGGCGCGCTCAAGGTCAAGGATGGCATCGTCGACCGTCTGCGCACCGCCAGCGGCGAGCGACCCACGGTCGACAAGCTCAACCCTGATCTGCGCGTGCACCTGCGCCTGGACAAGGGCGAGGCGGTGCTGTCGCTCGATCTGTCCGGGCACAGCCTGCATCAGCGCGGTTATCGCCTACAGCAGGGCGCTGCGCCTCTCAAGGAAAACCTGGCGGCGGCGGTGCTGATCCGCGCCGGCTGGCCGCGCATTGCGGCGGAAGGCGGCGCGCTGACCGATCCGATGTGCGGCGTGGGTACTTTCCTCATCGAGGGCGCCATGATCGCCGCGGACATCGCGCCCAACCTCAAGCGCGAGCGCTGGGGCTTTAGCGCCTGGCTCGGACATGTGCCGGCGCTATGGCACCGCTTGCATGATGAGGCCGAGGCTCGCGCTGCGGCCGGTCTGGCGCGTCCGCCATTGTGGATTCGGGGCTACGAGGCCGATCCGCGCCTGATCCAGCCAGGACGCAACAACATCGAGCGTGCCGGGCTGGGGAGCTGGATTCGCATCTATCAGGGTGATGTGGCGACGTTCGAGCCGCGTCCCGACCAGAACCAGAAGGGACTGGTGATCTGCAACCCGCCCTATGGCGAGCGCCTGGGCGATGAGGCAAGCCTGCTGTATCTCTACCAGAACCTCGGCGAGCGTCTGCGTCAGGCCTGCCTCGGCTGGGAGGCGGGGATCTTTACCGCGGCGCCGGACCTGGGCAAGCGCATGGGCATTCGCAGCCACAAGCAGTACGCCTTCTGGAACGGTGCGCTGCCGTGCAAGCTGCTGCTGATCAAGGTCGAGCTCGACCAGTTCGTGACCGGCAATCGTACCGCGGCACCACAGGCGAACGCCGCGCCGGCGCCGGTTGAAGTTGCGCGGCTGAGCGAAGGCGGGCAGATGTTTGCCAATCGCCTGCAGAAGAACCTGCGCCAGTTGGGCAAATGGGCGCGCCGCGAGGGCATCGAGTGCTACCGGCTGTACGACGCCGACATGCCCGAATACGCCGTGGCGGTGGACCTGTATCGTGACTGGGTACATGTGCAGGAGTACGCGCCGCCGCGCTCGATCGACCCGGACAAGGCCCAGGCGCGCCTGCTCGACGCCCTGGCGGCGATTCCGCAGGCGCTGGACATGGATCCTTCGTGGGTGGTGATCAAGCGCCGCGAGCGTCAGGCCGGCAAGAAGCAGTACGAGCGCCAGGACCAGCAGGGGCGCTTCATGGAGGTCAGCGAGGGTGGGGTGAAGCTGCTGGTCAACCTCACCGACTACCTGGATACCGGCCTGTTCCTCGACCACCGTCCGCTGCGCCTGCGCATCCAGCGCGAAGCGGCCGGCAAGCGCTTCCTCAACCTGTACTGCTACACGGCGACGGCCACCGTGCATGCGGCCAAGGGCGGTGCGCGCAGCACCACCAGCGTCGACCTGTCGAAGACCTACCTGGACTGGGCGCGCCGCAACCTGGCGCTCAACGGCTTCTCCGACAAGCACAAGCTCGAGCAGGGCGACGTGATGGAGTGGCTGGAGGCCGATCGCGGCGAATACGAGCTGATCTTCATCGATCCGCCGACCTTCTCCAACTCCAAGCGCATGGAGGGGGTGTTCGACATCCAGCGCGACCATGTGCGCCTGCTGGATCTGGCCATGGCGCGCCTGGCCAGGGGTGGGGTGCTGTACTTCTCCAACAACTTCCGCAAGTTCCAGCTCGACCCGTCGCTGGAGGAGCGCTACGCGGTGGAGGAGATCAGCGCGCAGACCCTCGATCCGGACTTCGTCCGCAACCCGAAGATCCACCGCGCCTGGTGCCTGAGCGCGCGCCAGGGGGTGTAATCCGGGTAGGGGCTGGGCGGTGGAAAAGACCTGCGGTCGTTTTCCACCCTACCGGACTGCCGAACTGCCGCGCATGAAAAAGCCGCCTGCCCGGTGTCCCGGGCAGGCGGCTTTTTCGTGTCGGGCTCAGCGCCCGGCGTTGGCGCTGAGGGCGCCCGGTTGCCGGTAGAGCTCCTGGAGGATTTGATCGAGGATCGCCGAGGCGCCCCACGGCCGCGGGTGGTTGAGGATCGCCACCACCGCCCAGGTATGGCCTTGGGCGTCGCGACTGAAGCCGGCCAAGGCGCGGACGTTGTTCAGCGTGCCGGTCTTCAGGTGCGCGTTGCCGGCCAGCGGGGTGTTGCGCATGCGCTTGCGCAGGGTACCGTCCATCGCCGCCAGTGGCAGCGAGGAGATGTATTCGGCGGCATACGGGCTGTTCCATGCCGCATGCAGCATGGCGGCCATTTCCCGCGCGCTGATGCGCTCGTTGCGCGACAGTCCCGAACCGTTCTCCAGCACCAGGTGCGGCGCGCGGATGCCCTTGCGCGTCAGCCACTGGTCGATCACCCGGTAGGCTGCCGCGGCATCGTCGGAGTCACTGGGCAGGCGGTGGCGCGCGCCGATCGACAGGAACAGCTGACGGGCCATGGTGTTGTTGCTGTACTTGTTGATGTCGCGAATGATCTCCACCACGTCCGGCGACCAGGCCTGAGCCAGCAGGCGCGCGTTGCCCGGGGTGGCGGCCAGGCGATCCTGTCCCTGGATGCTGCCGCCCAGTTCGCTCCACAGCGCGCGCACGGCGCCGGCACTGAAGGTCGGATGGTCGAGCAGCGACATGTAGCGCTGGCCGCTGCAGCCTTCCGGGATCTGGCCGGTAGCCACCAGGGTCAGACCGCTGCCCTGCTGCGGCTGGACGTTGTAGTTCACCTGCGGCCAGCTCGGGCAGGCCGCGGGCGGGGTCACGCGCACCCGGTTGTCGATGGTGATGTACGGAATCGGCGGCTCGACCTGCACGGCGGCGCCGCGTGCCTCGCCGCGGACGATCAGGCGCAGGGTCTTGAGGTTGACCATCAGCGGGTCCGGCTCGACCAGATAGGGCTTGCTGGAGTCGCCGCCATCGTCGTTGAACGAGGTATGCAGTGCCGGACGGAAGTGGTTGCGCTCCAGTACCAGGTCACCCTGCACCTGCTGCACGCCGGCGTTGCGCAGGTCGCGCAGCAGCAGCCAGAGGCGCTCCATGGTCAGCTTCGGGTCGCCGCCGCCCTTGAGGTAGAGGTTGCCCTGCAGCACGCCGTTGCGCAGCGGGCCGTCGGTGTAGAAGCCGGTCTTCCACTGGTAGGTCGGGCCGAGCAGCTCGAGGGCGGCATAGGTGGTCACCAGCTTCATGGTCGAGGCCGGGTTCACCGGCGCGTCGGCGTTGAAGTAGCTGGCGGTGCCGGGGCCGTCGAGCGGGATCAGCGCCAGCGACAGCGCATCGCTGTTGATCTTGCTGGCCTTGAGCGCCTGCTCCACCCGTGGCGGCAGCGCTGCCTCAGCGGCGGGCAGCGGCAGGATCATGGGCAGGAACAGACCGGCGAGGCCGAGCAGGCGCAGCGGTCGGACGATTTTCAATGCCTTGGCGAGCAAGGACTTGGGCGCGCGGAACAACACGAGAGGGCTCACATTCGCGGTTTGAATAATATTTCTCATTATGCCCGAAACGCCCTATAACGGGGCTTTGGCGTGCCGGACGGCACGCCTGTCGTGGGCCTGACTGGCAGAAGCTGGTAGAGTGCCGCACCTCCACCCCTTTTCAAGGATGCCCTCATGGCTACCAATCGCTCCCGCCGTCTGCGCAAGAAGCTCTGTGTCGACGAGTTCCAGGAACTCGGCTTCGAGCTGCTGCTCAACTATCGCGAAGACCTCGACGAAGTCGCCGTCGATGCTTTCCTGGGGCAGTTCCTCAAGGAAGCGATCAGCGACAACGACATGATCTTCATCGGCTGCGACGAGTTCGGCATGGTCTGCCTGGGCAAGCGTGGCTCGGTAAACGAAGAGCAGCGCGCCAAGGTCGACGCCTGGCTCAAGGGCCGCAGCGAGCTGGAAAGCTACACCCTCGGCAAGCTGGCCGATGCCTGGTACCCGGAAAAGCCGATCAACGCCTGATCTGATCGCCTGCTCCAGACAAAAGCCCCGCGCCACGTCAGTGTCGCGGGGCTTTTGCATGTTCAGGACATCACACCGGGCTGGAGCGGCCGGTCATCTCGCGGGCCATCTCGGTGGCGTAGCTGTCGGTCATCCCGGCGATGAAGTCGATCACCCGCATGTACGCCTTGTACAGCGACCAGTGGGGGTCGGGCGCGTTGTTGCCGAGCAGGTCGAGGATGCGCCGGTTCTTGAACGACGGCGTGCGCCCGCCATGCTGTTCCAGCACGGCGCCGCAAAAGGCGTTGAGGAGGATCTCCAGGGTGGTATAGGCGCCGATCTCGTGCAGGGTCTTGCGCTTGTCCTGGAAGATCTTTTCCCGCGCCAGGGCCTTGGCGCGCAGCACGCACTGCTTGGCCGGGCCGTGCATGTGCTCGACCAGATCGCCCTCCAGGCTGCCGGCGAGCAGGGCGTCGTGCTGGGCCACGAAGGCGCGGGCGGCGGCGTTGGTCAGGTGCTCGATGGCCTTGCCGCGCAGGATCGCCAGCTTGCGCCGGCGCGAGTCGCGCGGGCCGAGCTGGCGGTAGGTCTCCGGCAGGTCGTCGCCGACCAGGTCGAGGAGCAGCGCCTCGACTTCCGGGTAGTCCAGCAGGTCCATTTCCAGGCCGTCTTCCAGGTCGATCAGGCCGTAGCAGATGTCGTCGGCCGCCTCCATCAGATACACCAGTGGATGGCGTGCCCAGCGTTCGTTTTCCAGCTGTGGCAGCCCCAGCTTGCGGGCGATCTGCTCGAGCAGCGGCAGCTCGCTCTGATAGCAGCCGAACTTGTGCTTCTTGTAGCCCTGGGCGTCGGCGTGGCGGGCGGTCCAGGGGTACTTCAGGTAGCTGCCGAGGGTGGCGTAGGTCAGCCGGGTGCCGCCGTCGAACTGGTGGTACTCCAGCTGGGTCAGCACGCGAAAGCCCTGGGCATTGCCCTCGAAACCGAGGAAGTCGGCGCGCTCGGCCTCGCTCAGGGCATCCAGCCAGCCGCGTTCGTCGGCCTGCTGGAACCAGTGGCGGATGGCGTCCTCGCCGGAGTGGCCGAACGGCGGGTTGCCGATGTCGTGGGCCAGGCAGGCGGACTGCACGATCACGCCCAGATCGCCGGGGTCGCACCAGCGTGGCAGCGCCTCGCGCAGCATCTCGCCGACGCGCATGCCCAGCGAGCGGCCGACGCAGGCGACTTCCAGGCTGTGGGTCAGGCGGGTGTGGATATGGTCGTTGCTGGATACCGGGTGCACCTGGGTCTTGCGCCCCAGGCGGCGGAAGGCGCCGGAAAAGATGATGCGGTCGTGGTCCTTGTGGAAGGCGCTACGGCCGAGCTCTTCCGAGCTCTGTACGGGTTTGCCGAAGCGTTCGCGGGTAAGCAGGGTGTGCCAGTCCAAAGCGGATCCTCCGCAGTCGGGGACTTCCAGCTTGCGGGCTGCGCGGTCGCCGTGCAAGTTCCGCAATGCCGCTTCGGTGCTCTATTTCGGTGCTCAAGATTGTCTGGAAGAGGCTGCCACAGCACCAGAGTTCCGTAACAGGCTCCGCGGTACGCGCAGTTTCAGTGCCGGCTCTGGCCTTGATTGATGCATGAACTCTGCCTTGGAGGGTTCTTTGCGCGTGAGACGAGTGCAAGTGCGCTGTTTTGGGTGATTTCATGCGCGTGATGGCTGCGTTTCTGCTGGCTCATGGTGCGTGCCGGCATAGTGCTTGCATTAATTTAATGCGTGTGCACCTGCGCCGGCCTTGCGCCGTGGCTGGGTGATGACTGACAGGATGTTGCCACACACATTCAACCCCTTGATTTTCAAGAACCCGCAACCGAGGCTGGCCTTGCCGACCGGTGTTTCCTGGCCGACGGGTCTATCGTGATCAATGCTTCAGGATGGTGCGCGCGCTCGTGTGTAGTGCGTGGATGGCTGAAGATGATTCGCCTTGGTGCCTTCCTGTCCCAGCTGAGGAGCGCATTGCGCTGATGGAAAACCTGCATAGTGCCGTGGAAAGCCTGATCCACGGGTCGAATACCCTATTCATCCTGCTCGGCGCGGTCATGGTGTTGGCCATGCATGCCGGCTTTGCCTTTCTGGAAGTCGGCACCGTCCGCCAGAAGAACCAGGTCAACGCGCTGTCGAAGATCCTTGCCGACTTCGCAGTCTCCAGCCTGGCCTACTTCTTCATCGGCTACTGGGTGGCCTATGGAGTGAACTTTTTCGGGCCGGCCGGTGCGATGACCGCCGACAACGGTTATGCGCTGGTGAAATTCTTCTTCCTGCTGACCTTTGCCGCGGCGATTCCGGCGATTATTTCCGGCGGGATCGCGGAGCGTTCCAAGTTCGGCCCGCAGCTCTGTGCGACCGTGTTGATCGTCTCCTTCGTCTATCCGCTCTTCGAGGGCATGGTCTGGAATGGCAATTTCGGCTTTCAGGCCTGGCTGCTGGAGCGCTTCGGTGCCTCCTTCCACGACTTCGCCGGCTCGGTAGTGGTGCATGCGTTCGGTGGCTGGCTGGCGCTGGGGGCTGTGCTGATGCTCGGTACGCGCAATGGTCGCTATCGCGACGGCCGGCTGGTGGCGTTCGCTCCGTCGAACATCCCGTTCCTGGCGTTGGGCTCGTGGATCCTGATCGTCGGCTGGTTCGGCTTCAACGTGATGAGTGCACAGACGCTGCAGGGCGTCAGTGGTCTGGTGGCGGTCAATTCGCTGCTGGCCATGGTCGGCGGCACCCTGGCGGCGCTGCTGGTCGGGCGCAACGACCCCGGCTTCCTGCACAACGGGCCGCTGGCTGGCCTGGTGGCGGTGTGTGCCGGCTCCGACCTGATGCACCCGGTCGGTGCGCTGTTCACCGGAGTGGTGGCGGGGGCGATGTTCGTCTGGGCTTTCACCGCTACGCAAAACCGCTGGAAGATCGATGACGTGCTCGGCGTCTGGCCGTTGCATGGCCTGTGCGGCCTGTGGGGCGGCATTGCCTGCGGGATTTTCGGCCAGCAGGCGCTGGGCGGCGTGGGCGGAGTCAGCCTGGTCAGCCAGTTGCTCGGCACCGGACTGGGCGTCGCGCTGGCGCTGGCCGGCGGCTTGCTGGTCTACGGTGTGCTGAAGAGCACGCTGGGTATCCGCCTGAGTGCGGAGGAGGAGTACTACGGGGCGGACCTGTCGATCCACAAGATCGGTGCCACCAGCCACGATTAAACCGCTTGGCCGGAAACGAAGAAGCCCGCTCGAGAGCGGGCTTCTTCGTTATTGCCGGACGGCTTAGAGCAGCGGCAGGGTGTAGCTGACGATCAGACGGTTTTCGTCGAGGTCGCTGGCGAAGTTGGAACGCACGGTGGCGTTGCGCCAGTGGATACCGAGGTTCTTCAGGGTGCCTTCCTGGAACACGTACTTCAGCTCGCTGTCGCGTTCCCACTCCTTGCCTTCGGCGCGAGTGCCGCCCAGCTCGACATTGTCGCCGCTGAGGTAGCGGGTCATGAAGGTCAGGCCGGGAATGCCGACGGTGGCGAAGTTGAAGTCGTAGCGGGCCTGCCAGGACTTCTCGTCGCGGTTGGCGAAGTCGCTGATCTGCACATAGTTGACCAGGAACGGGTCGGTGGAGTCGCCGACATAGGCGTAGCCGGTGTCGCCGCTCATCGACTGGTAGCCCAGGCCGAAGCTATGGCCTTGCAGGGTGTAGGTGAACAGGGCGCCCATGGCCTTGTTGTCGACGTTGCTGGATTCGTCGTCCAGCGAGCGGGCGTAGCGCAGGTCGCTCTTGAAGCTCTGGCCGTCGGCGATCGGCAGTACGTGCACCACGTTGAAGATGTGCTGGCGATAGAACTCGTCCAGGTTGCCGTAGTGGTAGGCAGTGGTCAGCTGGCTGTTCCACTTGTAGCTGGCGCCGGCGAAGGTCATGGCATCGCTGTCGGTGCCAGGAGCAAAGCGGATATTGCGCCGGCCGCCACTGGTAATGACCATGGCTTGATGGTCCTGCGAATCGCGGTTGTTGATGCGATTCAGCTGGCCGATGTCCAGGGTCAGACCGGCGATTTCCTGGGAGTTCAGGTGGGCGCCCTGGAAGCTCTGCGGCAGCAGGCGCGACTCGCTGGCGGATACGCTCGGCAGCTTCGGAATCAGGGTGCCGACCTTCAGCACGCTGTTGGAAGCCTTGAACTTGGCAGTGACACCCAGATCGCCGTAGCTGTCCTGGGGCTGGCCGGTTTCACGGTCGCGCAGGAGGAGGCCGGTACCGCTGGTGCCGCGGCCGGAGTCGAGCTGGAGACCCAAGGTGCCGATGGCATCCACGCCCATGCCGATGGTGCCTTCGGTGTAGCCGGACTCCATGCGCAGGATGAAACCTTGCGCCCATTCTTCAGCCTTGTGGTTGCCGGAAGTATTGCTGCGGAAATCACGGTTGAAGTAGAAGTTCTTCAGCTCCAGGCTGGCCTTGCTGTCTTTGACGAAGTCGGCCTGGGCCAGGCTCGGCAGGATCATGCCGGCGCCCAGGGTCGCCAGTGCAACGGCGCGAGCGAGGGGAGTCAAGCTCATTGGGGTGTGCTCCTTGTTTTTTTTAGTCGTACATCAGGGGTAACCCTGATGTTTGTAAAACTATGTGTGAATTAAACACGACATTATGACGGCGGCTCTTATACGTTGGTATATGTTTTTCCTGTTTTGCCGACGCCATCGTGGAACGATGAGGGCTTGTCCGATAATTAAATAGTTAATCCAGCGTCATTAACTATTTAACAAAATCGCCTGCTTATCGAATGCCTGCCAGCAGCCAGGCTTCGGCGCTTTCGATGGCATCCAGCGGGCCGGCCAGCAGCAGGGCATCGCCTTCGCACAGGGCATGGTTGCCGGGTAGTGCTAGCTCTCCGCCATCGCGGCGTACCGCCTGTAGCGCAACGCCCATCGCCGGCAGGTCCAGTTCGGCCAGTGTGCGACCGCAGGCATAGGCGTCGGCGCTCAGGTTGACCGCGTGCAGCAAGGTGCGCGGTCGCCCCTGCTGATCGAGCAGGTTGGCGCTGGCGCCGTGATAGAAGCCATGCAGCATGTGGTAGCGGCTGCGGCGTACCTCGTCGATGCGGGCCTGTACGCGCCGCTCTGGCAGGCCGAGCATGACCAGGGCATGGGAGGCGAGCATCAGGCTCGACTCCAGCAGCTCCGGGACCACTTCGCTGGCGCCGGCAGCTTGCAGGCTGGCCAGGTGACTGTCGTCGCGGGTGCGCACCAGGATCGGCAGGGTTTCGGAGAATTTGCGCGCCTCCTTGACCGTTGCCAGAGCGTGCTCGGGATTGTCGGCGGCAATCACCAGCAGCCGCGCGCGCGCCACCCCGAGTGCAGTCAGCAGTTCGCCACGACGTGCGTCGCCGAAGTGCACGCTGTGTTCGCCGGCGGCAGCCTCTTGTACGCGGACCGGGTCGTTGTCCAGCGCCACGAAGGGGATGCCCTCGCTGCGCAGGAAGCGGCCGATCGACTGGCCGACCCGGCCGAAACCGCAGATCAGGACATGCTGATCAAGCTCGGTACAGGCAGCGGCAATCTCCCTGGCACTACCTTCGGCATGCGGGCGCTGGCCGAGACGGGCGACCAGGTGTGGCGCAGCGCGCAGCAGCAGCGGGGTCACGGCCATTGAACAGAAGGTGGCGGCCAAGATCAGTCCGCCGGTCTCGATCGACACCAGCCTGGCCTGCTGGGCCTGGGAGACCAGGGCGAAGCAGAACTCGCCGCCCTGGGCCAGCGCCAGTCCGCTGCGCCAGGCGCTTTCACTGCTGTCGCCGCGCAGACGCACCAGCAGCGCCACCAGACTGCCCTTGAGCAGTAGCAAGAGCACCGCCATGCCCAGGATCAGCAGGCCGTGGGAGGCAAACAGGCTGAGGTCGATGAGCATGCCGACGCTGACGAAGAACAGGCCGAGGAGAATGTCGCGGAACGGGCGAATGTCGGCTTCGATCTGGTGCCGATAGTGGCTCTCGCCCAGCAACATGCCGGCGAGGAAGGCGCCCAGCGCCATGGACAGGCCCAGCAGGTGGGTCAGCCAAGCGGTGAGCAGCACGATCACCAGTGCCAGCAGCACGAACAGTTCGGCGGCATTGGCCTGGGCTACCTCGTGAAACAGCCGCGGCAGCAGCCAGCGGCTGGCCACCAGCAGGGCCGTGAACAGCAGTGCGGCCTTGCCCAGAGTGATCGGCAACGCCCAGTACCAGGTCTGTTCGGCGCCGCCGGCGATCACCGGGATCATGGTCAGCAACAGTACTGCAACCAGGTCCTGGAACAGCAGCACGCCGATGGCGTTCTGCCCGTGAGGGGTGAACACTTCGCCGAGGCTGCCCAGTTCCTTGGTGACGATGGCGGTGGAGGACAGCGCCAGTCCGCCTCCCAGCAGCAGTGCGGCCGGCAGCGTCAGGCCTGCGAGGTGGAGCAGGCCGGCCAGCGGCAGGGTGCAGGCGATGACCTGCAGGCTGCCGAGCCCGAACACTACCCGGCGCAGGGCGAGCATGCGCGGCAGGGAAAACTCCAGGCCGAGACTGAACAGCAGGAACACCACGCCGAACTCGGCGAGCAGCGGCATGTCCTCGTGCTGTTCGAGCCAGCCCAGGCTGCCGGGGCCGAGCGCCAGGCCAACGCTCATGTAGCCCAGCAGGGGCGGCAGCTTGAGGCGGCGAAACAGGGCGATGACCAGCAGCGAGGCGGCCAGGATGATCAGTAGATTGACGAACACTGATAGCTCTCTAGAGACGAAAGGGGCACAAAGCCCCCGCAGGGTGCCCAATCCATGGTGCCAGCGTCCAGAGCGGCCTGGGTTGGTGTGCGCCATCGGGCGGTTGTCGCGCATGTTAAACTGCCGTCTCGGCCCTTCACCATGAGCGACGTCATGCTGCCCGATTGCCTGCTGTTCGGAACCCTCGGCTGTCACCTGTGCGAACAGGCGGAGGAGCAGCTCATGCCTTTTGTCGGCTTGGGGCTGCAGGTCGAGCTGGTCGACATCGCCGAGCGCGAGGAGTGGGTCGAGGCCTATGGTCTGCGCATCCCCGTCCTGCGCCGAGTCGACACCGCAGCCGAGCTGGGCTGGCCGTTCGATGGCCAGTCTGTGGCGGAGTTTCTCGGCCTCCCGCCGGGTCCGGCAGGCGGCTGATACGGCCACTGGCCAGCAGTAGCTACCTGCCGTTCGATACGGCACTATCTGCCCGTTTTTGGGCCGGCACCTATACTACTGATGCCTAGGCGTCGCGCGTTGTGCGCTGAGCACCTGGGCCAATCATCCGGAGCCGCTGGCGGGGTTGCCTGAAAAGGTCTCTGGCCCGCAAGCGTTCTGTCTCGTTCAACTGGAAATGATCATGTCTCTCGTAAAACCTGCAGCTCTGTTCGTGTGTGTCGCTCTGGCCGGTTGTGCCAGCAAGTCCGATTCCGGTAACGCTTCGGCCAAGGATGGCTGGCGGTCGTTCGGTGGGAAGGAGACGGCGGCTCGTGCAGAGCAAGGCAAGTCCGCAGAGGCTGCAAAGCAGGTGGAGGACAAGGCCGAGCTCGCCCCGGCCAAGCCGGTCGAGAAGAAGCCGCAAACGGCCGCGAAGACCGGGCAGAAGCCGGCGCCGGTAGCATCCCGGGTTGAGTCGAAGAAGGCCGCGCCGGTCGCTGCCAAGCTCGAGCAGAAGAAAGCCGCGCAGAAGCCGGAACCGACTGCAGTGAGCAAGGTCGAGCCGAAGGCAGAGCCGGCTGCGGCGCAACCGGCTGACGACAATGCCCTGAAGGCCACGCAGGCCGAGGTCAAGAAAACCGAGGTCAAGAAGGCAGGCAGCAGCTGGTGGCGGTTTGGTGGCAAGGACAAGGCAGTCGACACCCAGGCCCAGCTCCAGTCGAAGAAGAGCGAGCGCCAGCCGGTCAGCAAGGCCTGGCTGGACGACAACGAGAAGCGCCTGAAAGCCGCGGTGGCAGGCAGCAAGTTCGAGGTCGAGCGTCGCGGTGACCTGCTGGTGCTGGTGGCACCGGCGGATACGTCCTTCAATCGTGATCGCCCGCACATGCTGCTGCCGGTCACGCTCGGGCCGTTGAGCCGGATGGCCAAGCTGGTCGCGGGCGATGCGCAGAGCGCCGTGCTGGTGCTGGGGCACGCCGATGGCAGCGGTAACGCAGAGCAGAGCCGCAAGCTGACCCTGGAGCGGGCGCAGGCGGTGGGGTCGATCTTCCGCATGAGCGGCCTGAAGAACGACCGGCTGATGCTGCGCGGAATGGGCGGGGACAAGCCGCGCGCGAGCAATGACAACCTCAAGGGGCGTGAGCAGAACCGTCGGATCGAGATCATCCTGACCCAGCGTGACTACCTGGCGGCGCTGGTGGCGCAGAACAGCCGCTGAGTGGCGATGGCCTTGCTGTCGATCATGGGCGGCAAGGCCGAGCCGGGGTTAAGCTGACACATTCATCGCCCAAGGAGTTCTGCCATGACCCAGTCGCTTGCCGACATGCGCCGCGATTACACCCGGGACGGATTGTCCGAGGAGCTGGCGCCGCTGGAGCCGTTCGCGTTGTTCCGCCACTGGTTTGCCGAGGCGGTCAAGACCGAACAGGCGCCAGTGGAGGCCAATGCCATGACCCTGGCCACGGTCGATCCGCAGGGGCAGCCGCATTGCCGGGTATTGCTGCTCAAGGCGCTGGACGAGCGTGGCTTCACCTTCTTCACCAACTACGACAGCGCCAAGGGCGAACAGCTGCTGGCCAATCCGCGCGCGGCGATGACCTTCTTCTGGCCAACCCTGGAGCGCCAGGTGCGCATCGAGGGGCGGGTGGAGAAGGTGACGCCGGCTGAATCGGACGCCTATTTCAAGGTGCGTCCGCTGGGCAGCCGGCTGGGTGCCTGGGCTTCGCCGCAGAGCCAGGTTATCGACGGGCGCGGTGAGCTGGAACGGCTGTTGGCCGAGACCGAGCGGCGCTTCATGGAAACCGCGCCGCACTGTCCGGAGCATTGGGGCGGTTACCGGCTGGTGCCGGAGCGCTTGGAGTTCTGGCAGGGACGGTCGAGCCGCCTGCACGACCGTCTAAACTATCGTCTTGAAGGGGCTGCGTGGGTGCGTGAGCGCCTGGCGCCCTGATCAGGGCTGCTGTGGCGTTGCGGTTGCTGCAGGCCGGTATTGGGCTGCAGCATGCTCCAGCCAGTCGCCGAGGGCTTTGCGCTTGATGCCTTCGCTCTGTGCCTGTTGCAGGCGCTCGAGCATGTAGGCGCGTTTGGCCGGGTCATCGCCGGCGAAGGACAGGGCCAGGTCGCGATCGGTCCAGCGCTGGATCCGCTTGTACAGCCACCAGTGGAAGTACAAACCGGTTACAGTGGTAATGAAGATGATGAAGTAGTCCATATCGGGCTCCCAGAAAGGCGTGCCCACCCTAGCCGATCATGGCGCGCTGGAAAAGCGCTGGCTCCGGGCGGGCAAGGCGGCAAGCAAAACGGAGAAGTGTCATGCGCAAATCAGCTGTATTCCTGAGTCTGGCCGTGGCGGCCCTGGCAGTGGGTGGTTGTGCCTCCAACCTGAGCGGCGAAACCTATTCGCGCGATGAGGTACGGGCGGTACAAACCGTGCGCATGGGGACTATCGCCGCGTTGCGTCCGGTACGTATCGAGGGCACCAAGACGCCGATCGGCGCCGGGGCTGGCGCGGTAGCCGGCGGCATCGGCGGCAGCACGATCGGCAGCGGGCGCGGCAGTGCCGTGGCTGCGGTGATCGGTGCCGTGGCCGGTGGTCTGCTCGGTGCGGCAACCGAGGAGGGCTTCACCCGTACTCAGGGTGTGGAAATCACCGTGCGCGAGGACGATGGCACCATGCGCGCCTATGTCCAGGAAGTGTCCGAGGGCGAAGTCTTCCGTGTTGGCGACCGGGTGCGTGTCCTGACCGTCAACGGCACCAGCCGCGTGGCTCACTGAGTCTGTTGCTTGCCGCTACAGCTCATTGCTCGCCTGCCCTGGAGGGGCAGGTGAGCATCTGTTGAGTGCTTGGCAAGATCCCGCATAGCGCACGCCGACTGGTCTGGCTGCGTCCCCCTTCTGCTCGCACCGAGCCGCCACCGTCTTATTCAGCCGGCCCAAGCCTGGGCTACGTCCAGCATGCGCAGGGCGAATGCGCGCTCGTTGTCGTACCAGGCCAGCACCTTGACCAGGTCGCCCTGCACGCGGATTTGACTGAGGTCGACCACGCAGGAGGCGGGGTGGCCGGCGAAGTCGCAGGACACCAGGGGCAGTTCGTTGCAGTCCATGACGCCGACCGGCAGTTCCTGTATGGCGGCCAGCAGGATGTCGCGCAGGGCGGCAACGCTGGTCGCGCGCTCGGCGATGAAGGTCAGGTCCAGCAGCGATACCGTGGGTGTCGGTACGCGCACCGACAGGCCGTCCAGCCGTCCGGCCAGTTCTGGCAGCACCAGGCCGATGGTCTTGGCCGCGCCGGTGCTGGTCGGCACCATCGACAGCGCCGCCGCCCGTGCGCGGTACAGGTCGCTATGCGCCTGGTCGAGCAGGTTCTGGTCGTTGGTGTAGGAGTGCACGGTGTTGATCAGTCCTTGGCGGATGCCCACGGCCTGGTGCAGGACCATCGCCAGCGGAGCCAGGCAGTTGGTGGTGCAGGAGGCGTTGGAAACGATCTGCTGGTCGCCCAGCAGCGCATGGTTGACGCCGTAGACCACGGTGAGGTCGGCGCTGTCCAGCGGATGACTGAGCAGCACCCGCGGCGCGCCGGCGAGCAGGTGCTGTTCGGCCAGCGCGCGGGTCTTGAACTTGCCGCTGCATTCGAGCACCAGATCGACGCCCAGTTCGGCCCATGGCAGGCGGCCGGGATCCCTTTCCTGCAACAGTCGGATCGACTGGCCGCTGATCTGCAGGCAGTCCTCGTGCAGCGTCACGCTGCCGGGATAGCGGCCGTAGGTCGAGTCGAAGCGGGTGAGGTGGGCGAGGGTGGCGTGGTCGCCGAGATCATTGATCGCCTCGACGCGTATGCGTGACGCCAGTCCCTGCTGGAAGATGGCGCGCAGCACTGCGCGGCCGATGCGGCCATAACCGTTGATTGCGATACGCAGCATGGCTTTGACTCCCTTTTGTTCTTCTCATTCAGGAGCATAGCTGCTTGTGCTGCGGCCCGTGGCACGCTCCGGCCGCTCAGTCGCGCGCGCCGCCCAGCGCTGCGCAGCCCATCAGCGGCGGCTGGCGGTCCAGCTGCAGGCGCGCCTGCAGGTGGCCGAGTGCACCGCTCATGCTGTCGACACAGCGCCCCGGCGTCAGCCACAGTTCCACGCGGCGGCCGTCGGCTTCGCTGGTGAAGCTCAGGCTGCCGTCCGGCAGGCGCTCCTCGACATAGGGCAGGGCCAGGGGCTCGACGCCGGGGCGCTCGAGCATCATGCCCAGGGCGCTCACGCTGACCGCCCAGCCCGGCTCGTTGCCACTGGCGCGCACGATCAGGCGCTTGAACTGGGCATCGTTGCAGCCCTGGTGCGCCCCCTGTTGCAGGCGATACAGGCGGTTGACCCGCAGGCGCGACTGCTCGCCGCTGGCGTCCTCCTGCAGCCGACCGGCGAGGTCGACGAACAGGGGTTGTTGCTCACTCTGTTGCAGGCGGGCCACGGCATAGGGCAGCCCCAGGCTGTCCTCGGCGGTGATGGACAGCCTGCGTTGCTGGTGGCACGGCTGCAGCACCAGTTCGCCCGCGCTGCGGGTCAGCTCACCCTGCAGGCGCAGTGGCGCAGGTTCCGGTTGTTTCGCCGACCACGGCAGCCACTGGCAGCCGCCCAGAAGGGGCAGCAGCGCCACGGCCAGTACAGGTGCAATACGCATGACAACTCTCCCTAGCAGAATGGTCGCCACGGTAATCGCCGCCGCGGGCGGCCACAAGAAGCTTCAGGCCTAAGCGGCAGGTCACACAATCGCTTCGTGCTGTCAATAGCAATGGGCTGGTCAAACCCCGTGGAGCATGCTACAAACATTCAAAGATGATCTAGCCGCTTGAAACACAAGGGAAAACCATGACCAAGTCGGAGTTGATCGAACGCATCGTTACCCATCAGGGGCAACTGTCGTCCAGGGATGTCGAGCTGGCCATCAAGACTATGCTTGAGCAGATGGCGCATGCCTTGGCCGCTGGTGATCGCATCGAGATTCGCGGCTTCGGCAGCTTCTCCCTGCATTACCGCGCGCCGCGCGTCGGGCGCAATCCCAAGACCGGCGAGTCGGTGCGTCTGGATGGCAAGTTCGTTCCCCACTTCAAGCCCGGCAAGGAGCTGCGCGACCGCGTCAACGAATTGGAATGACGTTCACGCGGCCTGCACCGGTCGGCCCCGTTCGAGGAAAGCCCATGCTCTGGATCAAACGCGTCTTGGTGATTGCTGCTGCCCTGCTGGTCGCGGCGCTCACGCTGGTCTTCATCCTCGAGAACCAGGGGCAGGCCCGCTTGCAGTTCATGACGCTGCAAAGCCCCGAATGGCCGGTCGCGCTCTTCGTCGCCCTGGCGTTCGTCGCCGGCGGCCTTGCCGGCGTACTGCTCAGCCTCTACCTGCGTGCCCGTCTCAAGTTCGCGCTGGCGCGCAACCGCAGCGAGCTCAACCGCTGCCGCAAGGAGCTTGACGGTCTGCGCGAGCAGCTCGAAAGCAAAGCCCGCTCCTGACCGGCAGACCTACACGGTGCCTTGCGCCTTCAGTGCGGCAATCCGCTGCGGGTCGTAGCCCAGTCGTTCGAGAATGCTGGCGGTATGCTCGCCCAGCTGCGGGCCGATCCACTCGGTCCCGCCGGGCGTCTCCGACAGTTTCGGCACGATGCCGGGCATCCTGAATTCCTTGCCGTCCGGCAGGCGCGCGCGCTGCAGCATGTCGCGGGCGAGAAATTGCGGATCGGCGAACATGTCCTCGGCGCTGTAGATGCGGCTGGCGGGAACGTCGGCCTGTCTGAGCGCGGCCAGCACCTCGTCCAGTGGCAGCGACTGCACCCAGCGGTCGATCACCCCGTACAGCTCGTCGCGCCGTGCATCGCGCCCGGCGTTGTCGGCCAGGCTCGGGTCGTCGGCCAGGTCGACGCGGCCGATGGCCAGCATGAAGCGTCTGAAGATGGCATCGCCGTTGGCGCCGATCTGCACGTGCTTGCCGTCCGCACTGCTATGGATCGAGGAGGGGGTGATGCCGGGCATGATGTTGCCGGTGCGCTCGCGGATGAAGCCGTAGACGTCGAATTCCGGCACCAGGCTTTCCATCATGGCGAACACCGCCTCGTACAGCGCCACGTCCACCACCTGGCCCAGGCCGCCGTTGACCTCGCGGTGGCGCAGCGCCATCAGCGCGCCGATCACCCCCCACAGCGCGGCGATCGAGTCGCCGATGGAGATGCCGGTGCGCACCGGCGGGCGGTCCTCGAAGCCGGTGATGTAGCGCAGCCCGCCCATCGACTCGCCCACCGCGCCGAAGCCCGGCTGGTCCTTCAGCGGCCCGGTCTGGCCGAAGCCGGACAGGCGCACCATCACCAGTTTCGGGTTGAGCGCGTGCAGCACGTCCCAGCCGAGGCCGAGCTTCTCCAGCACGCCGGGGCGGAAGTTCTCGATCAGGATGTCGGCCTCCTGCATCAGGCGCTTGAGGATGGCCTGCGCCTCGGGATGCTTGAGGTTGAGGGTCAGCGACTGCTTGTTGCGCGCCTGCACGAACCACCATAGCGAGGTGCCCTCGTACAGCTTGCGCCACTTGCGCAGCGGATCGCCGCCATCGGGGGATTCGACCTTGATCACCTCGGCGCCGAACTCCGCGCAGATGCGCGAGGCGAAGGGGCCGGCGATCAGGGTGCCGAGTTCGATGACCTTGAGGCCGGCGAGGGGTTTGGCAGGGCTGGTCATGGATGCTCCGGGGCGGGTGGGCGTGGCTGCGCCAGAGTGTACCTCCATCCGTGGGTGCGGCAGCGTGGGTGATATTTCCGGGTAGTGGCACTTCGCCTCTGGCTCCAGGGGCGGTGCGCACGTAGAGTGGAGTTTTGCAGCCCGCGCTCCGGCCGGCCGCTCTGCCAATGGCCACGGCATCTGCCCATGACCCTGCATCTACCGACCCTGCTACTGCTCGACATCTGCGTGCTCGCCCTGCTGGGCGGGCTGATGCTGCATACCTGGCGGCGCAGCGAGAACGAGGCGACTCTCGGCTGGATGGCCGGCATGCTCCTGCTGGCGGCACCGGGCACCCTGTTGCTCAGCCTGCGCGGCATCGGCGTGGATACCCTGTCCATCGTCCTCGGCAATGTGCTGCTGCGCCTGGCGGCTGGCCTGGGCTGGGCGGCCATGCGCGTGTTCGTCGGCCGCCAGCCCTGCTGGCCCGGTGTCGCCGGCGGTGCGCTGCTGTGGGCGCTGCTGTGCCTGTGGCCGTACTTCATGAGTTCGCTGGCGTTGCGGGTAACGGTCGGTACCCTGCTCACCATCCTGTATGCCGGCCTGGCGGCATGGGAACTGTGGCGCGCGCGCCGGCAGCTGGAGGTGGCCATCGCGCCGGCCGTGGCGCTGCTGCTGATGCATGTGCTGTTCTGCACGGGCCTGCTGCTGCTGGGCAGCGGCCAGGCCATCGAGCGGGTGTGGAGCGGGCTGGACGACAGCTTCGTGACCTGGCGCTTGCTGGAGACCTTCCTGTTCGCCATCGGCATTGCCTTCGTCACCCTGGCCATGGTGCGCGAGCGGGCCGAGCTGCGCTTGCGCGCCGTGGCCAACTGCGATCCGCTGACCGGCATCGGCAATCGCCGGGCCTTCATGGCCGAGGCGCAGGTGCTGCTGGCGTACTGCCAGCGCAGTGGGCGTCCGGCGGCCCTGCTGATGTGCGATCTCGATCACTTCAAGCAGCTGAACGATTGCCATGGCCACGCCATGGGCGATACGGCGCTGATCGGCTTCGGTCGCGTGCTGAGCCAGAGTATCCGCCAGTCCGATGTCTGCGGGCGCATCGGCGGCGAGGAGTTTGCCTGCCTGCTGCCCGATGCCGACGCCGCGCAGGCCGAGCGGGTGGCCGAGCGCATCCGCCGGGAGTGCCGCGAGCTGATGCCCGATCCGGCGCTGCGCTTCAGCGTCAGCATCGGCGTCGCCAGTGTCGTGCAGGCCGGCTACGAGTTGCCCCGCTTGCTGGCGCAGGCCGACGAGGCGCTGTACCGGGCCAAGGCCAGCGGACGCAACCGGGTCGAGCATTACGCCGGGCAGCCGATGCCGGCCTAGCGGTGCAGGCCTGCGGGTGTCGATTCGGAGTACACTGGCGACCTTTTCCGATCACCAAGAACCCGTCCATGGCCCTGCAGTCCACGCCCTACAAAGTCGAACTCAACCTCACCGATCTGGATCGCAGCGTCTACGAGAACCTGCGCTTCACCGTCGCCAAGCATCCCTCGGAAACCGAGGAGCGCATGGCGGCGCGTTTGATTGCCTATGTGCTGTGGTACCACGAGCAACTGTCGTTCGGCCGTGGTCTGTCGGATGTCGACGAGCCGGCGTTGTGGGAGAAGAGTCTGGATGGCCGCGTGCTGCACTGGATCGAAGTCGGCCAGCCGGACGCCGAGCGCATCACCTGGTGCTCGCGCCGCTGCGAGCGTTTCAGCCTGGTGGCCTACGGCAACCTGCGCGTCTGGCAGACCAAGGTGCTCGATGGCGTGCGCAGCCTGAAGAACATCAACGTGGTGGCTGTCGATCAGGCTGCCTTGGAGAACCTGGCCAAGGACATGCCGCGCGCGATCAGCTGGAGCGTGATGATCAGCGACGGTTCGCTGTTCATCACCGACGAGCGCGGCCAGCACGAAGTCCCGCTCGAATGGCTCGCCGGCGAGCGCTGAGAGAGCCGTCGCGCAGGGGCGAATGATTCGCCTCGGGAACCCGAACGGCGAATAAATTCGCCCCTACCGTCAAGCTCCGGAACGTCATGCGTATCGAACCCCGCCCGTTGCCCGCCGAGTTGCCCGACCTGGGCGATCTGCCCCCCCTACTGACCCGCCTGTACGCCGCCCGCGGCGTGCAGTCCGCCGCCGAGCTGGACAAGACGCTGGCGCGGCTGATCCCGTATCGCGAGCTGAAGGGCATCGACGCGGCGGTCGAACTGCTGGTGACCGCGCTTGAGCAGGGCCAGCGCATCGTCATCGTCGGCGACTTCGATGCCGACGGCGCCACCGCCAGCTCGGTCGGCGTGCTGGCGCTGCGCATGCTGGGTGCCGCGCATGTCGACTATCTGGTGCCCAACCGCTTCGAGTACGGCTACGGCCTGACCCCGGAGATCGTCGCGGTGGCGCTGGACAAGCGGCCGCAACTGCTGATCACCGTGGACAACGGCATTTCCAGCCTCGACGGCGTGGCCGCGGCCAAGGCGGCGGGCCTCGCGGTGCTGGTCACCGACCACCACCTGCCCGGTCCCGAGCTGCCGGCGGCGGATGCCATCGTCAACCCCAACCAGCCGGGCTGCCCGTTCCCGAGCAAGGCGCTGGCCGGGGTCGGGGTGATCTTTTACGTGATGCTGGCCCTGCGCGCGCGGTTGCGCGAGCTGGACTGGTTCGCCCGCCGCGGCCTGGCCGAGCCGAACCTGGCCGAGCTGCTCGACCTGGTGGCGCTGGGCAGCGTCGCCGACGTGGTGCCGCTGGACGCCAACAACCGCATCCTGGTCCATCAGGGCCTGGCGCGCATTCGTGCCGGTCGGGCGCGGCCGGGGTTGCGTGCGG
>DATCUN010000240.1:0-5063 GCA_036561825.1 Pseudomonas sp.
CAAGCAACGCGGCAAGCAGCGGGAGAGAGAAAAGACGCTTCACGGGTTATCACTCAGGAGGCTGGAAATGGTACATAATAACGTCTCTCCATCAGAACGTCGCCGCCCATGTCCAAGACTCCGCTGGCCTGCACGCCCCACGACCACGACCACTGCGTCAGCCATGCGCTGGCCGAAGCCGATGCGCTCTGCGCGCGCCTGGGCGTGCGCCTAACCGCCCTGCGCCGGCGCGTGCTGGAGCTGGTCTGGCAGAGCCACCGGCCGCTCGGCGCCTACGACATTCTCGCCGTATTGAGCGAGCAGGACGGCCGCCGCGCCGCCCCGCCGACCGTGTACCGCGCGCTGGATTTCCTCCTGGAGAACGGCCTGGTGCACCGCATCGCCTCGCTCAACGCCTTCATCGGCTGCATCCATCCGGAGCATCCGCACCAGGGCCAGTTCCTCATCTGCCGCAGCTGCCACACCGCCATCGAGCTGGAGCAACCGTCCATCGCCGAGGCCATCGAGGCCGCCGCGCGCAACGTCGGTTTCGCCGTCGAAGGCCAGACCGTCGAAGTGGTCGGGCTGTGCACGCCGTGCCGGAGTGCGGCATGAGCGATACGCTGCTGCGACTGGACGACATCCATGTGCGCTTCGCCGGCCAGGACGTGCTGCAAGGCGCGCATCTGCAGGTGCACCGCGGCGAGATCGTCACGCTGATCGGCCCCAACGGCGCCGGCAAGACCACCCTGGTGCGCGTGGTGCTCGGCCTGCTCAAGCCGGAGCGCGGCGAGGTCTGGCGCAAGCCGAAGCTGCGGGTCGGCTACATGCCGCAGAAGCTGCATGTCGATGCCACGCTGCCGCTGTCGGTGCTGCGTTTCCTGCGTCTGGTGCCGGGCGTGGATCGTGCCCGCGCGCTGACGGCGCTGAGCGAGGTGGGCGCCGAACAGGTGATCGACAGCCCGCTGCAGAAAATTTCCGGCGGCGAACTGCAGCGCGTGCTGCTGGCCCGCGCCCTGCTGCGCCAGCCGGAACTGCTGGTGCTCGACGAGCCGGTGCAGGGCGTCGACGTCGCCGGCCAGGCCGAGCTGTACCGCCTGATCGGCCGCCTGCGCCAGCGCTACGGCTGCGGCGTGCTGATGGTCTCCCACGACCTGCATCTGGTGATGAGCGCCACCGACCGGGTGATCTGCCTCAACCGCCACGTGTGCTGTTCCGGCCACCCGGACAAGGTCAGCGGCGACCCGGCCTTCCGCGAGCTGTTCGGCAACGACGCGCGCGCCCTGGCGATCTACCACCACCAGCACGACCACGCCCACGACCTGCACGGCGGCGTGGTGCTGGCCAAGAAACCCCACATTCACGGCCCCAACTGCAACCATGGCTGATTTCCTGCTCAACGCCCTGCTCGCCGGCCTCGCCCTGGCGCTGGTCGCCGGCCCGCTCGGCTCCTTCGTGGTCTGGCGGCGCATGGCCTACTTCGGCGACACCCTCGCCCACGCCGCCCTGCTCGGCGTGGCGCTGGGCTTCCTGCTCGACGTCAGCCCGACCCTGGCGGTGACCGTCGGCTGCATCATCCTCGCCGTGCTGCTGGTCACCCTGCAGCAGCGCCAGCCGTTGGCCGCCGACACCCTGCTCGGCATCCTCGCCCACAGCACCCTGTCGCTGGGCCTGGTCACCATCAGCTTCCTCGACAAGGTGCGCGTCGACCTGATGGCCTACCTGTTCGGCGACCTGCTGGCGGTGGGGTCGGGCGACCTGCTGTGGATCATCGGCGGCAGCCTGCTGGTGCTCGCCGTGCTCGCCTGGCTGTGGCGCCCGCTGCTGGCGCTCACCGTGCACGAGGAGCTGGCCAGGGTCGAGGGCCTGCCGGTCGGCGCCCTGCGCCTGGCGCTGATGCTGCTGATCGCCGTGGTGATCGCCGTGGCGATGAAGATCGTCGGCGTGCTGCTGATCACCTCGCTGCTGATCATCCCCGCCGCCAGCGCCCAGCGCCATGCGCGCAGCCCCGAGCAGATGGCCGCCGGCGCCAGCCTGGTCGGCCTGGTCGCGGTGTGCGCCGGCCTGGCCCTGTCCTGGTACCAGGACACCCCGGCCGGGCCGTCCATCGTGGTCAGCGCCGCCGGGCTGTTCCTGCTGAGCTTCCTGCTGCCGCGCCGGGCCGCCTGAGGCCCTGCGCATTGCCCCGCCCAGGCCCGCCCTGGGTGGGGCGCCTTCCTGACGGCCGACGGCCGCACACGACCGCGCAACCAAGCGTCGGCCATCTGCGCAACCTCGCCACTCCCGCTCTGCAAGCCAGACGCCACATATCAAAAGCATATCCAACTGACATCACCGCAATATCACCCGCACTCGCCAAACCTGCAGCCGAATATCCATAATCCGGAATATCGCAGTAAATTCCCCGGACAATATGGAAACCATTCACACGCAATGTGTGTCGCCACTCCCATATTCCCATACGGGAAACAAGGTTTATTCCCCGGCACATTGTTAAACCGCCAACAGCGCTCTAGGATGCCCGCCGGACAAGGGATGTGCGCAGCTTTCTGCCACCACAAGTGCGCAAGAAGTTGCACAGCAAAGATATCAACAGGCGCCCGAAATGCTTTTCGGGATAACTTGAAGAATATCTTCTTATATATTGAGTCAACGGATGACCTATTCCAGCAAGCTGGCTGCCCATTATATGGAAGTGGCCTGCACGCCAATTAGCCCGGACGACTTTTCCGGCGTCGACGTGCGTTATTCGACCGCCTTCGAGCAGCTTGAAAACGAGCTGGGCAAGAGCGCGTCCCTGCACGAAACCGCCGGCATCGACTGGGCGCTGGTGCGCTCCGGCAGCGAGGCCGTGCTGCGCGAGCAGTCCAAGGATCTGCGGGTCGCCGCCTGGCTGACCTGGAGCCTCTACCAGCAGGACTCCTTCACCGGCCTGCACGCCGGGCTAAGCCTGCTGCATCACCTCTGCCTGCAGCACTGGGACGAACTGCATCCGCGCAAGCCACGCACCCGTGCGGCCGCCATCGGCTGGCTGGTGCCGCGCCTGGAACAGGCACTGGCCGAGGACGTGCCGCTCGGCGAGCAGCTGCCGCTGTTCCGCGCCCTCGCCGAACGGCTCAGAGCGCTCGAAGCCTGCCTGAGCGAACAGCTGGGCGACGCCGCCCCGCTGCTGTTGCCGTTCTGCCGGCGCCTCGACGAGCTGGTCGAACGGGCCGCCCAAGGCCGCCCGGAACCCGGCAAGGTCGGCGCGGCGCTGGCCCAGGTCAAGCAGGTCGCCACCCAGATCCTCAGCGCCAACAGCCCCGTCGACAACGACAAGGATGCCCAGAAGGCGCTGCGCAGCCAGCAGGAGGCCGCCCGCCCGCTCTGCGCCTGGTGGCTCAAGCAGAAGGCCAGCGACCTGCGCGCCCTGCGCCTGAGCCGTACCCTGCTGTGGCTGCCGATCGACAGCCTGCCGGAGCGCAATGCCGAGCAGGTCACCCCGCTGCGCGGCCTGCCGGCGGACAAGCTGGCGGGGTTTCGCGAACGCTTTGCCCAGGGCCTGTACGCCGACCTGCTGGTCGACCTCGAGGCCAGCATGGCCCGCGCGCCGTTCTGGCTCGACGGCCAGCGCCTGGCCTGGGAATGCCTGCAGGAGCTGGATGCCGCCCAGGCCATGGGCGAGGTGGAGATCCAGCTGGCGCTGTTCCTGCAACGGGTTCCCGGCATCGAGGAGCTGCGCTTTCACGATGGCGCGCCGTTCGCCGATGCGGATACCCGCGCCTGGATCGCCAGCCATGTGCTGCCGCACCTGCAGCTGCCGCAGGCCGGGCAGCAGGCGGTGCCGGTGGACGCCGGAGCGCTGCCGGCCTGGGAGGACGCCCTGCAACAGGTGCTGCCGCAGCTGCGCGCGGACGGCCTGAAGCCCGCCGTGCAGCAGCTCAAACGGGGCCTGGCCCAGGCTCGCGGCGGACGGGAACGCTTCTTCTGGCAACTGAGCCTGGTCCGCCTGTGCCTGGCCGCCAAGAAATACGAACTGGCCAAGACCCAACTCGAATCGCTCGACCAGACGCTGCAGGCCGCCGGCCTGGGCGACTGGGAGCCCGATCTCGCCCTAGAAGTGCTGCGACTTCTGCACAGCTGCTGCGAACTGCTGCCGCAGAGCCACGTCGTGCGTGAACGCAAGGAAGAGATCTACCGCAGGTTGTGCCACCTCGACCTCGAGGTGGTACTGGAATGACCGACATGGAGAACCCACATGGCCAAAGAAGGCACGGTAGCCCCCAAGGAACGCATCAACGTCACCTTCAAGCCCGCCACCGGCGGTGCCCAGGAAGAGATCGAGCTGCCATTGAAGATGATGGTGCTCGGTGATTTCACCCAGCGCAGCGACGACCGCAAGATCGAGGACCGCAAGCCGATCGCCATCGACAAGCACAGCTTCGACGACGTGCTGGCCAAGCAGGAGCTGAGCCTGACCCTCGCCGTGCCCAACCGCCTGCAGGACGAGCCGGGCGACGAGGAGCTGGCCGTAAGGCTGCGCATCGAGTCGATGAAGGACTTCAACCCGGCCAACCTGGTCGAGCAGGTGCCGGAGCTGCAGAAGCTGATGGAGCTGCGCGATGCCCTGGTCGCCCTGAAGGGTCCGCTGGGCAATGCCCCGGCCTTCCGCAAGGCCATCGAGAGCGTGCTGGCCGACGACGACTCGCGCGAGCGCGTGCTCGCCGAGCTGGGCCTGGCCGCCCAGGACAAGCTGGATTCCTGACCTCAACCGACAAGGACGCTGATTGATGAGTACCCGTGCAGCAGTAGCAAGCAGTCGCCACACCGCCGATGCCGGCATTCTCGACCGCATCATCGCCGAGACCAAGCTGACCCCGGATGACGAGGCCTACTCGATCGCCAAGCGCGGCGTGTCGGCCTTCATCGAGGAGCTGCTCAAGCCGCAGAACGAACACGAGCCAGTGAAGAAGGCCATGGTCGACCGCATGATCGCGGAGATCGACGCCAAGCTCAGCCGGCAGATGGACGAGATCCTCCACCACCCGCAGTTCCAGTCGCTGGAGTCGTCCTGGCGCGGCCTCAAGCTGCTGGTCGACCGCACC
>DATCUN010000241.1:0-4330 GCA_036561825.1 Pseudomonas sp.
GGCGCCGGGCTGCACGCGTGCATCATGGCCGCGCTGGCGGCGCAGAGCGGCAGCGCACTGGCCGGCGGCTGCGAACTCGTGGAGGAGCTGCTGCACGGCATCGAGACGGAGAAGCGCCTGAAAGACCGGGTACGCGAGGCCGATCAGCGGCGCCAGAGATTGCCCGGCTTCGGGTTGCCACTCTACCCTGACGGCGACCCACGCGCCAGGTACCTGATCCAGTTGGCGCTGACCATCGCGCCTGCCTCGCGGCAGGTCGAGCTGGCGGCGAAGTTCGTGGATCAGGTGCGCGAGAAGGTCGGCATCCACGCCAACATCGAGGTGGGTCTCGCCACCCTCACGCTCGCACTGGGATTGCCCCGGCGCGCCTCCGGCGCGCTCTGGGTGGTAGGCCGCACGGCAGGATGGATCGCCCACGTGCTGGAACAGCGGCGCGCCGGCCATATGCTGCGAGCGCGCGGCCACTACGTAGCGCAGGCCTATTGACGAAATGCGCCTGCGGTGTCCTAGGGATCGAGCAGCACCAGGCGGCCTTCATGGCCGGCCCGCGCGTGGCACCGACCCATCGATGGCGGATGGGGGCACCACCGCCCTTTGGGATCTCGTGGCGTCGCGGACACAGTAGGTGCGCGACGAACACGGACCGTGAGCGGCGCTGCGAGCGAGCCTATTCAGGCCATGGTGGGTCCGATGCGGTCCCGGAAGCGCGCGACGCCGTTCATTGCCCCCTCTTACCGAAAACTGGCGTCGCTAGACACCATCGCCATGTCGAAGCCCCCGGGCCAGCATCCGAGCAGCATGGTCCACGCTTGCTGTATGAATTCCCGCGAACTTGCGCCTCGCGCGGGCGGCAGCAAGGATGTGGTCGAACGCGGCCAAGACTTCCCCGTCCTCCCGGTCGATCGCCGCCCCGTGGCCCATCGAGATCCCAAGGTCGTTAGGTCCGATGTACACGCCATCCAGCCGCCGACGAAACATATCTCGCTCACGTGGGCGCAAAGCTTCGCGCGTCTCGATCATCGCCAGAACCAAGACATCGAGATTGGACCGCTCCACGAATCCCGTGGGCCGCTCGTACAGAAGTGCGCGCGTCTGGCCATAGCTGCGTTCGCCCGGCGACAGAAAGCGCGTCGCAGCCACCAGCCTGCGCGCGTCATCGACCGAGTCGGCCATCGGACGGATGAGACCCTTGAAACCGAGATCGAGGACTTTTCCGATCATCCCCGGCTCGTTGGCCGGCACACGAACCCAGAGGGCTTGCCCCATGCGGCTGCATCCCCTGGATCGCATGGATGGCGGACGAGTAGTCGAGCAGCCCGTTCTGAAGGTCGACCATGACGCTGTCGAAGCCGCCGCGCGCCATGCACTTGGCAACGAAGGATGACGCGATGGTGATCCATCAATTGAGGGTTCTGGTGGCAACTCCGGGCGCAGTAGGGTTACGTCGCGCAGTGCCTCGACCGTGCCGGGATCGAGCAGCTCGAACCTAATGCGCCCGCCCGCTACCAGGTTCGGCATGTTCCTAGACGACTACGCGACCATCCTGAATCCACGCCGCTACGTGGAAGCGATGACCGCGGCCTTCGTCGGTGCGGGCGGCGAAATCGAACGCGCCGGTGTGTCGGCGCTGACGCGCGAAGGCGACGGCTGGCGGCTGCAGGGTGCTGGCTCCCGCCGCTTCGAGCACGTCGTCGTCGCCGCGGGTGCGTGGTCGCGCACGCTGCTGGACCCGCTGGGCATCAGGGTGCCGCTGGAGAGCCAGCGCGGCTACCACGTCCAGTTCGAAGGGGGCGATGGCGTCATCTCGCGCACGGTCGTGCTCGCCGGCAAGAAAGTGTTCGCGACGCCCATGGAATTGGGGCTGCGCTTTGGCGGCACGGTCGAGATCGGAGGGCTGGCGCGGCCGCCCGACGCGCGCCGCTCCGACGTGCTGCAGCGCATTGCCGTCGAGAGCTTTCCGCAGTTGGCGGGTCTGTCGGCGCAGACGTGGATGGGCCACCGCCCCTGCATGCCCAACTCCGTGCCCGTCATCAGCGAGGCGCAGGGCCAGCCGGGGCTGTGGCTGGCGATCGGGCACGACCACCTCGGCCTGACGGATTCCCTGCCAACGGCGCTGCGGATCTCCGACGGGATTTGTGGCGCCCGGTCCTGACACAGGCGGTCAGCACGGGGCATGGCGCCGCAACGGCAGGATCGGTGGCCCCGTATCGCCACAGCATGATGGAGGGTGCACGCAGGCGCACCTGTATCTTTTGGAGGAGACGGATGGACAACGCAGTCAACGGCAGCACAGTGAATCAGTTCGGACAACCGATCGGCGACCCCATGCCGGGTTGGTCGCCCCGTCCCGCGCCAGCGGATGTGACCTTGCAGGGCAGGTTCTGCCGCCTGGAGCCGCTGGATGCCGAACGGCATGCCGAGGACCTGTTCGCGGCCTACAGCACCGCACACGACGACCGCGATTTCACCTACCTGTTCGCAGGCCCCTACCGCGATGCTGGCGAGCACCGCAGCTTTGCGGAAGGTGCCGCACGCAGCGCCGATCCCAAGCCCTACGCGGTCGTGGACACGGCGCAGGGCAAGGCGGTCGGGACGCTCTCGCTCATGCGGATCGACCCCAAGAACGGCGTGATCGAGGTGGGAGGGGTCACCTTTTCGCGGCTGCTCAGCCGCAAGCCGGCGTCGACGGAGGCGCAGTTCCTGTTGATGCAGTACGCCTTCGACGGGCTCGGATACCGGCGCTACGAGTGGAAGTGCGACAGCCTGAACGCACCGTCGCGCACGACGGCGCTGCGGCTGGGCTTTCATTTCGAGGGCATCTTCCGCCAGGCCATCGTCTACAAGGGCCGCTCGCGCGACACGGCATGGTATTCCGTAATCGACAAGGAATGGCCGCTGCTCAAGCAGGCGTTCCTCGCCTGGCTGGCCCCGGGGAACTTCGATGCCGACGGTCAACAGGTCCGCTCGCTCGCCGCGATTCGGGACAGCTTGTCGGCCGCCTGAGCGGGCCGGCTGCCCGTACGCGGGACGCAGCGGGCCTCGGCACAGGCCTCAGCGCGCGCTCCTCGCCCCCCGAAGGCGACCGCAGGCCACAGCCTGAGCCTCTTCGGCTGGGGAGGGCCTGGTGGCACGACCGCCGCGGGCACCTGCAGTCAGCGACGGAGACCGGGGCTGACGAACCGACCGCCGCTGCGACTGGCAAGCAGGATCTCCATGCGGTGCTCGAGCAGGACCCCCGCGAGTCCTCGCGGGGCCCGGCCCGTCAGATACTCGACCGCGCCGCTGACCCGGCCTTCCAGCCCCGCCCGGGCGCCACGCTCAACCGCCAGCATCCGCTCCGCCTCGGACTGCATCATGCCCGCAGCCGCGAGCGCCTCGGAGAACGTCCCGTCGTCCATCGGGACCAGTTCGATCCGGGAGCCGAAAATGCTGTTGGTGAGGGCGACCACCTCCGCCGACGTCAGTGCCGCCGGCCCCGTGATATCGACACGCTGGCCCACCGCCGTGCGCGCGCACAACGCAGCGGCTCCAGCTCTGGCCGCATCATCGCGCGCCACATAGGCCACCCTCGCCTCCCCGGCCGAACTCAACCACCAACCGGAGCGCAGCGCCAGGGACAGCCTTGCGAACAGCGACTCGGCATACCGGTTCAAACGCAAGAAGGTGCAGGGAATGCCGCTGGCCTCGATGGCCGGATTCACCTCCTGCGCATCCTCAGTCAGGGGCGAGCCGAGTTCGGAACTTGCCTCTGACACCCAAACGACGTGTTCGAGCCTCGCACCGACCGCAGCTTCCGCCACGGTCTCGCACTGCCGGCGGCGCAGGCCTGCGGTGCCGGCTCCGTCGTCGGCGACGAGCAGCAGCCGCTGCACACCGCCGAACGCCGTCTGGAGCGAATCCGGATCGTCGACGTCGACGCGGCATATCTGTGCGCCGCGGGCCACCAGATCTGCAAGCTGGTCAGGGTTGGGGCTGCCGGCCGTCACCGAAACATCTCCTATGCGCAATAGCAGCTCGGTCACGCGATGGCCCAGCGGGCTGTCGGCACCGACTACGAGCAGACGACGAAAAGGTGGATTCGACATGGCAAGCCCCTTGTGACGACCGCGAAGACCGTCGATGCACGACGCACCCCCGGCCACCGCAGGGCGATTGTATTGACAAAAACCGACTCAAAGTCGAATAATCACCTTAAGGCTACGCTGAACAAGCCGTCGAAAATTTCCGCGCAAACCTGGATGACGCAGTTTTTTGGACTTTTATGCCTCTCGCGCGGCCCATTTGGGCAGTTCGCGGGGCGCTGAGGCCCGATTTCCGCCCTTACGGGCGC
>DATCUN010000242.1:0-1530 GCA_036561825.1 Pseudomonas sp.
CGCAGCGGGCTCATGCGCTCGCGCATCCAGCGCTCGAGGAACGGCTTGGCGGTGCTCCACAGGTCAAGCTCGGGGTACAGCTGGCGGCCGAGGCCCTCGATGTTGAGCAGGGTCTTCTGCAGCAGCACCAGCTGCGGCTGCACCTGCATGTTGAAGCGCCGCGCGGTCTGGAACAGGCGCAGCAGCACCTGGCCGAAGGAGATGTCTTTCAGCGGCTTCTCAAAGATCGGCTCACAGACGGTGCGGATCGCCGCCTCGAAGTCGTTGACCTTAGTGTCGGCGGGCACCCAGCCGGAGTCGATGTGCAGCTGCGCCACCTTGCGGTAGTCGCGCTTGAAGAAGGCCAGCAGGTTGCGCGCCAGGTAGTCCTGGTCCTCGGCGGTGAGGCTGCCGACGATGCCGCAGTCGATGGCGATGTATTGCGGGTCGTGCGGCGTGCGGGTGCTGACGAAGATGTTGCCGGGGTGCATGTCGGCGTGGAAGAAGCTGTCGCGGAACACCTGGGTGAAGAAGATCTCCACGCCGCGCTCGGCGAGCTTCTTCATGTCGGTGTGCTGGTCGTGCAGGGCGGCCAGGTCGGTGACCGGCACGCCGTAGATGCGCTCCATTACCAGCACCTTGGGCCGGCACCAGTGCCAGTACACTTGCGGCACGTAGAGCAGCGGTGAGCCTTCGAAGTTGCGCCGCAGCTGGCTGCCGTTGGCGGCTTCGCGCAGCAGGTCGAGCTCGTCGAAGATGGTGCCCTCGTAGTCCTTCACCACCTCCACCGGGCGCAGGCGGCGGGCGTCGGCCGAGGTGCGCTCGGCCAGCTTGGCGAGCACGAACAACCAGGCCATGTCCTGGCGGATCACCGGTTCGAGGCCCGGGCGCACCACCTTGACCACCACGTCCTCGCCCGTGCGCAGCTGGGCGGCGTGCACCTGGGCCACCGAGGCGGAGGCCAGCGGCTGGCGCTCGAAGCGGCTGAACACCTGGTCGATCGACGCGCCGAGCTGCTGCTCGATCAGCGCCACCGCCTGCTCCGGCGGGAACGGCGGCACCTTGTCCTGCAGGTGCGCCAGCTCGTCGGCGATGTCCGGCGGCAGCAGGTCGCGGCGGGTGGACAGCAGCTGGCCGAACTTGATGAACACCGGGCCGAGGTCTTCCAGGCTGCGGCGCAGGCGCTCGCCGCGCGACATCTCGATGGGTTTGCGCGGCAGCCAGCGCCAGGGCATGGCGCGCAGCAGGCTGCGCAGCCACCAGGGCAGCGGCAGGTCGAGCAGCAGCTCGTCGAGCTGGTAACGGACAGCGGTGCGCTGGATATGGATCAGGCGGCGCAGGGCGAGCAGCTTCATGCGGTCAGTCGGCTTCCGGAAGGCGGCGGGCAAGGCGCTCGCTGCGCGCCTCGAGACGGTCGAGGGCGAGCTTGAGGTGGTCCAGCTCGGCGAAGCGCGCTTCCGCCTCGCGGCGGCCGAGCAGCGCGCGCGACTCTTCGGCCAGCCAGTCGGCCAGGTTCAGGCGCAGGCTGGCCAGGCTGTCGCTGCCCCACTG
>DATCUN010000243.1:0-5065 GCA_036561825.1 Pseudomonas sp.
CGGTGGCGAGCAGGTACTGCGCGCCGTGTTGCACCACCAGCGCGACTATCACCACGGCCATCGAGCCGGCAGCGCCGGAAACCATGCCCGGCCGGCCGCCGAACATCGCGGTCAGGGTGCAGATGATGAAGGCGCCGTACAACCCCATCAGCGGATTGAGCTGGGCGACCAGGGCGAAGGCGATGCACTCGGGCACCAAGGCGAAGGATGTGGTGAGTCCGGCCAGGACATCGGCACGCAGATGTTTTGCTTTCATGGCTTACCTGAGACTTACCTGGGATACGAGCCGGCGCAGCCGGCCGCAGCGAGTGGAGGAAAGGGGCGGGGATGTTACGGAAGCGAAGGAGGCCTGGCCAGCTCGCCAAGCGAGTGCAGAGCGCGGTTGCCTGCGGGCAAGCACGCCAGAACCGCACCGCCAAACCGCAGGAAAGCGCTTCCACCTCGGCCTCGACCCAGGTCCACCCGCAAATCCACCCCAGGTTCGAAGCGGGCGCCGAAGGTGACCTGCTAAAAAAACAGCGGTGAATGGCCGAATCGTGACTCCGTCACCGCGCAATCAACGGCTACGACAACAACAGAAAATAGGCTGAGAGCTCCCAATGGCTGACTACAAAGCGCCCCTCCGTGACATGGACTTCGTGCTCAATGAAGTCTTTGAAGTTTCCAAACAATGGGCCGATCTGCCGGCGCTGGCCGAGGTCGTCGACGCCGACACTGCCAAGGCCATCCTCGAGGAGGCCGGCAAGGTCAGCGCCGGGGTGCTCGCCCCGCTGAACCGCAGCGGCGACGAGGAGGGCTGTTCCTGGCACGAGGGTGCGGTGCAGACCCCGGCCGGTTTTCCCGCGGCCTACCAGGCCTACGGCGAAGGCGGCTGGGTCGGCGTCGGTGGCTCGCCGGAGTTCGGCGGCATGGGCATGCCCAAGGTGATCGGCGCCCAGGTCGAGGAGATGATCAACTCGGCCAACCTGTCCTTCGCCCTGTATCCGATGCTGACCGCCGGCGCCTGTCTGGCGCTGCTCAACCACGGCAGCGAGGAGCTGAAAGCGCAGTACCTACCGGCCATGTACGAAGGCCGCTGGACCGGCTCCATGTGCCTGACCGAATCGCACGCCGGCACCGACCTCGGCATGATCCGCACCAAGGCCGAGCCACAGGCCGACGGCAGCTACAAGGTCAGCGGCACCAAGATCTTCATCACCGGCGGCGAGCAGGACCTCTCCGAGAACATCATCCACCTGGTACTGGCCAAGCTGCCGGACGCTCCGGCCGGTGCCAAGGGCATCTCGCTGTTCCTGGTGCCCAAGGTGCTGGTCAACGCCGACGGCTCGCTGGGCGCGCGCAATGCGGTGAGCTGCGGCTCCATCGAGCACAAGATGGGCATCAAGGCCTCCAGCACCTGCGTGATGAACTTCGACGGCGCCACCGGCTACCTGGTCGGCGAGCTGAACAAGGGCCTCAACGCCATGTTCACCATGATGAACTACGAGCGTCTGGGCGTCGGCATCCAGGGCCTGGCGCTGGGCGAGCGCTCCTACCAGAGCGCCGTCGAATACGCCCGCGAGCGCATCCAGAGCCGCGCGCCGACCGGCGCGGTGGCCAGGGACAAGGCGGCCGACCCGATCATCGTGCATCCGGACGTGCGCCGCATGCTGCTGACCATGAAGGCGCTGAACGAGGGCGGCCGTGCCTTCTCCAGCTTCGTTGCCCTGCAGCTCGACACCGCCAAGTACAGCGAGGACGCCGTCGCCCGCAAGCGCGCCGAAGAGCTGGTCGCCCTGCTTACCCCGGTGGCCAAGGCCTTCCTCACTGACATGGGCCTGGAAACCACTATCCACGGCCAGCAGGTGTTCGGCGGCCACGGCTACATCCGCGAGTGGGGCCAGGAACAACTGGTGCGCGACTGCCGCATCACCCAGATCTACGAAGGCACCAACGGCATCCAGTCGCTGGACCTGATGGGCCGCAAGGTGGTCGCCAGCGGCGGCAGCTACTACCGGCATCTGTCCGAGGAGATCAATGCGTTCATCGCCGGCGCCGATGCCGCGCTGGGCGAGTTCACTGGCCCGCTGAAGGCCGCCGTGGAAAACCTCGACGAGCTGACGGCCTGGGTGCTGGACAAGGCGCAGAACAACCCCAACGAGATCGGCGCCGCCTCGGTCGAGTACCTGCACGCCTTCGGTTACACCGTGTACGCCTACCTGTGGGCGCGCATGGCCGCCGTCGCGCGGGCCAAGCAGGGCGAGGGCGACTTCTACGCCAGCAAGCTCGGCACCGCGCGCTTCTACTTCGCCCGCATCCTGCCGCGCATCCACTCGCTGAGCGCCTCGATCAAGGCCGGCAGCGCCAGCCTGTACCTGCTGGACGCCGAGCAGTTCTGACCGGCGTGCCGTGGCGGTCGCTCCGGCCGCCACGACGCTCGAGCCCGCAAAGGGCTGCAGGCAACTCAGGGGCTTCCTTGCTCACTGCGTTTGAGCGAGAGTGTACTCCTGTCGGCTCTGACCGGTGGACGGTGGCAAAGGTCGCCGCGGCGATTCCAAAAACAATTGACGCTGAAACAAGGGGTTTACATGTCCGATCTGGTTCGCATGGGTGTCCTGCTGGGGGCGCTGGCTCTGCCGGCAGCTGTCGTTGCCGCGGAGAATTCACCGCCGGTGGCGGGAAGTTCGCAATATGCACAGGAGGAGCAGGCGGCGAGAGCCATGTTGGCCAAGGCTGTCGCTTACTATCGTCAGGAAGGCGAGAAGGCGCTGGCCACATTCAGTCGCCGTGGGCCGTTCACTGTCGATAACCTCTACGTCTACGTGGTCGACGCGCAGGGCGTGCTGGTAGCCAGTGGTGGGCCGTCGATCCTGCTGGCCGGTCAGGATATCGGCGAGGCGGTTGGCGCCGAGGCGCGTGCCAAACTGATGTCCCGGGAAGGTGGCGAGGGGCACGTCGGGGAGATCGAATACCCCTTCCGCGACTGGACCCTCGACGGCAAGGTCGTCAAGAAGCACACCTTCTACCAGTGGGTAGGTGACCACGTCATTGCGGTCGGCTACTACATGCCGCGCGCCGATTCGGCCGATGCCCGCAAGCTGCTCGATGAGGCCGCAAAAGCGGTGGCCAGCGAGCCCGAAGCCACCTTAGACGCCATCAACAAGTTCGACAAGCGCTACTACCAGGGCGATCTGTACGTCCTCGTCGTCGACCTGCAGACCAAGCGCTTCGTCGCCCACGGCTACAACCGGCGCCTGCTGGCACGCGACTTCGCATCGATCAAGGGGCCGGATGGCAAGTTGATCGGCCAGCCGATGCTCGACATTGCCCTCAACAAGGGCGAGGGCGAGTTCGACTATCAGTGGCTGAACCCGGTGACCAAGCAGAACGAGCCGAAGCACGCCTACATCCGTCGGGTCGGCAATTACCTGGTGGCGGTGGGCTACTACCAGCCCCAGTGAGGGCCTGGTATCCCAGTCAAACAGGACATGGAGCGTCCTTGAAAAAAGAGCCACTGCCCTATGCGGGGCAGTGGCGCTTGCATGACAGGCTGATTTACTCGACCGCCTTGAGCATGTCCTTGATGACCTTCTTGGCGTCGTCGGCCGAGCTGCTCTTCACCGGGCGCTGTTCCTGGCTGCCCGCCGTGGCGGTCGTACCGGCTTCGGCACCGAAGCGCCGAGGAAGACGTTGAAGAACGAGCGGTTCATCGCCTTGCACATGATGCGGAAGAAGATCGTGCCCGAGGAGCCGACCAGGGAGCCGGCGACGATCAGCATCGAGTTGTTCAGCGAGAAGCCGATGCCGGCCTCCGCCCAGCCCGAGTAGTTGTTGAGCATCGACAGCACCCTACAAGAATCGAAAGTATCGTCAGGAGCACAGGCAGAAACCGCGGGGCTCCCTGGTTTCTGCGCTTGCGCAGGTCTTGAAATAACCTCACAAGCCGTTGTTGCGAAAGAGTTTCAAAAATGCGCCGATCCTGTCCAGAAACCCTCGCTCCAGAACTAGTCTGAAAGGGCCGCCGGGATGCGCTCAACCGTCCCGTACGGTCGATGCTCGTCCTTTGGTCGGTCACAGCGATGTTTTCGTGGAGGACACGAGCGATGAACAGAAAAGCTTGGCTGGCGTTGATGGTTGCAGCAGTAGCGAGCCAGAGCTACGGAATGACGGATGAGCGAGGGCTGGTTTCAATCGAGCTGAAGGCCAGCCCTCAGAATACCGCCGAGATCGGTCGGGCGACCCTGGTGACCGAGGGGAGCAGGACGGCGATCGTCTTCGCCCTCAGTGGCGCACCGTCCCATGTGGCACTGCCCCTGCATTACTACACCTACATCTATCCTGGCAGCTGCAATGCCCTCGGCGCAGAGCCAGCCTACGACATGAACGCAGTCGTGCGGGTGGAAAGCTTCGGGCACCTGTCGAAGCGGATCCCGGTCGCCCTCGAGCAATTGCGTGGTGGAAACTACAGCATTGTCGTGCGCAGCAGTCCCGCCGATGGCCGCCTCGACCTTTTCTGCGCCGAGATCATCTAGAGCAGGGGTAAGGAGCTGCCCCTCGGGGCAGCTCCGCCTGGTCACATGTTGGGGTAGGTGGGGCCACCGGTGCCTTCCGGCGCCACCCAGGTGATGTTCTGCGCCGGGTCCTTGATGTCGCAGGTCTTGCAGTGCACGCAGTTCTGCGCGTTGATCTGGAACTTCTTCTCGCCGCTTTCCAGGGTGACGATCTCGTACACCCCGGCCGGGCAGTAGCGCTGCGCCGGCTCGTCGTACAGCGGCAGGTTCTTGCCCAGCGGGATCGAGGCATCGGCCAGCTTCAGGTGGCAGGGCTGGTCTTCCTCGTGGTTGGTGTTGGAGAGGAACACCGAGGACAGCTTGTCGAAGCTCAGCTTGCCGTCCGGCTTGGGGTAGTCGATCTTCTGCGCCTCGGCGGCCGGCTTCAGGCAGGCGTAGTCCGGCTTGTTGTCGTGCAGGGTCAGCGGGATCTTGCCGCCGAACAGGTTCTGGTCGACGAAGTTGAACGCGCCGCCGAGGATGGCGCCGAACTTGTGGATCGCCGGGCCGAAGTTGCGGCTGCAGAACAGTTCGTC
>DATCUN010000244.1:0-1577 GCA_036561825.1 Pseudomonas sp.
GCCTGGTTGAAGCCGCGCCGGCGCAGGCGGGGGCGCGCCAGCGGCACCGGCAGCAGCAGGTCGGGGCGCGGCAGGCCTTCCAGATAGGCATGGCGCAGGTGCTCGGCCAGCAGCGCGCCGAGCAGGCGGCCGAACGGCCAGGCGCTCTGGTGCTTGAAGCGGGTGATCAGCGCATCCAGCGGGAAGGCATAGCGCCAGGGGGCTTCGACCCGCTGGAAGCTGGGCGCGCGGCGCAGGCAGTGGGCGCAGACCAGGCCGTCCGCCGGCAGCGGCAGGGCGCACACCCGGCAGTGCGGGCCGAGCCAGGGCAGCTCGCGTTCGCAGTCGCTGCACAGCGGTTGCGGCGTATCGGCGGGCAGATCGCAGAGCAGGCAGGGCTGCCTGCTTTTTAACCATTGGTAAACCATGCGTTCCCTCGCAGTTGACAGCGCGCGAGGCTGCCGTAAAGATGCGGCCATCCCTGCCGCCCCGCGATTCTACTTGTTCTTCGGGCGCGCTACCCCCTAACAAGGAAACCGCCCATGAGTGCCAACGCCTCCCTGCGCCACGACTGGACCCTCGACGAGGTCCGCGCCCTGTACCAGCAGCCGTTCAACGATCTGCTGTTCCAGGCGCAGACCGCGCACCGCCAGCACTTCAATCCCAACCGTGTGCAGGTCTCCACCCTGCTGTCGATCAAGACCGGCGCCTGCCCGGAAGACTGCAAGTACTGCCCGCAGTCTGGCCACTACAACACCGGCCTGGACAAAGAGAAGCTGATGGAGGTGCAGAAGGTCCTGCAGGCCGCCGCCGAGGCCAAGGCCATCGGCTCGACCCGCTTCTGCATGGGCGCGGCGTGGAAGCACCCGTCGGCCAAGGACATGCCCTACGTGCTGGAGATGGTCAAGGGCGTCAAGGCGCTCGGCCTGGAAACCTGCATGACCCTCGGCCGCCTCGACGCGGAGCAGACCAAGGCGCTGGCCGATGCCGGCCTCGACTACTACAACCACAACCTCGACACCTCGCCGGAGTTCTACGGCAACATCATCACCACCCGCACCTACGCCGAGCGTCTGCAGACCCTGGGCTACGTGCGCGAGGCGGGGATGAAGATCTGCTCCGGCGGCATCCTCGGCATGGGCGAGTCGCAGGACGACCGTCTGGGCCTGCTGATCCAGCTGGCCAACCTGCCGGAGCACCCGGAATCGGTACCGATCAACATGCTGGTCAAGGTGCAGGGCACCCCGCTGGAGAAGGCCGAGGACGTCGATCCGTTCGACTTCATCCGCACCCTGGCGGTGGCGCGCATCCTCATGCCCGAGTCGCACGTGCGCCTGTCCGCCGGCCGCGAGCAGATGAACGACCAGATGCAGGCCCTGGCGTTCTTCGCCGGTGCCAACTCGATCTTCTACGGCGAGAAGCTGCTGACCACCGGCAACCCGGACGCCGACCGCGACATGCGCCTGTTCGAGCGCCTGGGCATCCAGCCGGAAGCCCGCGAGGAACACGCCGACGAGGTGCACCAGGCCGCCATCGAGCAGGCGCTGATCGAACAGCGCAACAGCGCGCTGTTCCACGACGCTGCGGCAGTCTGAGTC
>DATCUN010000245.1:0-3864 GCA_036561825.1 Pseudomonas sp.
GGCGGCCGGCGCCGAGCAGCGCCGCCGCTTGGCCGCCGAGGGCGTGGCGCTGACGGGCAACCGGGTGGACATCCGTCGCCATGGCTGGCATCCCGAGCACCAGAGCAGTTAGAGTGCATACTTTGTCCCGGACCCTGCAGCACTCCATGCCCCGTCGAACCTGGCGCGAAGCGTTCGCCACCTATGCCAGCCCCTCCGCACTCGCCCTCCTGCTGCTCGGCTTCGCCGCCGGCCTGCCGATGGTGCTGGTGTTCTCCACCCTGTCGGTGTGGCTGCGCGAAGCCGGCGTGGCGCGCGAGACCATTGGTTACGCCAGCCTGATCGGCCTGGCCTACGCCTTCAAGTGGGTGTGGTCGCCGCTGCTCGACCAGTGGCGACTGCCGCTGCTCGGCCGCCTCGGCCGGCGCCGCTCCTGGCTGGTCCTGGCGCAATTGCTGGTGGCCGCAGGTCTGGCCGGCATGGCGCTGTTCGACCCGCAGACCCACCTCGCCTGGCTGATCGCCGTGGCGGTGCTGGTGGCCTTCGCCTCGGCCACCCAGGACATCGCCCTCGACGCCTACCGCCTGGAGATCGCCGAGGACACCCAGCAGGCCGCCCTGGCCGCCTGCTATACCACCGGCTACCGGGTCGCCATGCTGCTGGCCACCGCCGGCGCGCTGTTCGTCGCCGAGGGCTTCGGCTCGACCGGCAGCAACTACCTGTACCCGGCCTGGGCCAGTACCTACCTGCTGTTCGCCCTGCTGATGCTGCCCGGCCTGCTGACCACGCTGTGGATGGGCGAACCGCCGGTACCGCAACCGATCCAGCAGGCCGCCTCCCGCTACGGCCTGACTCACCAACTGATTTCGGTTGTGGTGCTGATCGTCCTGCTGGTGTCGGTGCCGGCGATGTTCACCCAGCTCTACCACAGCGACGTGCAGGGCATACTGGCCAGCCGCACGACCCTGTTCGATCTGTTCCGCGACGACCGCGCCTTCCTGCGCTTCACCCTCTACGTCATCCTCACCCTGCTGTGCCTGTCGTCCTTCGGCCGCCGCGGCCTGGCACCGGTGCTGACGCCGATCAGCGACTTCATCCAGCGCTATCGCTGGCAGGCGCTGGTGCTGCTCGGCTTGATCGCCACCTACCGCATGTCGGACACGGTGATGGGCGTGATGGCCAACGTGTTCTACGTCGACCTCGGCTTCAGCAAGGATCAGATCGCCAGCGTCAGCAAGCTGTTCGGCCTGGTCATGACCCTGCTCGGCGCCGGCGTGGGCGGCCTGCTGATCGTGCGCTTCGGCATCCTGCCGATCCTGTTCCTCGGCGGCCTGGCCTCGGCGGCGACCAATCTGCTGTTCGCCATGCTCTCCGGCATGGGGCCGAACCTCGAGATGCTGGTGATCACCATCTCGGCGGACAACTTCAGCGGCGGCCTGGCCACCGCCGCCTTCGTCGCCTATCTGTCGAGCCTGACCAACCTGCAGTTTTCCGCCACCCAGTACGCCCTGCTCAGCTCGATCATGCTGCTGCTGCCGCGCCTGATGGGCGGCTACTCGGGGGTGATGGTGGAGAGCCTCGGCTATGCTGACTTCTTCCTGGTCACCGCGCTGATCGGCATTCCGACCCTGCTGCTGATCGGCCTGCAGTGGGGCCGCGAGCGCCAGCAGGCCAACGGCAGTGCGCTGAGCAAACCGCCACAGTCGTCCTGAACGGGCAGGGTGCAGAACGGCAAAGGCCAGCCTCGAGAGGCTGGCCTTTGACTATCCGACCGAGGAGCCCGCGAGCGCGGAGAACCATCAGTCGCGGAAGTTGTTGTACTGCAGCGGCATGCCCAGATCCTGGGTACGCAGCAGGGCAATGGCCTCCTGCAGGTCGTCACGCTTCTTGCCGGTGACGCGCACCTGCTCACCCTGGATCGCGGCCTGGACCTTGAGCTTGTGATCCTTGATCAGGGCGACGATCTTCTTCGCCAGCTCCTTGTCGATGCCTTCGCGAAACGTCACCTCCTGCTTGACCACCTTGCCGGACGCATAGGAGTCCTTGTACTCCAGGCACTGGACATCGATCTTGCGCTTGACCAGTGACAGCTTGAGGATCTCGATCATCTGCTCGAGCATGAAGTCGGCCTCGGCCGTCAGGGTGACGGTCTTCTCCTTGAATTCGAAACTGCCCTTGCCGCGCAGGTCATAGCGGCGATCCAGTTCCTTGATGGCGTTGTCGACAGCGTTGGTCACTTCGTGTTTGTCCAGTTCGGACACCACGTCGAACGAGGGCATGGGGACTCTCCAGATGGACGGCGCGACCCGGTTCACGGATGCATCGCGCCTGGCTTGCGGTAAAAATGAGCCCTCATTATAACTGAGCGTCTCAATGGTGCCGCACCCGCCACCTCCATCCCCTTCGCCGAGCCCCTGCCCATGCCCGATCCCAACCTCAGCATCATGGTGGTGGACGACGCCCGGTTTTCCAGCGCGCTGATCGGCCGCGCCCTGCAGCAGGCCGGCTACCGTGACATCCGCTACGCCGGTAGCGCCAGCGAGGCGCTCGCCGAACTCGACCGGCGCCCGGCCAGCGTGCTGCTGGCCGACTGGATGATGCCGGAAATGGACGGGCTGGAGCTGACCACCCAGGTCCGTCTGCTCGAAGAGTTCGGCGAGCACTACACCTACATCATCCTGCTCACCGGCGGTGACGGCGACAATCTGCTGACCGAGGCCTTCGACCGCGGCGTCGACGACTTCGTCAACAAGGCCACCGTCAACGAGCAACTGGTGCCACGGGTAATGGCCGCCGACCGCCTGTGCGGCACCATGCAACGTCTGCTGCAGGAAAAACGCCTGCTGGCGCACAATATCGCCAACCTCGAGCAGCGCAACGTGGTCGATGCGCTGACCGGCCTGGGCAACCTGCGCTACCTGCGCCAGCGCCTCGGCGACGCCCTGCGCCAGCTCGAGTCGCGCGGCGGCGCGCTGTGCTACCTGCTGATCGGCCTGGAGGATCTGCGCAGCCGGCATGGCGAGGGCTTCCAGCGCGAGTTGCTGTACAACATCGCGCGCCGCCTGCGCAACATGGTGCGCCCGCTGGATGTTCTGGTGCGCGTGGACGACCGGCAGTTCGCCGTGGTCGCCATGGTCAACGACCTCCGCGAGTGCAGCCCCAGCAGTTTCCGCCGCCTGCACGACGGCCTCAACCTCAAGGCGCTGAAGACCAGCGAGGGCTTTATGCAGATCAACGCCGCCGTGTCGATGGTCTGCGTCGACGCCAGCGATGCCCCGCTGCGCATCGATGACTTGCTCCGCCAGGCCGCCGAGCAGCTGGACGAGGCCCGTAGCAGCGGGCGCATCGCCAGCCACCGAGTCAAACGCACCCAAGCCTCCGCGCCATGACCTGGCACGTGCTCGGTGCCGGCAGTCTCGGCGGGATCTGGGCCGCGCGCCTGACCCTGGCCGGCCTGCCGGTATCCCTGCTGCTGCGCGACGGCAACCGTCTCACCCAGTTCCAAGCCGCCGGCGGCCTGACCTTCGAGCAGGACGGCCGCTGCCAGACCCTGCCGATAGCTGCCGAAACCCTCGCCGCAACCACGCCGATCCGCCGCCTGCTGCTGGCGAGCAAGGCCTACGATGCCGCCGCGGTCGCCCGCGCCCTGCGCCCGCGCCTGGCCGCGGACGCCGAGGTCGTCCTGCTGCAGAACGGCCTGGGCAGCCAGGACGAAGTCGCCGCCCTGCTGCCGCAGGCACGCTGCCTGTTCGCCTCCAGCACCGAAGGCGCCTTCCGTCGCGCCGACTTCCACGTGGTGTTCGCCGGCGCCGGGCACACCTGGCTCGGCAGCGTGCCGGCAACGCCGGCACCGGACTGGCTGGCCGAACTGGCGCAGGCGCAGAT
>DATCUN010000246.1:0-2602 GCA_036561825.1 Pseudomonas sp.
ACGATCCCCCTCTCCTGCCGCCTCAGTGCTGGGTGATCCCCAGCTCCAGCACGCTGATCTCGCGCATGCGGAACTTCTGCACCTTGCCGCTGATGGTCATCGGGAAGTCGTCGACGAACTTGATGTGCCGCGGCGTCTTGAAGTGGGCGATGCGGCCCTTGCAGTAGCCGCGCAGCGCCTCGGGCTCGACCGCCTGGCCGGGATGCAGCTTGACCCAGGCGACGATCTCCTCGCCGAACTTGCTGTCCGGCACGCCGATGACCTGCACGTCGGCCACCGCCGGATGGGTGAAGAGGAACTCCTCGATCTCGCGCGGATACACGTTCTCGCCACCGCGGATGATCATGTCCTTGTTGCGCCCGACGATCTTGATGTAGCCCTCGTCGTCCATGGTCGCTAGGTCGCCGGTGTGCATCCAGCGCGCGCCGTCGAGGGCCTCGCGGGTCGCCTCGGGGTTGTTCCAGTAGCCGAGCATCACGCTGTAGCCGCGGGTGCACAGCTCGCCGATCTGCCCGCGCGGCACGATGCGCCCCTGCTCGTCGACGATCTTGCTCTCCAGGTGCGGCTGGGTGCGGCCGACGCTGGTGACGCGGCGCTCGAGGTCGTCGCTCGGGCCGGTCTGGGTCGACACCGGGCTGGTCTCGGTCATGCCGTAGGCGATCTGCACCTCCTTCATGTGCATCTCGGCGATCACCCGCTTCATCACCTCGATCGGGCAGGTGGCGCCGGCCATGATCCCGGTGCGCAGGCTGGACAGGTCGAAGCCGCCGCGCTCGGGGTAGTCGAGCATGGCGATGAACATGGTCGGCACGCCGTACAGCGCGGTGGCGCGTTCCTCGGCGACCGCCTGCAGGGCGGCCAGCGGCTCGAAGGCGGCGCTCGGGTAGATCATGGTGCTGCCGTGGGTCAGGCAGCCGAGGTTGCCCATCACCATGCCGAAGCAGTGGTACAGCGGCACCGGGATGACCAGGCGGTCGTGCTCGGTCAGGCCGAGGCTCTCGCCGACCAGGTAGCCGTTGTTGAGGATGTTGTAGTGGCTGAGGGTGGCGCCCTTGGGGAAGCCGGTGGTGCCGGAGGTGTACTGGATGTTGATCGGCTCGTCGAACTGCAGCTGCTCGCCGCATTCGCGCAGCTGCTCCGGGCCGACCTGCTCGGCCATGGCCTGCAGCGCCTGCCAGCCGAGCATGCCGTCGGCCGGCTGCGCGCCGAGGCTGATCACCCCGCGCAGCTCCGGCAGCATGTGGCTCTGCAGCGCGCCGATGGCACTGGCGGCCAGCTCCGGCAGCAGCTCGGCGAGCATGCCATGGTAGTCGGAGGTCTTGAAGGTGTCGGCGCAGATCAGCCAGCGACAGCCGGACTGCTTGAGCGCGTATTCGAGTTCGGTGAGGCGGTAGGCCGGATTGACGTTGACCAGCACCACGCCGGCCTTGGCGCTGGCGAACTGGGCGATGGTCCACTCGGCGCGGTTCGGCGACCAGATGCCGAGGCGCTCGCCCGGCTGCAGGCCGAGGGCGATGAAGGCGCGGGCACAGCGGTCGACCGCCGCGGCCAGCTCGGCCCAGGTGAAACGCAGGCCCTGGTCGCGCACCACCAGCGCCTCGCGCTCGGCAAAACGCTCAACCGTGCGCTCGAAGGCCGCACCGATGGTCATCGCCAACAACGGTTGCTCCTGCGCTCCGCAGGTATAGCTCGGAAGATTCATAGAATCCCTCAGTCTTATGTTTGTTATGAGGTTTGCCACTTCTGAGTCTTGCTGTTCCGGCGCCGACTTCGCAGTTGACAGTCGCCGCGGGGTTTGTTTACGTTAACGTAAAGGTGACTACCTGACAAGCCACCAGAAAGCGTCGCCGGACACACTTCGGCACTACGCTGAAAGCAGAGTTCACCATCTCTGCGGCACGTCGGGATTAACATGCCGGAGCCCCCGGCAACGGCCACCGAACGACTCCGCAAACCGCACAACTACAAGACAGACAAAGGTGGTTCCATGACGTACTCCAGCCTCAACTTCGCCCTCGGCGAAACCATCGACATGCTGCGCGACCAGGTGCGTGCCTTCGTGACCAGCGAGCTGGCGCCGCGCGCCGCCGCCATCGACCACGACAACCTGTTCCCCGCCGACATGTGGAAGAAGTTCGGCGAGATGGGCCTGCTGGGGGTGACCGTGGCCGAGGAGTACGGCGGCGCGGGTCTCGGCTACCTGGCCCACGTGGTGGCCATGGAAGAAATCAGCCGCGCCTCGGCCTCGGTCGCGCTGTCCTACGGCGCCCACTCCAACCTGTGCGTCAACCAGATCAACCGCAACGGCAACCCGGCGCAGAAGGCCAAATACCTGCCCAAGCTGATCAGTGGCGAGCACGTCGGCGCGCTGGCGATGAGCGAGCCGAATGCCGGCTCCGACGTGGTGTCGATGAAGCTGCGCGCGGACAAGAAAGGCGACCGCTTCGTCCTCAACGGCAGCAAGACCTGGATCACCAACGGTCCGGACGCCAACACCTACGTGATCTACGCCAAGACCGACCTCGACAAGGGCGCGCACGGCATCACCGCGTTCATCGTCGAGCGCGACTGGAAGGGCTTCAGCCGCGGCAGCAAGTTCGAC